>NZ_CP108002.1:1512986-1815583 GCF_041435055.1 Streptomyces sp. NBC_00341 | reverse complement strand
TCGCGCACGGCCAGCCGCAGCCAGTCGGTGCCGAGCCCCGGAAACGTATCGCCGCGCCGGGCAGCGAAGCCCAGCATCCGCAGCCGTTCCCGTATCTCGGAGGCCCGCTCCAGCCGGATCAGGACGAACGATCCCTCGGCCGGCTCCACCACCTCGATCTCGGTGAACTCCCGCAGCCCCGCGACCAGATGGCACCGGTCCACCGCGATGCGCTCCGCGGCGGCCTCGGCCTCGGCCAGCGCCCTCGGCTCCATACACGCCTCGGCCGCCGCCAGCGCGGGCGAGGACACCGGCCACAACGGCTGCGCCTCCGCCAGCAGGCGCACGGTCTCCGGCGCCGCCGTGACGTAGCCGATCCGCAGCCCGGCGAGTCCCCAGGTCTTGGTGAGGCTGCGCAGGACCACCAGTCCGGGGACATCCGTACGCCCGCACAGCGCCTCGCGCTCACCGGGCACCGCGTCCATGAACGCCTCGTCGACCACGAGCGTCCGCCCGGGACGGGCCAGCCGCTCCAGGACGGCCGAGGGGTGCAGCACGGACGTCGGGTTGGTCGGATTGCCGACCACCACCAGATCCGCGTCCGCCGGAACGGCGGCCGGATCCAGCCGGAAGCCGTCCTCGGCCCGCAGCAGCACCCGTCCCACCTCGTGCCCGGCCGCGCGCAGGGCGGCCTCCGGCTCGGTGAACTGGGGGTGGACCACGACCGGCCGCCGGGCCGGCAGCGCGCGGGCGATCAGCACGAACGCCTCCGCCGCACCCGAGGTCAGCAGGACCCGCTCGGGCGGCAGCCCGTGCCGTGCGGCGACCGCCGCGAGCGCCGGACGCCCGTCCGGATAGGCGGAGAGCGCGCCCAGCGACGCGGCTATCCGCTCCTTCAGCCAGGCCGGTGGGGTACCGGCCCGTACGTTGACGGCGAGATCGGTCAGATCCCGGCCCCGTCCCCGTACCTCCGCGTCACCGTGATGCCGCAGGTCGTGGGCGCCCGCGCCGGTGGCGTCGGGGCTCTCAGTGGGAGTGTGCATGACCGCCATGGTGGGGGTGGGAGTGGGGGGAATGGCCGTCGTCGTGAGGGTGGAAGTGCGGCGATACGACTATGCGCCCCGCGACGGGCTTCACGCAACGGTCCGGACCTGACGACGCGAAGGGCGCGGACGGTGCGACGTGCGCCGGCACGGCCTCGTCGACGGGGAGGCCGCGGCGCGGGGCCCGGCGGACGACCGCGCAGGTGACCATCGCCGCGCGCCCCTCCGGGTGCGACTTCCGCTTCGGTACGAGGAGTTCGCCGCCCCCGGCGAGCGCCGCGGCCTCCGCCACCGAGGGCGTGCCGACGGCGGCGAGCGGCGCGCCGGACGGATGCGGCACCTCGACGCGGGCCAGCACCTCGGCCGGGTACGTCAGCAGCGGCACCCCGAGCCGTGCGGCGGCGGCCACGATCCCCGGCTCCCCGGACCTGGCATCGACGGTCGCCAACTCCGCGACGTCCAGCGGAGAGAGCCCGGCCCCGGCCAGGGTGTCCCGGATCAGCCCGAGCACCTCGTCCTGCGGCGCGCCCCTGGACGCGCCGACCCCGACGGTGAGCGAGGCGGCCGGCGGACCGGCCTCCCGACGGCCGGGCAGGTGAACGTCGGCGTTCTCGGCCATGGAGCACTCCTTCCGGACTGATGACGGCACTGACTGCACTGACGGCGCACGCCCTGAGATGCGCGCACCGGGGTCAATCGGCTAGCAAGAGCCCATGGCGGTGTTCGTCGCGCTCGGCGCGTTCCTGATGACCCTGGCCGGCGGCTGGGTCGCCCAGCGCGTCACCGACCGCCGCCACCTCGTACTCGGCTTCGCCGGCGGACTGATGCTCGGCGTGGTCGGCCTGGACCTGCTGCCGGAGGCGATCGAGGCCGCCGGCGGACTGGTCTTCGGCGTACCGGCGGCCCTGCTGCTGTTCGTCGGCGGCTTCCTGGTCGCGCACCTGGTGGAGCGGCTGCTCGCGGTACGCCAGGCGGCGCACGGGGCGGGCGAGGAACGGGTGCCCCAGGTCGGGCTGACGGCGGCGGCGGCGATGGTCGGCCACAGCCTGATGGACGGCGTGGCGCTCGGCGCGGCCTTCCAGGTCGGCGGCGGCATGGGCGCGGCCGTGGCCCTCGCCGTCATCACCCACGACTTCGCGGACGGCTTCAACACGTACACGATCACCAGCCTGTACGGGAACGCCCGCCGCAAGGCCCTCACGATGCTCTACGCGGACGCGGCGGCGCCCGTCGTCGGCGCGGCGACGACGCTCCTGTTCACCCTTCCGGCGGAACTCCTCGGCTGCTATCTCGGCTTCTTCGGCGGAGCGCTGCTCTACCTCGCCGCCGCCGAGATCCTCCCCGAGGCGCACCACGACCACCCGGCACGCTCCACGCTGCTCTGCACGATCGCCGGAGTGGGCTTCATCTGGCTGGTCGTGGGCATCGCGGACTGACCGGCTCACCGTGTGCCGCCCGCTGCCCTGCCCGTGGTTCATCCCGCGCACTTCTCGACGAACCGGCGGGCGGTGCCGGGCGCGGCGGCCCAGTGGGTGTGCAGGTAGCTCGCGTGGACGCCCCGCCGCACGAACCCCTCCACGCGCCGCTCCGGCCGGTGCATGCCCCAGGCCGGCTCGTCCCCGGCGCCCGGCTCCAGCACGGTGCGGTGGAACTCGTGCCCGCGCATCCGGGTGCCGGCCGCCGCGAGGACGCTGTCGGAGAGCGCCACGGCGTCCCGGTAGCCGAGCGTCAGCCGCTGGGACATCCGCCCCTCGGCGTTCAGCACCCCGCACATCGGCAGCCCGTCGAGCGACCGCGCCAGATAGAGCAGCCCCGCGCACTCGGCGGCCAGCGGTGCCCCGGACGCCGCCAGCTCCGCGACGGCCTCGCGCAACGGCTCGTTGGCGGACAGCTCGGGCCCGTACACCTCGGGAAACCCGCCCCCGATGACCAGCCCCCGGGTCCCTTCGGGCAACGACTCGTCCCGCAACGGATCGAACGGCACGACCTCGGCCCCCGCGGCGGTGAGCAGCTCGCTGTGCTCGGCGTAGGAGAAGGTGAACGCGGCTCCGGAGGCAACAGCGATCCGCACCCCCGCCGATGCCCCGTCCAGCCCCGTCGGCGCGCCGACCGCCCCCACCGCGTCCCACACCTCACCCGTCACCGGCGGCGCGGACCGGGCCAGCGCCAGCAGCCCCTCCAGGTCGCACCCGGCCAGCACCTGCCCGGCCATCGCCGCGACCGCGTCCACCGCGTCGCCCCGGCGCTCCGCCACCGGCACCAGGCCCAGATGCCGCGACGGCACCGCCAGCTGACCGGCCCGCCGCAGCGCCCCCAGCACCGGCACCCCGGACTCCTCCAGGGCCTCGCGGAGCAGCGCCTCGTGCCGGTCGGAGCCGACCTTGTTCAGGATCACCCCGCCGATCCGCACCTCCGGATCCCACGAGGCGAAACCGTGCACCAGCGCCGCCACGGAGCGCGACTGCGACGACGCGTCCACGACCAGTACCACCGGCGCCCGCAGCAGCTTCGCGACATGCGCGGTGGACGCCAGCTCACCGAGCCCGGAGGCCCCGTCGTACAGCCCCATCACGCCCTCGACGACCGCCAGGTCACAGCCGCGCGCCCCGTGCGCGAACAGCGGGGCGATCAGCTCGGGGCCGCACATGTACGCGTCGAGATTGCGCCCGGGGCGCCCCGTGGCCAGGGTGTGGTAGCCGGGGTCGATGTAGTCGGGCCCCACCTTGTGCCCGGACACGGCGAGTCCGCGTCCGGCGAAGGCGGCCATCAGGCCCGTCGCGACGGTGGTCTTGCCACTGCCGGACGACGGCGCGGCGATGACCAGGCGCGGAATCGTCACCACTCGATGCCCCTCTGGCCCTTCTGCCCGGCGTCCATCGGGTGCTTGACCTTCGACATGTCGGTCACCAGGTCCGCAGCGTCCAGCAGCGCGGCGGGTGCGTTGCGCCCGGTGATCACCACGTGCTGCGAACCGGGCCGGTCGCGCAGCACCTGGACCACCTCTTCGGTGTCGACCCAGCCCCAGTGCATCGGGTAGGCGAACTCGTCGAGCACGTAGAGCCGGTGCGTCTCCGCGGCGAGGTCGCGCTTGACCTGCTCCCAGCCCTCGCGGGCCGCCGCCTCGTTGTCCAGCTGCTGGTCGCGCTGGACCCAGGACCAGCCCTCGCCCATCTTGTGCCAGACGACGGGCCCGCCCTCACCGCTCGCGCCGAGGACCTTCAGCGCGTTCTCCTCGCCGACCTTCCACTTCGCGGACTTCACGAACTGGAAGACCCCGACCGGCCACCCCTGATTCCAGGCGCGCAACGCCAGCCCGAAGGCCGCCGTCGACTTCCCCTTGCCGATACCGGTGTGCACCATCAGCAGCGGCCGGTTGCGGCGCTGCCGGGTGGTGAGTCCGTCGTCCGGCACACTGACCGGCTGTCCCTGCGGCATCAAGCAGCCCTCCTGTTGTCACCCTGAACGTCCTTGACCAGCCCGGCGATCGAGTCGGCCCGCAGCTCGTCGAGCGTGACGGCGGTGCCGCCCAGCTCGGCCGCGAGACTCGCCGCGAGGCCGAGCCGCACCGGACCCGACTCGCAGTCCACGACCACGGACGCGGTGCCCTCGGCCTCGTGCAGCCGGGCCGCCCGCGCGGCCAGGGCCACCGGCTCCGGCCCGCCGGTCGCCCGCCCGTCGGTCACCACGACCAGCAGCGGCCGGCGCGACGGATCGCGCAGCCGCTCCACCCGCAGCACGTCATGGGCCTTCAGCAGCCCGGCGGCCACCGGGGTACGGCCTCCGGTGGGCAGTGTCTCCAGCCGCGCGGCGGCGGCGTCCACCGAGGAGGTCGGCGGCAGCACCACGGCGGCCTCCTTGCCCCGGAAGGTGATCAGCCCGACCTTGTCCCGCCGCTGATAGGCATCCATCAGCAGGGAGAGGACCGCGCCCTTCACGGCGGTCATCCGCTGCCGGGCCGCCATCGACCCGGACGCGTCCACGACGAACAGCACGAGGTTCCCCTCGCGCCCCTCCCGCGTGGCCTGCCGCAGATCGTCCCGCCGCACCACCAGGCCCCGCCCGGACCGGCCCCGCGCCCGCTGGTGCGGGGCGGCGGCCTGCACGGTGGCGGCCAGGTGCAGCTTGGTGAGCGCGCCCTGCGGACGCCGCGCGCCGGTGGTCCGCCCGTGCTCGGTGCGCGCCCGGGAGCGCCGCCCCGCCGCACCCTCGCCCAGGCCGGGCACGCTCAGCATCTTCGTACGGAACGGCTCGCCGGCCCGTACGGGCTGCTGTTCGCCGCCCCCGGCCGGCTGCCCCTGCCCCGGTTCCCGCTCCTTGCCCTGCTCCGGCACGGACTGCTCCGGCCCGGACCCCTCGGGCGTGTCGTCGGCGCCGCCCTCGGGCCGCGGCGGTGTGTCGGGCCCGTCGCCCTGCGGCGGCGGGCCGCCGCCACCGGGGCCGTCCGGGTCCGGATCGTCGTCCTCCGCGCTGTTCTGCTCCAGCGTGTCGTCGAGCTTGTCCTCGTCGAGCCCCGGCGCGTCGAACGGATTGCGCCGGCGCCTGTGGGGGAGCGCGAGCAGCGCTGCCTGCCGTACGTCCTCGGACTGCACGTCGGTACGCCCGTCCCACGCGGCCAGCGCCGTGGCGGTCCTGGCCATCACGATGTCGGCCCGCATCCCGTCGACCTCGAAGGCCGCGCAGGTCGCCGCGATCTGCCGCAGCGGCCCGTCACCGAGGCTTACTTCGGGCAGCAGTGCCCGCGCGGCCGCGATCCGGTCCCGCAGCGCAACCTCCTCCTCGGCCCATCGGGCGGCGAAGGCGGCCGGGTCGTCGTCGTAGGCGAGCCGCCGCCGCACCACCTCCACCCGCTGGTCCGTGTCCCGGGAGGCGGCGACCTCGACGGTCAGCCCGAACCGGTCGAGCAGTTGGGGGCGCAGCTCGCCCTCTTCGGGATTCATGGTCCCGACGAGCAGGAACCGCGCCGCGTGCCGTACGGAGACGCCCTCGCGTTCGACATGGGAGGCGCCCATGGCCGCCGCGTCGAGCAGGACGTCGACCAGATGGTCCTGCAGCAAGTTGACTTCGTCTACGTACAGAATGCCGCGATTCGCGGCGGCCAGGAGCCCCGGCTCGAAGGCTCTCACGCCCTCCGAAAGCACCCGTTCGATGTCGAGCGCCCCGACGAGCCGGTCTTCGGACGCGCCGATGGGCAGCTCGATGAGACGTGCCGGACGCGATGCCGACGAGGCATCCTGATGCGGGCCGTCAGGGCAGGCGGAGCCCGGCTTATCCGGAGCGCACGAAAAGCGGCAGCCGGGGACGACGTCGATCTCTGGCAGAAGGGCTGTGAGTGCTCGGACGGCGGTTGACTTCGCTGTCCCCTTTTCGCCGCGCACGAGCACCCCGCCCACGGCTGGGCTAATCGCGTTGAGTAGCAGAGCGAGTCGAAGACTGTCCTGCCCGACGACTGCGGTGAACGGGTATGGCCTGGTCATACCACATCACTCCTTCGAGTGGCTGAGGTTCGCATGGAGAGGCGCGACTCCTTCGCACCCCTAGAATTTGGGCCTGTTCCCCGTCGGCACGGGGATGTTCCGCTCCTGCACGACCACTTAGTGGAACTGCTGCTTTGATCCCCGCCCTAGCGGGGATCGCCAAGGGCCCATCCGGAGCCTCGCTCGCAGAACGTTCATGCGGGCACCGTGGGCGCCCCCGGCGGGATGAAAGGGAGTCCCGCGGGCGCGCCCGACTCGATGAGCCGCCACAGCGCGTCGGTGTCCGCGTGTTCCTCGATGAGGTCGCCGAGGAGGTCGAGCTGCTCCTCGCGCAGTGCGGCGAAGCAGGTGTCGGGGGCGGGGACGAAGCGGCGCCCCGCGGCCCGCGCGATCTCGGTCAGGAAACGGCGGCGGAACGCGTCGCTCTCCAGCGAGCCGTGCCAGTGGGTGCCCCACACCGCGCCTGACCGGCAGCCGTCGAGCCGCTGTCCCTGCCCGTCGGTGAGGAACGGCTCGCCGCCGCGTACGTCCGCGACGCCGTGGTGGATCTCGTACCCCTCCACGGGGGCGCCGAGCGCCTCACCGACCGGCCGGGCGAGCGTCTTCTCGCGGTCGAACCGGACGCGGACGGGCAGCAGCCCGAGCGCGTCGACCTGCCCGGCGCGCGACTCCACCTCGTCCTCGATGTGTTCGCCGAGGATCTGGTAGCCGCCGCAGATGCCGAGCACCGGGCGGCCCTCCGCGGCGCGCCGCCGCAGCGCGTCGGCGAGCCCGCGCTCGCGCAGCCAGGCCAGCGCCTTCACGGTGCCCCGGGTGCCGGGCACGATGACGAGGTCGGCGTCGGTCAGCTCCTCCGGGCGGTCCACGAACCGCACGACGACGCCGGGTTCCGCGGCGAGCGCGTCCACGTCGGTGAAGTTGGACATCAGCGGGACGGCGCACACGGCGACGCGCAGGATGTCCTCGCCGTGCGGCGGTGCGACGACCGACTCGCGTACGGTGCCGCGCAGCGAGACCCGCAGCCCGTCCTCCTCGTCGATGCCGAGGCCGTGGGCGAACGGCAGCACCCCGTACGTGGGACGCCCGGTGAGACCGAGCAGCATGTCCAGGCCCGGCTCCAGCAGTGACACGTCACCGCGGAACTTGTTGACCAGGTAGCCGGCGATCAGCTCCTGGTCCGCCGCGGCCAGCAGCGCCGTCGTACCGAAGAACGACGCGAAGACCCCGCCCCGGTCGATGTCCCCGACGACCACCACCGGGAAGCGCGCCGCCCGTGCGATGCCCATGTTCACGATGTCCGTGCGCCGGAGGTTGATCTCGGCCGGACTGCCCGCGCCCTCGCAGATCACCGCGTCATACGTGGACCGCAGCTGCTCCAGGCAGTCCACGACGGTGGACAGCAACTGCTCCTGCCTGCCGCCGTGGTAGCCGCGGGCGCTCATCTCGCCGATCGCGCGCCCCATCAGGACGACCTGGCTGGAGCGGTCGCTGCCGGGCTTGAGCAGCACCGGGTTCATCAGCGCGGTCGGCTCCACCCGGGCGGCCTGGGCCTGCATGGCCTGGGCCCGGCCGATCTCGGCGCCCTCGCGGGTGACGAAGGAGTTGAGGGACATGTTCTGCGCCTTGAACGGCGCGACCTTCACCCCCCGGCGCACCAGCCAGCGGCAGATGCCCGCCGTGACGACGCTCTTGCCCGCGTCGGAGGTGGTACCGGCGACCAGCAGTCCGCCGCTCATGTCGGTCTCCGTCCTGAGGTGCGCGCACCCGGGGCAGGAGTCCCCGGGCCGCGCGTCGAGGTGATCCGTCGTGCGGCGGCGCCCACGCCCAGCCGGGCCGCCACGCTGACGCCGAGGGCCAGCACCCCGATCCGGCGCGACAGCCGTACGGCGCGTTCGATGTCCTCGGTCTCCACGGCCCGGCCCGCCTCGCCGTTGAGCACGGGGCGGTGCTCGACCCGGCCGCCGTAGGCGAGGGTGCCGCCGAGCCGTACGCCGAGCGCGCCCGCGAACGAGGCCTCCACAGGGCCCGCGTTGGGGCTCGGGTGCTTGGCGGCATCCGCCTGCCAGGCCCGCAGCGCGCCCCGGGGCCGGCCGCCGGCGGCGACGGCGAGCAGGGCCGTGAGCCGGGCGCCCGGCCAGCCCACGAGGTCGTCGAGGCGGGCGGAGGCCCAGCCGTAGCGCAGGTAGCGGGGCGACCGGTGGCCGACCATCGCGTCCAGGGTGTTGGCGGCCCGGAAGCCGACGAGTCCGGGGACCCCGCCCAGCGCACCCCACACCAGGGCGCCGACCACGGCGTCGGAGGTGTTCTCCGCGACGGACTCCACCACCGCGCGGGCGATCTGCGGTCCGTCCAGGGACTGCGGGTCGCGGCCGCACAGATGGGGCAGCCGCTCCCGCGCCAGGCCGAGGTCCCCGGCGGCCAGCGCGCCGCCGATGGACCGGGCCTCGCGCCCCAGCGACGTACCGCCGACGACGGACCAGGTGGCGGCGGCGGTCAGCGCGACGGAGGCGGCGGGACGGCGGCGCAGGGCTCGGGAGGCCAGTGCGGCACCGCCGGCGGCGCCTCCGGCGCAGACCAGGGTGTGCAGGGCGCCCCACCCGCGGTGGTCGCGCCACAGACGGTGTTCGACGCCTGCCGCGGCGCGCCCGAAGGCGGCGACCGGATGTCCCCGGCGGGGATCACCGAGCAGCAGATCACCGATCAGACCGGCCGTGGCGCCGTACGCGAAAATGCGATCGGCACGCACGGTTCAGCCGGCCGTCGCGCCTCGAAGGGCCTTCGCGCGGGCGGCTGGTGCTGGTCGAAGGGGAGACACGGAGACGGGCGCACGGCGGCCGGGCATGGCGATATGTCCTCACTCAGGGTCCGCGCCCTGGTTCGACGTGACCGGCGACGAGAGTCTCCTGGCTCCCGGATCCGCAGTTCCCCCGGTCTTCCAGCCCACTCGGCGTGGACCGTGACTTCCGGTGGTGGGGGACTGCTCCCCGGTGACAGTGGCGGGACCGCGCCGGATTCGCACCGGCTTCCTCTGCTGTCGCCGTAATGGCTCCGGCAGTCCACCACGCTCCGCGAACGCCAGTCAACCTACCGTTGACCTGCGACGGTGCAGTGTGCTGAGACGCACATCGGGCCGGCCGCACCCGAGGTGCGGCCGGCCCGACGCGGCGGACGGATCAGGGGCTGTGGATCAGGCGACGATCAGGTAGATCCCGTAGGCCACCGCCGCCGCGCACAGTCCGAAGCAGACGTACGCGCCCGCGCGGGCGAGCATCAGGGACCCGCCGGACTGCCCGCCCTGCTCGGCCGGTTCCGGCTGCCTGGAGAGGCCGGCGATGCCCAGGGTGAAGAGGCCCACCAGTGCGACGGTGGCGACGAGAGAGACGCCGAAGACGGTGCCGAGGGCTGCCCAGTCGATGTTCATGGAGGATCTTCCTTACACCGTGGCGGGTCGTGCCGGGTCGGCTACGGACGGGGCCGGGATGGTGGCGGTGAGGTCGTGGGCCTGGGCGGCCGCGGTGGGCGGCGGGCTGACGGCCGCGATGGCGGTGGTGATGACGCCCGCGGGTTCGGCGTCCCCGGTGACCGGAGCGCCGTCCTGGGCGCCGGGTGCGACATCGTCCTGGCCGACCGGCTTGCGGCGGGACAGGACCCAGATCGCTCCGGAGCCCGCGATCAGCAGTACGGCGACGAGTACGACACCCCAGGTGCCCTGCTTGGTGAGGAACTCCGCCCCCGCGCCGACCAGACCGGCGGCCGGCAGCGTCAGACCCCACGCGATGAACATCCGGGTGGCGGTGGACCAGCGGACCACACCGCCCCGGCGGCCGAGTCCGGCGCCCATCACGGCGCCGGAGCAGGACTGGGTGGTGGAGAGGGAGAAGCCGAGGTGCGAGGAGGCCAGGATGACCGTGGCCGCACTGGTCTGGGCGGCGAAGCCCTGCGGCGGCTTGAGCTCGGTGAGGCCGCTGCCCATGGTGCGGATGATGCGCCAGCCGCCGAGGTAGGTGCCGAGCGCGATGGCCATTCCGGCGCTGACGATGACCCAGACCGGCGGGTTCGAACCGGGGGACAGGACTCCGCCGGTGACCAGGGCCAGGGTGATGATGCCCATCGTCTTCTGTGCGTCGTTGGTGCCGTGGGCGAGGGAGACCAGCCCGGCGGAGGCGATCTGTCCGGCGCGGTAGCCCTTGGCGGTCGCCTTCTCCTGGGCGCCGCCCTGGACCTTCCCGCCGATCCGGTAGGTCAGCTTGGTGGCCAGCAGCGCGGCCAGTCCGGCGACGATCGGGGCGGCGACCGCGGGGAGCAGCACCTTGGTGACGACGGTGCCGCCGTCGACCGACGACCAGCCCGCGGACATCACCGCGGCGCCGATCAGACCGCCGAAGAGGGCGTGCGAGGAGCTGGACGGGAGCCCGACCAGCCAGGTCAGCAGATTCCACAGGATGGCGCCGACGAGCGCCGCGAAGATGACCTCGGTTCTGAGGCCGTTCTCATTGATGATCCCGCCGGAGATCGTCTTGGCGACCTCCACCGACAGGAACGCGCCGACGAGGTTGAGAACGGCGGACATCGCCACCGCTGTCTTGGGTTTGAGTGCGCCGGTCGAGATGGTGGTCGCCATCGCGTTGGCGGTGTCGTGGAAACCGTTCGTGAAATCGAACACTAGAGCTGTCACGATCACAATCGCGAGCAGCAGCGTGATGTGTTCCATTTACCCAGGCAATCGTTCGACGTCAGTGGCACGAGGAACGTAGGCAACCTGGGTGAACGGAAGATGAACTGAACAGGGCGTTGCGGTGACCCCAATCGGAGGGGCGTCGCTCTGTTTGGCCGTGGTCCGACAGGTCGGGGCGGGCAGGGGGCGGTGTGGGCCCCGAATCCGGGGCCGGCCGGTCTCCGGCGGGAGACGGAATCATGGACCGCTCATCAGTTGAAAGGATCTTCGTATGAGCGATCAGCGGCAGGATCCGGTCGAACACGCCGGGCACATCGAACACACCGGTGCCACCGACCACGCCGGAGACATCGAACGGGCCTGGGGCGCGGTCGTCGCCACCGCCCGCAGGACGGCGGCCGACGGACTGGTCGTCGGCACCTCGGGCAACGTCTCCGCGCGGGTGGGCGGCACCGTCCTGGTCACCCCGAGCGGTGTGCCGTACGACCGGCTCCGCCCAGAGGACGCGGTCGGCGTCGATCTGGAGGGCAACCAGGTCCTCGGTGAGCTGGCCCCGACCAGCGAACTTCCGCTCCATCTCGCGGTCTACCGGAACACGGCGGCGGCCGCCGTCGTGCACACCCACGCGGTGCACGCCACAGCCGTCTCCACGCTCGTCGCCGAGGTCCCGCCGATCCACTACGCGGCCGCGCTGCTGGGCGGCCCCGTCCGGGTCGCCGCCTACGCCCGGTACGGCACCGACGAGCTGGCCGCGAACATGCTGACCGCCCTGCGGGACCGCACCGGCTGCCTGCTCGGCAACCACGGAACCGTCACCTACGGAGCCACCCTCGACGAGGCGTACGACCGCACCGCCCAGCTCGAATGGCTGTGCCGCCTCTGGCTCGCCGCGAGCGCCGTCCCCGGCCGCTCCCCGGCCCTGCTCACCCCGGACCAGCTGAGCGACGTCGGGGAGGCGCTGAAGGGGTACGGGCAGCCGGACTGAGCCCGCCGGGGGCGGGGGTCGTCACCGGACGGCCCCCGCCCGCTGGCCGAGTGCGCGAGCGCCCATGAGACTGAAGCCGT
Organism: Streptomyces sp. NBC_00341; assembly: GCF_041435055.1. NCBI lineage: Bacteria > Bacillati > Actinomycetota > Actinomycetes > Kitasatosporales > Streptomycetaceae > Streptomyces > Streptomyces sp. NBC_00341. Next base: position 1,803,347 of record NZ_CP108002.1, on the reverse strand, counting down.
GCACCCGGCAAAAGCGACGGCAGCAGTCGTCACCTCACTCCTCGGCGCCGGTGCGGCAGCGGTCGCGGCCGGCCGGTACGCCGGCGACGTCGCCCTCAAGGCGCCGTCCGGACGTCCGTTCCCCGCCGACCGCAGAGTCACCGTGCACGCGACGGCGGCCGGGCAGGTCACCCTGACCCGCTCCTTCGCCGCGCTGCGGCCCGGCACCTACGGGCTGGTCGGTGACGACGTCCACGCCGTCGTCGGCCCGGTGATCGACCAGGCCCACCAGGCCGCCGACACCGTCGTGCGCCGGCTGGAGCGCGTCAACCGCGGCACCCTGCGCCCCGGGGCCAAGGTCCGCATCACGCCCGAGCTGCACAGCGGCGACCCCACCACCGCCCTCGGCCTCGAACACCGCGAGGTCGAGATCACCGGCGAACTCGGCGCCCTGCCCGCCTGGTTCGTGCCCGGCCCCCGGGACACCTGGGTCATCACCGCGCACGGCATCGGCACCACCAGGGAACACCCCCTGAACCTGCTCGGCTTCCTGAACGGGCAGCAGCTGCCGGTGCTCGACATCGCCTACCGGGGCGACGCCGGAGCACCGCGCTCGCCGGACGGCCTCAGCCACCTCGGGGAGTCCGAATGGCGCGACCTGGACGCGGCCATCCGCTTCGCGGTGCGCTACGGCGCCGAGAAGGTCGTGCTGCACGGCTGGTCGACCGGCGCCTCCATGGCGCTCCACGCGTCCGCCAACTCCGCGCTCCGGGACCGGATCTGCGGCCTCGTCCTCGACTCCCCGGTGCTGGACTGGGCCACCACCCTGCGCGCCCTGGCCGCCGCCCGCGGGGTGCCGACCGCCCTGCTGCCCCTCGCCGTCCGCGCCGCCCAGGGACAGACCGGACTGCGCGGCACCCGGCTCCTGGACACCTCACTGCCCCTGACCCTGCACGTCCCCACCCTGATCTTCCACGGGCCCGACGACACCCTGGCACCCTGGCAGCCGTCCCGCGCGCTCGCCGCCCACCGCCCCGACCTGGTCGCCCTGCACCCCGTGGCGCAGGCTCCGCATGCGGCGATGTGGAATGCCGACCCGGTGTACTACGAGGAGACGCTGCGCCGCTTCCTCACGCCCCTGATGTGAGCTGATGCGCCGCTTCTGCCGGTTGGTCCCGGACGGTGCGGACGCCCCGGAACACCGGTGATCCGGGTTCCGTTTGGGCTTTCGGGCTGTCAGAGGCAAGACTGCTCCCCGTGACGTCCCGTACCCCGCGCGACTCCAGGCTGCGACTTGTCCGCCCGCGACCCCTCGCCACCGCTCGCAAGGCCGTGATCACCCGGCGCACCAGGCCGGCACCCCGCCCGCCCGAGGGCACCCCGCCCCGGGCGGAACTGGCCCGGCAGGCCAGGGCCGCGCTCGCCGACGCCGTGCGGATCGCCCGCTGGGCGGCCGGCGGCTCCCGCCCAGGCACCCCGCCGCTGGCCGCCACGGCACTCGAACGGGCCTCCTCCGAACTCGAGCTGTCCCCGGGCCAGGTGCGGTCCGGCTGGGACCGGGCCCGGCTGGCCGGGCTCGTCGAACTGCACGGCGACACCGCACGGCCCGGCTGGCGGCTGCGCGCCTGGGACCGCGACGACTCCGCCGTGCTCCGCGGCTGGGTGGCGCTCTTCGACGCCTGGTCCCTCGTCCACCCCGCGCCCGAGGACATCGAGTCCACCGCGGTCGCGGAGGCCGTCGAGGCCGTGCCCCAGGTGCTCTCCCTCCTCCAGCTCTCGGCGGGCCCGGTCACCGTGCCCGCCCTGCTCGACCTGCTGGGCCAGCGCGTCGCGGAACTCCACGAGGAGCGCTGCGAGGTGCCGTACGGGCCGCAGCCGCTGCCCGTCCCCGCGGAGGCGGCTCCCACCGCCCACCCGGAGGCGCTGGTCGCCCTCCTGCTGGACTGGGCCCTGGAGGGGCTCGCCGCCGTCGGCGCGCTCACCCTCGGCTCCGGGCACGCCACCCTCACCCCGCTCGGCAACTGGGCGGTCTGGGTCAAGCTGGAGCAGATCTGCGTCGCCGCCCAGAGCCCGGCCGGCAACATCGAGCAGCCCGCCGCCGACATGCTGCTCGGCTGCGCCCGGCTCACCCCCGGACCGGCCCGGGCCGAATACCGCGCCTGGCTGGCCGCCCGCCCCGTCGGCAGCGCCGTCGCCGAACTGCTCGGGGTGGCACGGGGCGAGGACGCGCTGCTGCGCGGGCTCGCCTTCGAGGCGCTCCGGGTGGTCGGCGCACCCGCGGAGCCCGAGGTGCGCTCCGTCGTGACCGACCCTTCGCTGCGCCCCTACGCGCTGCTCTGGCTCGCGGAGTACGACGGGGCCGATCCCGAGGACGCGCAGGAGGCCCTCAGCCGGGAGGAGGCCACCTGGCTCTGGGTCGACACCGCGGCGGCCGTGGCCGACCACGGCGAGACGGCGCTGCTGGTCCGCCACCTCGACTCGGCCGTGCAGGGCAGCGTCCCGGCTCTCCTCGACGAGGTGAGGGCGGTGGGCCATCCGCGCACCGTCCAGGTCCTGGTGGCGCTGGCCGCCGCGCACCCCGACCCCGCACTCGCCAAAGCGGTCCGCAAGGCGGCGTTCCAGGTGCACACCGGCGGAGCCTGAGCGGCCGGTCCGGCCGGCCGGGGGGAGACCACCGCCGGCCGGACCGCCGTCAGCCCGTCGCCGGCCCGCCGGTCCCGGCGCCGCCGTCAGCCCGCCGCCCCGGGGGCGTACGTCCCGAAGCTCCACACGTTGCCCTCCGCGTCCCGCGCCATGTAGTCGCGCGAGCCGTAGTCCTGGTCGGTGGGCGGCATCAGGATCTCCACCCCGTGCTCCACCGCCCGCGCGTGGTGCGCATCGGTGTCGTCGACCACCACGTAGACACCGACCGGCCCGGATCCCCGCATCGCCTTCGCGAAGATCCCCTCTCGGCCCTTGGAGCCCAGCATCACCCTGCCGTTCCCGCAGGACAGCTCCGCGTGCATCACGGTGCCGTCCTCGCCCTCGTACACCGCTTCCGCGGTGAAACCGAGGGCCTCCGTCAACAGCTTGATCGCGGCCTTCGCGTCGTCGTAGAGAAGCGTCGGAAACACCGACGCCGCACCTGCCGTCGAGCCCGCCATCGCGCTCACCCCTTCTCGCGTCGTCAGGACCCCGCGCCCGACTCGTGTGTGATCTGCGTCTCAGTCTCCCACCGGGCACTGACAACGCCCTGCCGGGCACCGGCGCGGAAGCGGTTCCCGCAGGTCAGCGGAGTGTGTCGCAGCCGGCCGGATCGCCGCTGCGAAATCCCGTGGTGAACCACTGCTGCCGCTGCGCCGCCGAGCCGTGCGTCCAGGACTCCGGGGTGACCCGGCCCTGGAACCTCTCCTGGATCCGGTCGTCCCCGACCGCCGCCGCCGCGTCGAGGCCGTCCCGGATGTCCGCCCCGGTCAGCTCGGTGATCAACGGCCGCCCCGTCGCCCCGTCGGGCGTCGTCGTCGCGTGGTGCGCCCAGACCCCGGCGTAACAGTCCGCCTGGAGCTCCACCTTCACCGCGTCGCTGTTCTCGCCGGTCCGCCCGTCCTGCGCCCGGCCCAGAGTCCCCAGCTGGTTCTGCACGTGGTGCCCGTACTCGTGCGCCACGACGTACGCCTGGGCGAACGGTCCGCCGCTCGCCCCGAACGTGGTCCGCAGCTCGTCGAAGAACCCCAGGTCCAGATAGACCTGCCGGTCCCCGGGGCAGTAGAACGGCCCCACGGCCGAGGTCGCGGAGCCGCAGGCGGTGCTGATCCGGTCGGTGAACAGCACCGTGCGAGCGTTCCCGTACGTGGCTCCGCGCCGGGCGAATTCCTGCTTCCAGTAGTCCTGGACGCTGTTGACCACCGCGACCGTCCGGCAGTCGTCCTTGGTGTTCGCGTCCCGGCCGGTCCGGCAGGACCGCTCGACCTGGGCGGCCGACGACGCGGTCGCGGTCGTGCCCGAGCCACCGGAGGAGAGGCCGAGCTCCTCGGGGCCTACTCCGAAGAGCAGCCCGAGGATCAGCGCGATGACCGCCGCGATGCCGCCGCCCACGGTGGCCCTGCCGCCCGGGACGCGACTGCCGCGCACATCCCGGACCTCGGACGTGTCCAGACCGGCGTCGTCGTCGAACCGCATGGCACCACCCTCTGCTCCGCGCGGCCGCGCACCGCCCTGCGCCGAGTATCGGATAGTTCATACCGCCATGCCCCTTATCGGGCCGAGGGTGGAGCCGGGCGCCGGGGAGCGGGAGCAGGCGGAAAAGCGATTGGACACCGCCAGTAGACTGGTCCTCATGGCAACTCTCCTTGTGCGTATGCGTGAGTAGCGGCGTTCGAGTCGTGAATCGCTAGCCGTTCCTCCGCCGTCCATTCCGCCCTGGAGTTTTTCCCGTGATCACCGCTTCCGGCATCGAGCTGCGCGCCGGCGCCCGCATGCTTATCGAATCCGCCTCCTTCCGCATCGCCAAGGGCGACCGCATCGGCCTCGTCGGCCGCAACGGAGCGGGCAAGACCACCCTCACCAAGTGCCTCGCGGGCGAGGGCACCCCCGCCGCCGGCACCATCACCCGCTCCGGCGAGGTCGGCTACCTCCCGCAGGACCCGCGCACCGGCGACCTCGACGTGCTCGCCCGCGACCGCGTCCTCTCCGCCCGCGGCCTCGACGAGACCCTCCGCAGGATGCGCGAGAACGAGGAGCGGATGGCGAACGGCAAGGGCGCCACCCGCGAGAAGGCGATGAAGAAGTACGAGCGCCTGGAGACGGAGTTCCTCACCAAGGGCGGATACGCCGCAGAGGCCGAGGCCGCCACCATCGCCGCGGCCCTCAGCCTGCCCGACCGGGTGCTCGCCCAGCCGCTCCACACCCTCTCCGGCGGTCAGCGCCGCCGTGTCGAGCTCGCCAGGATCCTCTTCTCGGACGCCGACACCCTGCTCCTCGACGAGCCCACCAACCACCTCGACGCCGACTCCATCGTCTGGCTGCGCGACTACCTCCGGAGCTACCGAGGCGGCTTCGTCGTGATCTCCCACGACGAGGACCTGGTCCAGACCGTCGTCAACAAGGTCTTCTACCTCGACGCCAACCGCTCCCAGATCGACGTCTACAACATGGGCTGGAAGCTCTACCAGCAGCAGCGCGAGGCCGACGAGAAGCGCCGCAAGCGCGAGCGCCAGAACGCCGAGAAGAAGGCCGCCACCCTCAACGCCCAGGCCGACAAGATGCGCGCCAAGGCCACCAAGACCGTGGCCGCGCAGAACATGGCCAAGCGCGCCGACCGGCTGCTCTCCGGCCTGGAGGCCGTGCGGGTCTCCGACAAGGTCGCCAAGCTGCGCTTCCCCGACCCCTCCCCGTGCGGCAAGACCCCGCTGATGGCGGAGGGCCTCTCCAAGTCCTACGGATCGCTGGAGATCTTCACCGACGTCGGCCTCGCCATCGACAAGGGCTCCCGGGTCGTCATCCTCGGCCTCAACGGCGCGGGCAAGACCACGCTGCTGCGGCTCCTCGGCGGTGCGGAGAAGCCCGACACCGGCGAGATCATCGAGGGCCACGGACTCAAGCTCGGCTACTACGCCCAGGAGCACGAGACCCTCGACCCGGACCGCACCGTCCTGGAGAACATGCGCTCCGCCGCGCCCGACCTCGACCTCGTCGCGGTCCGCAAGACGCTCGGCTCGTTCCTCTTCTCCGGTGACGACGTCGACAAGCCGGCGGGCGTGCTCTCCGGCGGCGAGAAGACCCGGCTCGCCCTGGCGACGCTGGTGGTCTCCTCCGCCAACGTGCTCCTGCTCGACGAGCCCACCAACAACCTCGACCCGGCCAGCCGCGAGGAGATCCTCGGCGCGCTGCGCACGTACAAGGGCGCCGTCGTCCTCGTCACGCACGACGAGGGCGCGGTCGAGGCGCTCCAGCCCGAGCGCATCATCCTGCTGCCCGACGGGGTCGAGGACCTGTGGGGTGCGGACTACCGGGACCTGGTCTCGCTGGCCTGACCCGGTACGGCCGTCCATTGATCCACTCCCACTGGATCATTCGGCCTACGCGTGATCCATCATCTGCGTGAGTACGTCTCGTACCTCGGCGCGGCGCCCGGCAGATACCTGCCGGGCGCACCCATTTCCGGGTGCAAAACCCGCGCGGCCCTGACCTGGACGTTTTTCCCGAAGGGCTCCCCAGAGGCCCTCCGGGGCCCCGCGGAATGCGGAATTCCGATCAGTCCGGCGCACTCCCGGGGCGTGAATCCGGTTGCACGGACCTTGCCGAATGGGTGGCCAGGAAGCGCCGGAGGGGTGATCATGAGAGTCCAGAGCGCACTTCCCACGAGGAGGCACGGGTGGCCGAGACTCTGAAGAAGGGCAGCCGGGTAACCGGCGCCGCGCGCGACAAGCTCGCGGCAGACCTGAAGAAGAAGTACGACTCCGGTGCGAGCATCCGGGCGCTGGCCGAGGAAACCGGCCGCTCCTACGGATTCGTCCACCGGATGCTCAGTGAGTCCGGAGTGACGCTGCGAGGACGCGGCGGCGCGACACGAGGAAAGAAGGCCGCGACGGCCTGACAGCCGTCGGCGGGCCGGGGCGGATCGTCCGATCCCCTCCGTGGCCCACCGGTTCGGTGGTGGCCACCCGGTCGATCGTATGGTCGATCGGGTGGTTACTGTTCAGTCACTTAGCTCTGTGCTGACTGCACCCGATCCGGAGGCGCTTCATGACCTCGCTCGACACTGTGCTCGACAAGGACGGCGTACGACTCACCGTCGATGACGCGGTTGCCACGGTGACCCTCACCAATCCGGCCAAGCGCAACGCTCAGTCCCCCGCTCTGTGGCGGGCGTTGACAGAGGCCGGACGGGCCCTGCCCGGCAGTGTGCGGGTCGTCGTGCTGCGCGGCGAAGGTGTGTCCTTCTCCGCCGGCCTCGACCGCCAGGCGTTCACCCCCGAGGGCTTCGACGGCGAGCCGTCCTTCCTCGACATGGGGCGCGGCCCGGAGGCCGAGCTCGACGCGGTCATCGCCGAGTACCAGTCCGCGTTCACCTGGTGGCGCCGCAACGACCTCGTGTCGATCGCGGCCGTCCAGGGGCACGCCATCGGTGCGGGCTTCCAGCTCGCCCTCGCCTGCGATCTGCGGATCGTCGCCGAGGACGTGCAGTTCGCCATGCGCGAGACCAGCCTCGGTCTGGTGCCCGACCTCACCGGCACGCACCCCCTGGTGCACCTGGTGGGGTACGCACGCGCGCTCGAAATCTGCGCCACCGGCCGCTTCGTGCACGCCGAGGAGGCCGAGCGCACCGGACTGGCCAACCTCGTGGTGCCCGCGGCGGAGCTCGACGGAGCCGCCCGCGACCTGGCCGGCGCCCTGCTGGCCGCCCCGCGCGACGCCCTCGTCGAGACCAAGGCCCTGCTGAGCGGCGCCCTCTCGCGTACGTACGAGGAGCAGCGCACCGCTGAACGGGCCGCGCAGGGCCGTCGGCTGCGCGATCTGGCGGGCGCCTCCGACTGACCCGTCACCCGGCCGGGGGCATCCCGCCTCCGGCTTTTCGGCGCACCGGCCCCAGCCCTGGTGCGCCCGGCTCAGCCCTCCGACGTGCCCGGGGCAGCGCCCGGCGTACCCGGCCCGGCCGTGGGCCCCGTCACCGCCGTGACCAGCACCGCGACCGGCGGATGCCCGTCCACCGCTTCCGTCACCGCCGCCCGCACCGCGCGTGCCACGTCGAGCGCGCGGTGGCCGTCGTCCGTGGCCAGCTCGACCCGTACGTGATCCGCGCCCGTGTGTACCGCCGGGCCCAGCACCCGGGTCAGCGTCGAGACACCGGCCACCCCGGCAGCCGCCAGGCCCGCCGTGCCCTCGGGATGCGCCGCGCGCACCCCGTCCGGCTCCGGCGCCGGCCGCTCCGGCTCGGTGTCCAGCAGCTCCGTCACCTGGAGATCCACCTCGCAGACCTCCAGGCCGAGCCGGAGCGAGGCCGCCGCCAGCAGCGCGGAGCGCAGCGCCGCCGCGGCGGCCGGCAACGGCTGGTCGGCCGTCGCCGCCATGGTCGCCTCGATCCGCAGCGGGCCCGGCGGCAGCGCACTCGGGGGAGCCGGCACCCGAGCGCCGGGGGCCGTGCCCGGATCGGCCACCGCGATCCTCAGCTCACCGAGCACCGGCCCAGGCCCCCGGCCGCGTACCGCCCGTCGCAGCACCGCGACCGCGGCCCGTTCCGAGATCCAGGCCCCGTCCGCCGGACCGCCGAGCGGGAGCAGCCGGCCCAGGCCGAGTCGTTGCCGAACCGCAGCCGTCCATCCGTCGGCCCTGTTCGGGCTGTCAGCCGTCGTCATTCCCTCAGCCTGCCGCATCCACGGCGCGAGACGGGGCAAGCGCACCTAATGTGGGCAATGAAGTCCATTCCTGCCCCCGAAGGGAAGAGCGGCGATGACCGAGACCCCACAGCGGAACCGGCCCGAGAACCCCGACAAGGACGCGAGCTCGTCACTGACCAAGCGTGGTGGGGGAGACCCCGGCACCCGCGGCCGTACGACGATCGCGGACGGGGTGGTCGAGAAGATCGCCGGAATGGCGGCACGCGATGTGGTCGGCGTGCACGCGATGGGCAGCGGCCTCTCCCGCACCTTCGGCGCGGTGCGCGACCGGGTGCCCGGCGGCGGCAAGTCCGTCACCCGGGGCGTGAAGGCCGAGGTCGGTGAGTCGCAGACGGCCCTCGATCTGGAGATCGTCGTCGACTACGGCGTGTCGATCGCCGATGTCGCCCGTGACGTACGGGAGAACGTGGTCGCGGCCGTCGAGCGGATGACGGGTCTCGAAGTCGTCGAGGTCAACATCGCGGTGAGCGATGTGAAGCTGCCCGACGAGGATGACGACGACGATCAGCCCGAGCCACGTCTCCAGTAGTCCTCCGGTCCGAGGTAGTTGAGGAGCGCACGATGAGCATGGCTGTGGTCGGCATGGTGGCGGGCATGGCGCTCGGATTCGCCGGATATTTCGGCGGGTTCGGGGCCTTCCTGCTGGTGGCCGCGTTGGGGGCGGTCGGCTTCATCGCCGGCCGCTTCCTCGACGGTGATCTGGAGCCCGGCGACTTCTTCCGGAGTCGCGATCGCGGCGACCGACGGCGGTGACGGCCGTGTCGGGGGCGGGCGACCGGGTCGCCGCCGCGGAGCGGGGGGAGACCCGGATCGCCGACCGGGTGGTCGCGAAGATCGCCGCCCAGGCGGCGAAGGAGGCCGTCGACGAGCCGGCCGAGGAGGGCGCGTCGCCGCGCGCCACGGTCACGGTGCACCGTGACACCGCCCGGGTACGGGTGAGCCTCGAGCTCGGATATCCCAGCGACATCGGCCGCCAGTGCGGCGCGGTGCGTCAGCGGGTCGCGATGCGGGTAAAGGCGTTGGCGGGGATGGAGGTGCCCGAAGTGGCCGTACAGGTCGAACGCCTGCACCCCTCAGGAGCGAGCCTCGCGGTGCAGGGGAGGATCCGATGACCGAGCCCCAGAACCCGGAACACAGCACGCAGCGTCTGCCCACGGTCCAGCCGGTGGAGCGCGGGGACGTGCTCGAACTGGACCAGTCCGCCTCGGGCGCGTCCTACGAGCCGGTGCCCGCCAAGGACCGGGGCGAGGGCGGCGGCGGCCGCTTCTGGTCCGCCCGCCGGGTGCCGGCCGGCATCCTCGCGCTGGTGGTACTCGGCGGCGCCGGACTCCTGCTGTACGACGTGGCGGCGGTCCGGGCCGGCCATCCGGCGATGCAGTGGCGCCGCACGCTGGCCGACGAGCTGGCGCGGCGGCCCGTGAACGACGTCTGGGTACTGACCGGCGCGGCGGTCGCGGCGGCGATCGGCCTCTGGCTGATCCTCCTCGCGCTCACGCCCGGACTCCGCGATCTGCTGCCGATGCGCCGCGACCGCCCGGACGTCCGGGCCGCGCTCGACCGGACAGCGGCGGCGATGGTCCTGCGCGACCGGGCTGTCGAGGTGTCCGGCGTGCAGTCGGTCCGGGTCCGGATGCGCCGGAGCAAGGCGAAGGTGCGGGCCGTCTCGCACTTCCGTGAACTCGACGACGTACGGGCAGACCTGGACACCGCGCTCTCGACGGGCATCGCGGAACTCGGCCTGTCGAGGCCGCCCGGTCTGTCCGTCCATGTCCGCCGTCCGGCGAAGAAGGGGTGAGCGGCGTGCGCAGGACCGTCAACCGGGTACTGCTGGGCCTCGCCGGGCTGGTGCTGGTCTGCGTCGGCGGTGGAGTGCTGGCCGCCGCCACCGGGCTCTCCGTCCCGTCCTGGTGGCCGTGGTCGGGGAAGAACGACGTACTGCTCAGCGAGGCCGACCGCACCCGCTGGCGTGCGGACGGCTGGTGGTGGCCGACGGTGATCGCGGTCCTCGCCGTCCTCGTCGTGCTCGCCCTGTGGTGGCTGCTGGCCCAGCTGCGCCGGGCCCGGCTCTCCGAGGTGCTGGTGGACAGCGGGGACGGTGAGGGCGCACTGCTGCGCGGCCGGGCCCTGGAGGGCGCGCTCGCCGCGGAGGCGGGCGGCCTGGACGGGGTGTCCCGGGCTCAGGTCGTACTGACCGGGAAGCGCAGCGCACCGCGGGCCAGGATCCGGCTGCTGGTGGAGCCGCACGCGGCGCCGGACGAGGCGCTGGGCCGGCTGACCGACGAGGCGCTGGCCCATGCCAGGGATTCCGCGGGGCTGGACCGGCTGCCCGCCGAGGTACGGCTCAGGGCGGTCAAGCACCGCGCGGAGCGGGTGAGCTGACGGGCGGTACGGGACACGACGACGCGCGATACGGGCGGTACGGGACACGACGGCGGGCGGGCCGGAGGGGTCATCATCCGGCCCGCCCGCCGCGTCCGTACCAGCCGCCGCGTCCGTACCAGCCGTCGGGCCGGACCGGTCAGAAGCCGTGCCGGGAGCCGCCGTCGACCGGGACCATGATCCCGGTCAGATACGAGGCGGCGGGCGAGAGCAGGAAGGCCGCCGTCCGGCCGAACTCCTGCGGGGTGCCGTAGCGGCGCAGCGGGATGCGCGCCTCGTTGGCCGTGCGCGAGGCCTCCGCGTCGCCCGAGAGCGCATCCAGTTCACGGACCCGGTCCGTGTCGATCCGGGCCGGCAGCACGCCCACCACCCGGATGCCGCGCGGGCCCAGCTCATTGGCCAGCGACTTGGCGAACCCGGCCAGTCCGGGGCGCAGACCGTTGGAGATGGTCAGTCCGCCGATCGGCTCGTGGACGGAGCCGGAGAGCACGAAGCCGATGACCCCGCCGTCGCCGAGCGCTGCGGCGGCCACCCGGGCGAGCCGTACCGCGCCCAGGAAGACCGATTCGAAGGCCGACTCCCACTGCTCGTCGGTGTTGTCCGCGGCGGAACCGGGCGCCGGACCGCCGACGCTGATGAGGATGCCGTCGAGCCGGCCGCACCCTTCCAACGCGGTGTCCACCAGCCGCTGCGCCACGGACGGGTCGGCGTTGTCGGCGGCGAGCCCGACGGCGTCCGGGCCCAGGTCGTCGGCGGCGGCCCGGACGCTCTTCTCGTCCCGGCCGGTGATGATCACCTTCGCGCCGTCGTCCACCAGCGCCTGCGCCGTGGCGTTGCCCAGTCCCCGGGTCGCCCCGGTGACGATGTACACGCGGTCCTTCAGTCCAAGATCCATGGCTCTATCCTGCCGCCTTGTCCGGCGCGGTAGGTTCCCCTGGCTGTAAGTTCCCTTGGCTGTTGGCCACTGGCTGTGCCGTGACCTGCGGGTTCAGATCTGCTCCCCAGGGCTTGGCCACGGTTTTCCCATGCTGGCGTCATTTTCCTCCGGGCAGTCGTTCGCTGCTTCGCCAGCGGTACTGGCTCATGCCGTGGCCGTCGACGTACTCGCTGATGGTGCGGTAGTACACCGCCACCAGCAGCACCCGTTCAGCCCTCAACACCCCACCCATACGGGAGAAATGCCCAGAATCAATCCTTCTGTGGCACCCTTTGGATCCCGGTCGCAGCGGAGTCGGCGACTCGGATCAGGCGGCGCCATCCGGACAGGTCCAGTGCGCGATTCTCATGGTGCGGATGTCGACGTCGACATCGATGGGCTTCGAGTCGGCACTGCTGGTGACACGCGCCCGGACGGTGTCGACGTCCACGCTGCGTGGGACGCCTACGGAGAACGTCGTATCGGGACCGACGTAGCCGCAGATGGCTGCCCGTCCATCGTCCTGCGCGATTACATGGACTTGTGCCTCTTTGAGCGCGGAGGCCGTGAAGTACATGGCCAGGAGTTTCGACAGTTGAGTGGCCGAATCCCCGGCGCTGAGGGCTTCGGGCAGTGCGGAATAGTACGCGCCCAGTTTTTCTCGGGCCTTCTGCTGCCCGCGGGTCTCCGCCGGTTGAGCGGCAGCCGACGTCGGCTGCCCTGCGTCCGTCGAATTCCACAGGAGAACCGCGGCGAACGCCGCAGCGGCAATCGCGGCCGATCCCGCGGTGAAGGTTCGTCTGCGCCGGCTCCTGCGGGAGGCCCGCTGCCGGACCGCCCGGCCGGACATCCGCCGTTCGACCGGGATGCTGTCGAACTGGGGCGTATTTCTGTCGATCCACTCCCTCACCCCGTCCTCATCCGACATGGTCCGCCTCCTTGCCCGCCCTGCCCGCCGAATTCTGCGATTCTTCCGTCGCATCCTCAGCCGACGCGGACAGCTGCACGGCGAGCGATCTCCGCCCGCGGGCCAGCCAGGTTCTGACGCTGCCGGCCGGCCAGCCTGTCTCGGCACTGATCTGCTCGACACTCAGATCGCACAGGTAGTAGAGGGCGACGACACTCCTGTGGTTCTTCGGGAGTTTCCGAAGAGCGTCCACGATCACGACATGCTCCGGGGACGGCTCTTCGACGTGCGTCTGTTCATGGTGATGCTGCATGAGCTGCATCCCGCGCCGAAGACGACGGAAACGCGAGACGGCGAGCCGCCAGGCGGTAGTGCGGATCCACGCCTCCTGGGAAGGGGCGCCCGAGAATCTTCCGCGCCGGTCCCAGGCTTTGATGAACGCCTCCTGGACGACGTCCTGCGCCTCGGCCAGATCACCGGTCATCGCGTAAAGCTGACGGACAAGCCTGGGATACGCCGTCGCGTAGAAATCGTCGAACTCCTCTTCCACCGAACCCATTGCCACGCTTCCCGCCATTCGTATCGATCCACAGAATGGCTATGGGGTCCCCTGCGAAGGGATGACGCGCGGGAGACCTCTACGCGCTACAGCCCATGCACGTGATGTGTGTCACGCCATCCAGGTGTCGCGGCGGGGATTCCTTCCTACGTATCCCTCACGTCCGTCTCGAACAACAGCAAAGGAAACACTCATGCGCCACGCCGCACGCCGTAAGCCAGGCAGGGCCGGCACAACGATCAAGGCCACCGCTGTCAGCGCCTTCGCTCTCGGCAGTCTGGTCCTGACGGTGGAGTCGCAGGCCCACGCCGCCACGGAGACCTCCCACTCCACCGCGCAGAACGACTCCGTCCGCGCCGAGAAGGAGAAGGCTGTCGCGGTGGCGCGTGCCTCACATGGTTCGTCTTCCGTTCTGAGCGAGGCGGAGGTCCGCGCCCTGAAGGAGAAGGCTGTCGCGGTGGCGCGTGCCTCACATGGTTCGTCTTCCGTTCTGAGCGAGGCGGAGGTCCGCGCCCTGAAGGAGAAGGCCGTCGCGGTGGCGCGCGCCTCACATCACTGATCACCCCGACGCGTCGGCCTTGCCGTGTCCGCCGTCCGCCGTCCGCTGCCGGCTCCGGCACCGGCGTCGGACACGGCGACGACCTCACCGACCGCAGCGCGTCCTGGGAACCTACAGCGCCGTCTCCTCGGGGGTCCGTGCCTCGGCCAGCGCGACGGCCGTCCCCACCAGTCCGACGTGGCTGAAGGCCTGCGGGAAGTTGCCCAGCTGACGCTGTCCGGCCGTGTCGTACTCCTCGGCCAGCAGCCCCACGTCGTTGCGGAGGGCCAGCAGCCGCTCGAACAGCTCGGTGGCCTCCTCGGTGCGCCCCGTCATCCGCAGTGCGTCGGCCAGCCAGAACGAGCAGGCCAGGAAGGCGCCCTCGCCGCCCGGCAGGCCGTCGATCGAGGGGCCGTCGGTGCTGTAGCGGCGCACCAGCCCGTCACTGCCGAGCTCGGCGCGGACCGCGTCCACCGTCCCGATGAGCCGCGGGTCGTCGGGCGGCAGGAAGCCGGTCCTGGCGATCAGCAGGGTCGCGGCGTCCAGGTCCCGTGATCCGTACGACTGGGTGAAGGTGTTGCGCACCGGGTCGTACCCCTTCTCGCAGACCTCCCGGTGCACGGCGTCCCGCATCGCCCGCCAGCGGTCGGCGTCGCCGGTCAGTGACGGGTCCTCCTCCAGACTGCGCACGGCCCGGTCGGCCGCCACCCAGGCCATCACCTTGGAGTGCACGAAGTGGCGGCGCTGGCCGCGGATCTCCCACAGCCCCTCGTCCGGCTCGCGCCAGGTGGACTCCAGGAAGCCGAGCAGGCTGAGCTGGAGGTTCCAGGCGTGCGGCTTGTCGCCCAGACCCGCGTCGCGGGCCAGCCGGAGCGAGTCGATGACCTCCCCGTACACATCGAGCTGACGCTGGCGGACCGCGGCGTTGCCGATCCGGACCGGGGCGGAGTTCTCGTAACCGCTCAGCCACGGCAGTTCCGATTCGGGCAGTCTGCGCTCGCCCGCGAGCCCGTACATGATCTGCAGATCGGCCGGGTCCCCGGCGACGGCGCGCAGCAGCCAGTCCCGCCAGGCGCCGGCCTCCTCCAGATAGCCGGCCGAGATCAGGGCGCCGAGGGTGAGTGTGGAGTCCCGCAGCCAGCAGAAGCGGTAGTCCCAGTTCCGTACGCCGCCGATCTCCTCCGGCAGCGAGGTGGTGGGGGCCGCCACGATGCCGCCGGTCGGGCCGAAGGTGAGGGCCTTCAGGGTGATCAGGGAGCGGATCACGGCTTCCCGGTAGGGCCCCTGGTACTTGCAGCGCGCGGACCACTCGGCCCAGTCGGCCAGGGTGTTCTCCAGCGCCTCGAAGGGATCGACCAGCTCGGGCCGGGGCGAGTGCGAGGGGTGCCAGGTCAGCACGAAGGCCACTTTTTCCCCGGCGGAGACGGTGAACGAGGAGCAGGTGGAGAACTGCTGACCCCAGGTCTTGACCGGCGGTTCGCTGCGCAGCCAGGCGGAGTCCGGCCCGGCGACCGCCACCCGGTGGCCCTGCGAGCGGCGCACCCAGGGCACGACGGAGCCGAAGTCGAAGCGCAGCCGGAGCACGGAGGTCATGTCGACGGTGCCGCTGACCCCCTCGATGATCCGCATCACGTCGGGTGTGGCGTCGCGCTGCGGCATGAAGTCGATGACCTTGACCGTGCCGGTACGGGTCTCCCAGAAGGTCTCCAGGACGAGGGAGTCACCGGCGTAGGTGCGCCGGGTACAGGTGTCCGCGCCCTGCGGTGCGATGCGCCAGTGGCCGTTGTCCTCGTCACCGAGCAGGGCGGCGAAGCAGGCGCCCGAGTCGAAGCGGGGCAGGCAGAGCCAGTCGACAGAACCGTTTTTTCCGACCAGGGCGGCTGTCTGGAGATCGCCGATGAGGGCGTAGTCCTCGATGAGTGGTGTCACGTTCTGGCGTGTTCCCGAACATCGCCCCGGCTAAGCAGCCGTTGTCCGACCTGAGGTGGGAGTCACCCCGCCGGACGACGGCGCCGCCCGGCCCCGCACGGCCCCGACACGCCGTCAGGCCTTCGCGGGCTCGGGCTTCCCGGGCTCCGCCGGGGCGTCGTCCTGCGCCTCGGCGGCCTCGGCCGCGGCCGTCACCAGGTCGCGCTTCTCCCGGCGGGCCAGCACCACGTAGCCGACCGGGACCCCGGCGGCGAACAGCCACCACTGCACGGCGTACGCCATGTGCGGGCCGATGGAGCTGTCGTCGGGGGCCTCGATCAGCTCGGGCTTGCCACCGGACGGCACCGGTCCGGTCTGTTCCAGGTAGCCGCCGAGCACCGGCCGGGAGAGCAGCTTGGCCTGCTGGGCGCTGTTGATCAGCATCACCTGGCGGTCCGGCAGGTCCGAGAGGTCCTTGATGCCGCTGCTGCCCGTCGTCTCGTCGGCCTTGAGCCGGCCGGTGACCGTCACCTCGCCCTTCGGCGCGGCCGGTACATCGGGGAAGGCGCGCTGGTCGTCGGCGGTGGCGATCCAGCCCCGGTTGATCATGACCGTGCCGCCGCCCTTGAGGTCGAACGGGACGAGCACGTGGAAGCCGATGCTGCCGTCGGTGGACGTCCTGCGCCGCACCACGACCTCGTGCTTCTCGTCGTACGTCCCGGTGGCCTTCACCGCACGCCAGTAGTCGGAGCGCGGAACGACGTGGCCGGGCGAGGTGAGCGCGGCGACCGGAACCGGTTTCGCCTTGAGGTTGTGCGAGATCAGGGCGTTCTGCGCGACCTTGTGCTCATGCCGGTGCAGCTGCCAGAAGCCGAGCTCGATCATCGTGGGGATCATGACGAGGGCGAGGAGGGCGAGGATCAGCCACTGCCGGGTCAACAGGAAGCGGTACACCCCATGACGGTACAACTGCGTCATGGGGTGCATCGCGGAGGGGGTCGGCTGTCCGGTGCTCAGACTTTGTCGATGATGCCCACCTTCCCCTCCGCGCGGGCGCAGTGACCGCCGCAGAACCAGTGCCCGTCGACCTCCACGCCCTGGCCGATGACCTGGACCCGGCAGTGCTCACAGATCGGTGCCATCCGGTGAATGGCGCAGGAGAAGCAGTCGAAGACATGAATCGCGCCCTGCGCGTGCACCTCGAAGGACATCCCGTAGTCGTTTCCGCATACCTCGCAACGTGCCATGCGCCACAGGGTGGGACGGCAGGGCGGCGGCGGCGAGCGGCGGGCGGGCGAGTCGCCCCCGGTTCACTCCGATGACGGCGTGGCCGACGGGCCCTTCGACGCCTCGGCCACGTCCCGCAGGAGATGGGTGAACGCGCTCTCCTCCAGGATCGGGGTGCCGAACGACTTGGCCTTCACCGTCTTCGACGTCGCCGCGTCCGGATCATTGGTGACGAGCAGACTGGTCAGCCGGGAGACGCTGGTCGCCACATGCAGCCCGGCCTCCACCGCGCGGTCCTCCAGCAGCTCGCGGTCGATGGAGGTGTCCCCGGAGAACGCCACCCGCATGCCCTGCATGAGAGGTTTGTCCTTCTCGTAACGTCCCGGGTTGGGGTACGGGCAGGCCGGACGCTTACGCGCGGGGCGCCAGCTGGCCTGGCCGCCGCCGTACGGGGCCTGGTGGCCGATCCGAGGGGTGACGGGGGAGTCCGACCACTCGGTCAGCGGCCGGCACTCCAGCAGCGGCAGCCTGAGCCCGCCGCCCGCCGCCGCGTGCAGACTCGGGCGGAACGCCTCGGCCAGCACCCGGGCGTCGTCCAGCGCGTGGTGCGCGCGCTGCTGCACGACACCGAAGTGCGCGGCCAGCGACTCCAGCTTGTGGTTGGGCAGCGGCAGCCGCAGCTCCTTGGAGAGCGCGATGGTGCACAGCCGCTGCTGGACCGGGGCGATCACCGAGGCACGCGCGTACTCCCGGGCGAGCATCGACCAGTCGAAGGCGGCGTTGTGCGCGACCAGGACCCGGCCGGTGAGCCGTTCGGAGAGCTGGGCGGCGATCTCCGGGAAGAGCGGGGCGCCTTCGAGCACGTCACTGGTCAGGCCGTGGATCCAGACGGGGCCCGGGTCCCGCTCCGGGTTGACCAGGGTGTACCAGTGGTCCTCGACGTTGCCCTGCGCGTCCAGGCGGTAGACGGCGGCGGAGATTATCCGGTCGTCCCGTGCGAGGCCGGTGGTCTCCACGTCGACGACCGCGTACCCCTGCGGGTAGGCGGTCGGCCACGGTGCTGCGGTCTGGCGGTCGTCGAGCATGGTCACAGAGAATACGGGCCGCGACCGACAGTCCCCTATTCGGCCGTCACCCCCGGCCTCCTTCCGACGGTCCGGAGCCCGCCAGCAGCCCGTCCACCAGTGCTCGCAGCGAGGTGGTGAACAGCCGGTCCGGGTCGGCCGGCCGGGCCAGCGAGCGGGCCAGTGCCGGATCGTCGCCGGCCGTCGACTCGCCCCACAGATCGCCCTCGCCCGGTGACTGGACGGGGGACCGCTCCCGGTTCCGCTCCACCAGCAGGAAGCCGACGGTGTGGAACTGCACCGCCCGGACCGCGTCCGCCGCGCGCGCACCGCGCAGCCCGGCGGCGTGCACCTCGTGGACGAGCGCCCGCTGCGCCGGCAGGAACATCCGTTCCGTCAGTCCCCGTTCGTGGACCATCGCGATCAGATGCGGCCGGGCACGCAGTTCGCGGCGCAGTCCGCGGGCCACCGAGACGATCCGGGCGGCCGGGGCCCGGCCGGTCGGACGCAGGGTGCCCATCTCCTGGACGGTGCGCTCGACGAGGGCGTCCAGCAGCGACTCGCGGTTGCCGACGTGCCAGTAGATCGAGGTGACGGCGGTCCCCAGCTCGGCGGCCAGCTTGCGCATGGTGAGGGTCTGCGGACCGTGCTGCCGCACCAGTCCGGCAGCGGCCACGAGGACCTCCTCGCGGGTCAGCGCCGATCGCGCCACAGCTCCTCCAGGTACAGAACTCCGTTACACGCACGGCTATTTACCCTTCATCGTCTCCGGTGTAACTGTGTTACAGAGCCCGGCGGAGAGCCGGGACACGGACGACGCAGAAGGGTGGCACCGCATGGCACGGGTACGGTACGGCGCGCGCACCGAGGCCGAGATCGCGGCATCCCGCGAGGCCCGCTCCAAGCTCCCCGACATCTGGTCGACCGGCGTCACCGCCGTCTGGGAGAGCGACGCAGAGGCGGTGGCGGCCGTCCTGCCGCCGCCCCTGAAACCCGCCGGGCGCCCGCTGGTCCGCGCCAGCATCAGCAAGGTCGACCTGCCCGGCTATCCGCTCGGCGCGGGCTCCGTCGCCGTCGCCGCCGTGCACGACGGGCACGAGGGCTGGTACCCGCTGGTCATGCCGATGACCCACGAGCGGGCGCTGATCGGTGGCCGCGAGGTGTTCGGCGAACCGAAGAAGCTGGGTGAGGTGAGCGTCGAGCGCGAGGGCCTCGTCGTCCGGGCCGCTCTCGTCCGCCACGGCATCGCCTTCGTCGAGGTCCGCGGCGCCGTCGAAGGACCGCTCCCGCTGCCGGAGCCGAGCACCAAGCTCGACTTCTACTTCAAGTTCCTGCCCGCCGTGGACGGCGACGGCTTCGACTCCGGACCCGTGCTCATCCACTGCACCCGGCACGAGAAGGTCCGCAAGCTGGAGCGGATCACCGGCGACGTGGTGCTGCGCGAGTCGGTGTTCGACCCGGTCGCGGACCTGCCCGTCCGCAGGCTCCTCGACCTCACCATCGGGGAGAAGACCAGCGACCAGCAGGGCAGGGCCGTGGAGCGGGTCAGCGCCGACGCGCTGCTGCCGTACGTCCACCAGCGCTACGACGATCCGCAGCAGATCCACGACGGACCGCCGGAGGGGAGCGTCCGATGAGGCTGGAGGAGGGCCAGACGGCCGTCGTCACCGGGGCCGCGAGCGGTATCGGTCTCGCCATGGCCCGCCGGTTCGCGGCCGAGGGACTGAACGTCGTACTCGCCGACGTGGAGGAGGGCGCGCTCGACAAGGCCGCCGGTGAACTGCGCGAGGACGGGGCACGGGTGCTGGCCCGGCCGGTCGACGTCAGCGAACGCGACTCCGTGCGGGCGCTGGCCGAGGCCGCCTACGACACCTTCGGCGCCGTGCACGTGCTGTGCAACAACGCGGGGGTCGGCTCCGGCGCGGAGGGCCGGATGTGGGACCACGAGCCGAACGACTGGAAGTGGGCCTTCGCGGTCAACGTCTGGGGCGTCTTCCACGGCATCCAGGCCTTCGTACCGCGCATGCTCGCGGACGGCGCCCCCGGCCACGTCGTCAACACCTCCTCCGGCGACGGCGGGATCGCCCCGCTGCCCACCGCCTCCGTGTACGCGGTCACCAAGTCCGCCGTCGTCACCATGACCGAATCGCTGTACGCGCACCTGCGGGCGGAGGGCGCGGCGGTCGGCGCCTCCGTACTCTTCCCCGGCCCGCACATGCTCCGCACCGGACTGTGGGAGTCGCACCGCAACCGCCCGGAGCGGTACGCCAAGGAGCGCCCGCGCCGCACCCCGTACCGCAGCCTCGACCAGTGGGAGAGCGCGATGAAGGCGGCGGGCCAGGAGGTGGAGTTCACCCCCGTGGAGGACGTCGCGGCGACCGTCGTGGACGGCATCCGCGCCGACCGCTTCTGGATGCTCCCCGACAGCGAGCGCAGCGACAGTCAGATCCGGGCCAGGTCGCAGTCGATGCTCGACCGGTCCAACCCGTCGTACCTGGAGAACTTCATACTCGACTGAGGAGTGAGCCATGACCGATGACGACCCGTACCTGATCATCTCCTCCGACTGCCACGCCGGACTGCCCACCGAGGAGTACCGCCCCTACCTCGACAGCCGCTTCCACCGCGAGTTCGACGAGTTCCTCGCCGGCCGCGACCGCCGCCGCGAGGAGATGACCCGCCTCGGGGTCCGCAACGAGGCCTTCGCCGACAAGTGGTTCCAGGACAACGAGGAAGGGCTCAAGGGCGGCTGGGACTCCACGCAGCGGCTCAAGGAGCTGGACGGCGACGGGGTGGCGGCCGAGGTCGTCTTCCCCGACGCGGACGCCGTGGACAGCCGCACCGCCGCCCCCTTCGGCGTCGGCCTCGGCCTCTCCGGCGACCAGGACCCCGAGCTGGGCATGGCCGGAGCACAGGCCCACAACCGCTGGCTCGCGGAATTCGTCTCCCAGCACCCCGAACGCCACTGCGGGGTCGCCCTGCTGCCCGTCACCGGCGAGACCGGCCGGGTCGTCGCGGAGATCCACCGGGCCAAGGAGTCCGGCCTCGGCGCCCTGATGATCCCCTCCATGTGGGTGGACAAGGCCCCGTACCACGACCGCCGCTACGACCCCGTCTGGGCGGCCGCCGCAGAGACCGGGATGCCGATCGTCACCCACTCCGGCGCCGCCCCGCGCCACGAGTACGGCGACCACCTCGGCATCTACGTCTCCGAGGTCACCTGGTGGCCCTCGCGCCCGCTCTGGTTCCTCCTCTGGTCGGGCGCCTTCGAACGCCACCCCGGGCTGAAGTTCGGCGTGGCCGAGTCCGGCTGCTGGTGGCTGCCGAACCTGCTCTGGTTCATGGACCGGCTCTACCTCGGCGCCCACGGCGGCAAGAAGCTCTCCCCGTTCGCGGAGCTGAAGCGCCCGCCGCACGAGTACCTCGACCGCCAGGTGTTCATCTGCGCCACCAACACCAAACGCCGCGAGCTCGCCCAGCGCTACGAGATCGGCGTCGACAACATCCTCTGGGGGAGCGACTTCCCGCACCCCGAGGGCACCTGGCCGAACACCGCGAACTGGCTGCGCGACACCTTCCACGACATCCCCGTCACCGAGACCCGCCGGATGCTCGGCCTGGCCGCCGCAGAGGTCTTCGGCTTCGACACGGACAGGCTGGCGCCCGTGGCCGCGCGCATCGGCCCCACCCCCGCGGAGCTGGGCCAGAGCACCGACCAGGCGGCGGTGGAGGCATCCTGGGCCCGCTCGCGCGAGGTCGGCCGGCACTGGCTGACCGACCACGACTTCCCGGTCCTGGGGGCGTCATGACGGACCGCTACACCGTCATCTCCGCCGACTGCCACGCCGGCGCCGACCTCCTCGACTACAAGCCGTACCTGGAGTCGGCGTACCACGACGACTTCGACGCCTGGGCCGCCACCTACGTCAACCCGTACGAGGACCTGGTGGCCGACACCGCCGACCGCAACTGGAACTCGGAGCGCCGCCTCGCGGACCTGGAGGCGGACGGCATCGTCGCCGAGGTCGTCTTCCCCAACACCATCCCGCCCTTCTTCCCCTCCGCCTCGCTGATGGCACCCGCCCCCTCCCGGGCGGAGTACGAGCAGCGCTGGGCCGGGCTGCGCGCCCACAACCGCTGGCTCGCCGACTTCTGCGCGGCCGCGCCCGGCCGGCGCGCGGGCGTCGCGCAGATCCTCCTCAACGACCCGGAGGAGGCGGCCCGCGAGGTCCGCCGCACCAAGGAGGCCGGACTCACCGGCGGCATCCTGCTGCCCGGCGCCCCACCGGGCTCCGGCGTCCCGGAGCTGCACTCCCCGGCGTACGACCCGCTCTGGGCGGCCTGCGCGGAGCTGGACGTCCCGGTCAACCACCACGGCGGCTCGGCCTCGCCGCCGCTGGGCGACGAACCCGCGGCCCGCGCCGTCTTCATGGTGGAGACCACCTGGTTCTCGCACCGAGCGCTGTGGCACCTGATCTTCGGCGGGGCGTTCCGCCGTCACCCCGGGCTGAGGCTCGTCCTCACCGAACAGGGCTCGGGCTGGATCCCGGGCATCATGGACATGCTCGACTACTACCACGGCCGACTGGTCGCGTCGGCCTCCCGGGCGGCCACCGCGGAGTCCAAGTTCGGTGCGGGGCTGGCCGGTTCGATGGGCGCGAGCCCCAGCGAGGTATGGCGCGAGAACTGCTACGTGGGCGCGAGCTTCATGCGCCCGCACGAGGTGCCGCTGCGCGACCGGATCGGCCTCGACAAGATCATGTGGGGCAGCGACTACCCGCACGACGAGGGCACCGCCCCCTACTCGCGGGAGGGCCTGCGCATCGCCTACGCCGGGCTGCCGCCCGCCGAGGTCGCGGCGATGACGGGCGGCAACGCGGCCCGCGTCTACGGATTCGACCTGCCCGCCCTGGACCGGATCGCCGCCACCGTCGGCCCGACGGTCGAGGAGATCGCCGAACCCCTGAAGGAGGTTCCCGCAGGCGCGACCAGCCCCGCGTTCGCGCCGGGTGGGTCGGTACGCGTCTGGTGACGCCATGAGGTGAGACCATCCCCGGATGAGCGATCCCCAGGCGCACCACGAACCGCACAGCACGGGTATGGGCGCGCGGCTGAACTGGCTGCGCGCCGCCGTGCTCGGGGCCAACGACGGTGTGGTCTCCACCGCCGGTCTCGTCGTCGGCGTCGCCGGGGCCACCGACGACCGCAGCACCCTGCTGACCGCCGGCCTGGCGGGGCTGCTGGCCGGGTCCATGTCGATGGCCGCGGGCGAGTACGTGTCGGTCTCCACCCAGCGCGACTCGGAGAAGGCCGCACTCGCCACGGAGAAGCGCGAGCTCCAGGAGACGCCGGAGGCGGAACTCGCCGAGCTCACCGGACTGCTGGAGGGCAAGGGCCTGAGCCGCGAGGTCGCCCGCGAGGCCGCCGTCCAGCTCACCGAACGCGACGCGCTGCGCGCCCACGCGGAGGTGGAGCTGGGCATCGACCCGGACGACCTCACGAACCCCTGGCACGCGGCGGGCGCCAGCTTCCTGGCCTTCACGGTGGGCGCGCTGCTGCCGCTGCTGGCCATCGTGCTGCCCCCGACCTCGCTGCGGCTGCTGGTGACCGTCGCGTCGGTGCTCGCGGCCCTGGCCCTGACGGGCTGGTGGAGCGCCCGGCTGGGCGAGGCGTCGGTGGGCCCTGCGGTTCTGCGGAACATGGGTGGGGGCGCGCTGGCGATGGCGGTGACTTATGCGGCGGGGGAGTTGCTGGGGGCGGCGGGGGTGTGAGCCTCTAGCGGAGGCGGATGATCCGCTCGGGCGGGAAGAGGTCGTCCCCGATGGTCGGAGTGTCGCTGCCTAGGGTGATCGTGAGGGCGTCGAGATCTGCCAGGGGGGTCAGGTCGTACGGGTCCGACTCGGGCTGGGCGTACAGGGTGAGCTGTGTCAGCTCGGGCAGCTCCCGCAGCGGAGCCAGCCCCTGAGACAGTCGACAGCGGCGGAGGGTGAGCCTGCTCAGGGCGGAGAGCCCGGCGAGCACCGTCAGGTCCAGATCGTCCAGCCAGACGAGGGTGAGCCAGTGGAGCCGGAGCAAATCTGCTGACCGGGAGAGTTCCTGAAGTTGGTTCAGGCTGTGCAAGGAGAGCTCTTCCAGCTCACCGCACTGTTCGAGGCCCTCCAGGCTCAGGTTTTCGGCCTCCCCATGAAGGGTCAGCGACTTGATGCCGCGGCCCAGCGGCAGTTCGCCGATGCTGACGGCCCGGAATTGGTGGCCGAGGGTCAGTGTGTGTACGCCCGTGAACGGCTCCAATTGTTCGGCCGCCACGTCGGGATGCAGCCGGTTCAGGGTGAGTGAGGTCAGTGGAAGTCCGGCCAGTGGGCTTAGATCACGGACCTTCCGGCACAGGCTGAGTCCCACCTCGGTGAGTGAGTGCATCGAGGCCATCGGGGTGATGTCGGTCAGGTCCTTGTTGTTGAAGACGAAGAGCTTCTCCATCCCACGGCGGAGGGTCAGCGGGGAGAGGTCCTCGTGGGCGCCGAGCAAGCGGATCGCGCGGGCCTCGGGCACGTATCGCAGTGCCGCCAGCTGCTCGGCAGTCGCTACCGACACGTGAACGGTGTCCCAGGCCCTCGCCGCGAGTACTTCCCGGGCGAAGGTGTCGGTGTCGAAACAACTCCAGGCCTCGCACAGGTGCGAGGCCACCGAGATCCGCTCGTCGTCCCGGTACCCCTTCACCACCTCGTACGCCGCATCGCCGCCCACCAGGGCCGCCGCCAGTACCACATAGCCCACAGCCCACTCATGCGACACCTCCCCCGGCCCCGGCAGCAGCTCAAGGACCACTTCCCCGAGGGCGGCCAGCCCCTCCGCCTCCTCGCGGCTGCGCGGCGGCAGCAGGTCCGCCGTCTGCCGCTGGACCTCGGCCCGGACGGCGGGATCCAGCTCCGGGGCGTGCTCCAGGCTCGCCGCCGCCAGCAGCACCAGGCGGTTGTGGTGCTTGCGGGTCTGGGCCGCCCGCTTCAGCAACTGCCGCAGCAACCGGGCCCGTTCCTCGGCGCGAGCGTGGCCCACCGCCATCTGCACCACGTCGTGCCACTGGTCGTCGTGCGCGTGCTTGACCAGCACCCCGAAGTCCCGGGCCTCCACCGCCGCCTTGGCCCCCAGGTAGTCCTGGAACGTCCGGTGCACGAACCCGACCGCCCCCGGAGCGGGTTCCCGCAGCAGCCCGCTCCTGATCAGGAGGTGCGCGAACACGTCCTCCGGGCTGCCCCGGACCTGGGACATCGCCGTCAGCCACTCGGTCACCATCGCCAGGGCCTCGTCGCGGTCGGCCTCCGCCTGCCCGTTGCGGATCAGCCAGTACGCCAGCCGTTGGAGCAGCGCCGTCTGCTCGTCCCGGGTCAGGTCGACGCCCTCGACCCCGACGATGTCGCGTTCCGTGTCGCGTCGTACGAGCAGCATGTCCAGCGCCGCGTCGTACAACTCCTTCCGGGCGCGCGGCAGTTGCGTACGCCGGTCCCGGTTCAGCGCGCACAGGAGTGCGCACATCAGCGGGTTCGTCGCGAGCCGGCCCAGATCGCGCCGCGTCCCCACGGCGCGCCACAGGGAGGCCTCGTACCCGTCGAGCTGCTCGCGCTCCTCGTCGGAGACGCACTCGGAGTGCGCGGCCGAGTGCCAGTGCTCGATGAAGGCGCGGATGTCCTTCTTCCCCATCGCCAGCAGGGAGTGCGCCTCGAATCCGGACCCGGACAGCCAGCTCTCCGGGACGGCGGACGGCCGGGTCGTCACCACGTACCGGGATTTCGGGTAGACCGCGATCAGGTCCTTCAGCCACTTCTCGGTACGCCGGCGCAGCCGCATCGGGACCTCGTCGACCCCGTCCACCAGCACCAGGCCGCGCCCCTCCGACAGCAGCCGGTCCGCCCAGCCCGAGGGCGCCGCGCCGTGCAGCGGAACGCCCGCCGCGCGCAGGAAGTCCTCCGGGCCCGGCAGCCGCTCGTCCGAGGTGAACGCGCGCAGCCGAAGGACGAACGGCACACAGCGGTTCCAGTCCGCCAGCTCGCTGCCGAACGTCCGCCGGGCGGTGTTCACCGCGAGCCACTGCACCAGGGTGCTCTTGCCGGAGCCGGCCGGACCGCGCAGCAGTAGTCGTCTCGTCCCGGACAGCGCCTGCTCGACGGAGACCGTCACCGCGGCCGGGTGCTCCACCGCGTCCTGCCGGACGGTCTCGCTGCTCACCGTCAGGCTGATGTAGGCCGTCTCCAGCGGCCACTCGCCCGCTGACCGTCCCAGCGTCAGCCCGAACAGCCCCATCCGGCTGTGCGTCGTGGCCACGAACTCCGTGTACCGCCGCTCGAAGTCCAGTGCCGCCGCGTCCGGGCGCGGGCCGAGCCGGTCCCGTACGTCCTCCACCAGCGCGCGGGTCCGTCCGGCCTCGCGCACCTGCTCCACCTCCGCCCGCGCCGTGAACGACGGCTCTGCGGTCAGCTGCTCCACGACGTGCGCGCAGCACCGCTCAAGCAGCTCCCGGTACAGCCCGGCCGCGCGCTCCGAGAGTCCCGCCGGGGGCGCCGGGAACCCGGCCGCCAGCCGCTCGGGGTCGAGGTTCACGGCGAACAGCCGGTCCGCCGTCAGCGCGCCCGCCGCCGCGAAGGCGTCCTTTACCGCTTCGACGGCCGCCAGTCGCTCGTGCTCCGGGAGGCCGGCGTACGAGGCCTCCAGCCGGCCGCCGAGCACCTTCGCCAGCCGGTCCGGCTTCGCCGGGCGGGGGAGCGGGCGCACCGGGTCCGGAACCAGTCCCGCGCCGGGCTTCGGCGCGAGCAGTGACTTGGCCACCGTGCCGAGCACCGTCGTCGCCAGCCGGACCAGCGCAACTTCCATACCCGCCACCGCAGTTCCTCCCCCTGTCGGACCCTGGTGGAGGGATCGTACGACGGCCGTGCTGTCAGAAGTCACCAAAGATTGCTGACGCCATGTCTCGCATACTTGTTGGTAACAACGTCTGTTCGCGGGCCGACCTGCGGCTCTACGGTGCTGACATGCCGACGAACCTGCCCGATGTAGTGCTCTGGTCCATACCGGCCTTCGTCCTGCTCACCGTCCTGGAAATGGCGCTCCACCACTTCCACCCCGACGAGGAGGCCGCCGGGTACGAGGCAAAGGACGCCGCCACCAGCATCACCATGGGACTGGGCAGCCTGGTCTTCGACCTGCTGTGGAAGGTGCCCATCGTCGCCGTCTACACGGCGGTGTACGAGCTGACGCCGCTGCGCGTGCCCGTCCTGTGGTGGACCGTCCCGCTGATGCTGCTCGGGCAGGACTTCCTCTACTACTGGTCGCACCGGGGCCACCACGTCATCCGGATCCTCTGGGCCTGCCACGTGGTCCACCACTCCAGCCGGAAGTTCAACCTCTCCACCGCGCTGCGCCAGCCCTGGACCTCGCTGACCGTCTGGCCGTTCTACCTCCCGCTCATCGCCTGCGGTGTGCACCCGGCGGCGCTCGCCTTCTGCTCCTCGGCCAACCTCGTCTACCAGTTCTGGGTGCACACCGAACGTGTCGACAAGCTGCCCAGGCCCTTCGAGTACGTGCTGAACACGCCCTCCCACCACCGCGTGCACCACGCCTCCCAGGGCGGCTACCTCGACCGGAACTTCGGCGGCATCCTGATCGTGTGGGACCGCTGGTTCGGCTCCTTCACGGCGGAGACGGAACGGCCGGTGTTCGGGCTCACCAAGAACATCGACACGTTCAACCCGCTGCGGGTCGCCACCCACGAGTACGCCGCCATCGCCCGCGACGTGCGTGCCGCGGGCAGCTGGGGCGAGCGGGCCGGACGGGTCTTCCGAGGGCCCGGCTGGCAGCCCGCCGGCCGGACACCCGCCCCCGCCAGGCCTGCCACTGCCACCCCCGTCATCCCCGCCACCCCTGCCGCCGCTCCCGCGCGCGAGCGCACCGGATGAGCCCCGCAGAGCCGCTGACGAACGACGCGCCGTTCCCGGACCGGCGTGAGCGGTTCGTCCGCCCCCTGCTCATCGCCTTCCTCGTGGTCTGCGCCGTCGATCTCGTCGCGGTCCTCGCCGGCAGCGGCCTCGCGCACCTCGTCGCCAAGCCGCTGCTGATGCCGCTGCTGGCCGGGTACGCCGCCGCCCGGCGCGGGCCCCGGCCGCTGATCGCCGCACTGCTCTGCGGCTGGGTGGGCGACACGTTCCTGCTGGCCGACGCCGATGCCGCCTTCCTCATCGGGATGGGCGGCTTCGCGGCCGGACACCTCTGCTACCTGAGGCTCTTCGGACGGGCCCGCGGCGCGCTGCTGCCCGCGATCCCGTACGCGGTCGTCCTGGCCGCGTTCCTCGCCCTGATCTGGGGCGGGCTGCCGGCCGGTCTGCGGTTGCCGCTGGCCGGCTACAGCCTGCTGCTCACGGCCATGGCCTACCGGTCCCGCGTCCTCGGCCGGTGCGCGGCGGCCGGCGGCGCGCTCTTCCTGCTCTCCGACGCCCTGATCGCCACCGGCATCGCGGACCGGCCGCAGCTGCCCGCCCCCGACTTCTGGGTCATGCTCACCTACGTCGCGGCGCAGCTCCTGCTGACCGTGGGGGCGCTCGGAGCTCCCACGGCCCGCGAGGCGTACCGTGAACGGCGTACCAGCATCTGAGATCACCAAGGACCCCCACGCATGCGCGCCACCGTCATCCACGCCCCCCACGACATCCGCGTGCAGGAGGTCCCGGACCCGGCGATCCAGCAGCCCACCGACGTGGTGCTGCGGGTCCTGCGGGCCTGCATCTGCGGCAGCGACCTGTGGGCCTACCGAGGCGAGTCCGCCCGCAAGCCCGGCCAGCGCATCGGCCACGAGTTCCTCGGGATCGTCGAGGAGGCCGGCTCCGGCGTCAACGGCTTCGCCGTCGGCGACCTGGTCGTCGCCCCCTTCGTCTGGTCCGACGGCACCTGCGCCTACTGCGCGGAGGGCCTGACCACCTCCTGCCCGCAGGGCGGGTTCTGGGGTTCGGTCGGCTCCGACGGCGGGCAGGGCGAGGCCGTCCGCGTCCCGTTCGCCGACGGCACCCTGGTCAAGCTCCCCGCCGCCGCGGCCTCCGACGACCGCCTGCTCACCGCGCTGCTGGCCCTCTCCGACGTCCTCGGCACCGGCCACCACGCGGCGGTTGGCGCCGGGGTGAAGCCCGGCTCCACGGTCGCCGTCGTCGGCGACGGAGCCGTCGGCCTGTGCGGGGTCATGGCCGCCAAGCGGCTCGGCGCCGAGCGGATCATCGCGCTCGGCCGCCACACCGCCCGCACCGACATCGCCCGCATCTTCGGCGCCACCGACGTCGTCGCGGAGCGCGGCGAGGCCGCCGTCGCCGCCGTACGCGAACTGCTCGGCGGCGAGGGCGCCCAGGCGGTCATCGAGGCCGTCGGCACCGAGCAGTCGATGCGCACGGCCGTGGAGATCACCCGCGACGGCGGCTCGATCGGCTACGTCGGCGTACCGCACGGCAGCGGCACCGGACTGGACCTCGGCGTCATGTTCGACCGGAACATCGCGCTGCGCGGCGGGGTCGCCCCCGTGCGCAGCTACATACCGGAGCTGCTCCCCGACGTGCTGTCCGGTGCCATCGACCCGTCGCCCGTCTTCGACCTCGCTATCGGGCTCGACGACGTACCGGCCGGCTACAAGGCGATGGACGAGCGCACGGCGCTGAAGGTCCTCATCAAGCCGTGAGCCTCTGAGGCCGGGGCGGGGGCCGGTGCGATCACCGGCCCCCGCCCCGGACCCGCTACCAGCGGACCGCGTCCAGGGCGTCCACCACACCGGCCCCGTAGAAGCCGTTGCGGTTCTTGCCGCCCTCGCAGACCGCGTCGACGGTGCCGTCACCGTCGATGTCGTACGGGGCGCCGCACGCCGTGGCGTCCGCCTCCGCCGTCAGCAGCGCCTTCACCGCGAACGCGGACGCGTACGGGTGCCTCGACTTGATCAGGGCCACCACGCCCGCCACGTGCGGGGAGGCCATCGACGTACCGGCCATGTAGCCGTACTCGCCGCCCGGCAGCGTGGACAGGATCAGACCGTTCGTTGCGGGCAGCTCGGGCGGCTGGTAGGCCGTCGAGTCGCCGCCCGGGGCCGCCACGTCGATGACGCCGTTCCCGTAGTTCGAGTACGAGGCCTTCAGGCCCTTCGCGCCCGTCGCCGAGACCGTCACGACACCCGGCAGCATGGTCGGGATGTCGAAGCACTTCTTCGGGTCGATGGTCCGCGTGGTGGTGTCGCCGTCGTTCGGGCTGCCCGAGTCCTCGATCGTGTCGGCCGCCAGGTCCTCGGCGGAGTTGCCCGACGCGGCGACGTTGACCGTGCCCCTGCTCTCCGCGTACCGGGTGGCACGGGCGACCGCGTCGACCAGTGCGCCCTGGTCCGGGTCGTCCTTGCAGTTGTACATCCACGGGTCGGTGTAATAGCTGTTGTTGGTGACGTCGACACCGTGGTCCGCCGCCCACATGAAGCCGCACACGACGGACTCGGTGTAGAAGTATCCGTCCGGGTTCGCCACCTTGATACCGGCGACCTTCACCCCCGGAGCGACGCCCGTCACCCCGATGCCGTTCTTCGCCGCGGCTATGGTGCCCGCGACATGGGTGCCGTGCGGGCTCTCACCGGCGTTCGGGCGCCAGGAGCCGGGGGTGGTGTCCGGTGCGCCGGTCACACAGTTCGCCGAGGCGGACCGGTCGAAGTTGGGCGCGAGGTCCGGATGCGTGTCGTCGACGCCCGTGTCGATGACCGCGACCGTGACCTTCCGGCTGCCCAGTGACTTCTGGTGCGCCTTGTCCGCCTTGATGGCCGGCAGGTCCCACTGCAGCGGCTCCATCGGATCCTGGTCCGCCGTCGCCCGCGCCGCGGCGGTCCGCTCCTGCTCGGCGGTGAGCGGCTGCTGGACCCCGATGTCCTTGGTGGCCTGCGGGACGATCGGGTTGGTGCGGGTGGCGCCCGCCGAATCCACGCCCCTGACCCTGCGGACGGACTGCGCGAAGTCCGGGTTCTGCGAGTGGACGACGAGGACGCCGATCCGGTCGTAGGCGATCACCACCGTGCCGCCAGCCCGCTCCACCGCCTTGCGCACCTGCTTGACGGTGCCGGGGCCGCCCCGCGTGTTCACCACGTACGACAGTTTCGGTCCGTCCGCCGGCACCGCCGCAGCGGTCCGGCCGTCCACCGCGGAAGCGGACGCGGAACCCGTCGGCAGAAAGCCGAGCGAGACGGTGAGGGCCAGTCCGACGGGCAGCGCCAGTGCGCGCGTCCGCCCGGATCTCAGATGAGCCATGGGGTCTCCACATCATCCGTGCCGGTCGACCGGACACGGGCGTGTCCAGTCGCGTACATGACCAGTGAAGCTATCGCTGATCATCCCGGCTCATCAATGAGTTCGGGAGAACCCGTCTCCACCACGGCGTCCGAAGGGGTGACTTGGAGACCGGCGGAAGAGTGCGCATGTGCGTTGAACCGGTTCGCCGCGGGCCGCGTGCCGTTGTCAGGGGAGGCGCACCATCACCCCCCGATACCGAGGTCCCCAGTGAAAACCACCGTCCCCACCACCACCGCACCCGCGTCGCGAGGAGATTCCGTGGCTACCGATGCACCGCCGCCCGAGGGCAGTACGGAGAAAGGGCCGGCCCAGCCCACGACCGAGGCCTTCGTCGCGGAGCAGGAGAGCGCGGAATTCGGCGAACTGCGCCGCTCGCACCGCTCGTTCGCCTTCCCGCTGACCATCGCCTTCGTCCTCTGGTACCTGCTGTACGTACTGCTGTCCAACTACGCCGGCGACTTCATGGGCACCAAGGTGTACAGCAACTTCAACGTGGCCTTCGTCTTCGGCCTCGCCCAGTTCCTCACCACCTTCCTCATCGCCTGGTTCTACTCGCGGCACGCCAACGCGAAGCTGGACCCGAAGGCCGAGGCCATCAAGTCCCGTATGGAGGCCGACGTATGAGCGCCGCGTACCACTCCCACACCGCCGTACTCGCCGCCTCCTCCACCACCGAGCACCGGCCGCTGATCATCACGCTCTTCGCGGTCTTCGTCGCGGCGACGCTCGGCATCACCGTCTGGGCCGGCCGGCAGACCAAGAGCGCCTCCGACTTCTACGCCGGAGGACGGCAGTTCACCGCCTTCCAGAACGGACTCGCGGTCTCCGGCGACTACATGTCCGCCGCCTCGTTCCTCGGCATCGCCGGAGCCATCGCCCTCTTCGGATACGACGGCTTCCTCTACTCGATCGGCTTCCTCGTCGCCTGGCTGGTCGCCCTGCTGCTGGTGGCGGAACCGCTGCGAAACTCGGGCCGCTACACCATGGGCGACGTCCTCGCCTACCGGATGCGGCAGCGCCCCGTACGCACCGCGGCGGGCGTCTCCACCATCATCGTCTCGATCTTCTACCTGCTGGCGCAGATGGCCGGCGCCGGTGTGCTGGTCTCCCTGCTCCTCGGCATCACCAGCGACGCCGGAAAGATCCTCATCGTTGCGCTGGTCGGCGTACTGATGATCGTCTACGTCACCATCGGCGGCATGAAGGGCACCACCTGGGTGCAGATGGTCAAGGCCGTGCTGCTCATCGCGGGCGCCATCCTGATGACCTTCATGGTGCTCTGGAAGTTCGACTTCAACGTCTCGGACCTGCTGGGCACCGCCGCCGAGAAGAGCGGCCACGGCGCGTCGTTCCTGGAGCCCGGACTCAAGTACGGCGCCACCGGCACCTCGAAGCTGGACTTCCTCTCCCTCGGTATCGCCCTCGTGCTGGGCACCGCGGGCCTGCCGCACATCCTGATCCGCTTCTACACGGTGCCGACCGCCAAGGCCGCCCGTAAGTCGGTCAACTGGGCCATCGGCATCATCGGTGCCTTCTACCTGATGACGATCGCGCTCGGATTCGGCGCCGCGGCGCTCATCGGACCGAAGGAGATCATCGCGAAGAACCCGGCGGGCAACGCGGCGGCCCCGCAGCTCGCCGAGTACCTCGGCGGGGTCGGCTCCACCGGCGGCGCCGTCATGCTCGCCGTCATCTCCGCCGTCGCCTTCGCCACCATCCTCGCCGTCGTCGCGGGCCTCACCCTCGCCTCCTCGTCCTCCTTCGCCCACGACATCTACGCCAACGTCATCCGCAAGGGGAAGGCCACCGAGAAGGAGGAGATGCGGGCCGCCCGCTGGGCCACCGTCTTCATCGGCGCCGCCGCGATCCTGCTGGGCGCCTTCGCCCGCGACATGAACGTCGCCGGTCTGGTGGCGCTCGCCTTCGCCGTCGCCGCCTCCGCCAACCTGCCCACGCTCCTCTACAGCCTCTTCTGGAAGCGCTTCACCACGCAGGGCGCGCTGTGGTCGATCTACGGCGGTCTGGCCAGCTCGGTGATCCTGGTGCTGTTCTCGCCGGTCGTCTCCGGAAACGCGAAGACCTCGATGTTCAAGGGCGTCGACTTCGCCTGGTTCCCGCTGGAGAACCCCGGCCTGATCTCGATCCCACTGGGCTTCCTGCTCGGCTGGCTCGGCTCCCTCCTGTCGAAGGAGGAGCCGGACAAGGGCAAGTACGCCGAGCTGGAGGTCAAGTCCCTCACCGGCATCGGAGCCCACTGAGAGCAGAAGTTCACCCAGGAGTTCGTCTTTCGCACCGATCCCCCGCCGCGGCCGCGTCGTAGAGTCCTACGACGCGGCCGCGGCGTACCTCGTGTCAAACGGGCCCCTGCGATGTCACACGCCTCGCGTAGTCTCGAAAGAGCCAGTAACCGCAACCGGGAATTCAGCCGGAGGAGGGGGCCCACCATGCTCATCGACACCTACGACCGGGTCGCCACCGACCTGCGCGTGTCACTCACCGACCGGTGCAACCTGCGCTGTACGTACTGCATGCCGGAGGAAGGCCTGCAGTGGCTGGCCAAGCCGGACCTGCTGAGTGACGACGAGATCGTCCGCCTCGTCCGCATCGCCGTCACGCAGCTCGGCATCACCGAAGTCCGCTTCACCGGCGGCGAGCCGCTGCTGCGCCCCGGACTCGTCTCCATCGTCGAACAGTGCGCGGCCCTGGAGCCCCGCCCGAAGATGTCGATCACCACCAACGGGATCGGGCTGAAGCGGACCGCCGCGGCGCTCATGGCCGCAGGACTGGACCGGGTCAACGTCTCGCTGGACACCCTGCGCCCCGACGTGTTCAAGACCCTCACCCGCCGCGACCGGCACCACGACGTCCTGGCCGGCCTCGAAGCCGCCCGGGAGGCCGGGCTCACCCCGGTCAAGGTCAACACCGTCCTGATGCCGGGACTTAACGACGACGAGGCCCCGGACCTGCTCGCCTGGGCCGTGGACAACGCCTACCAGCTCCGCTTCATCGAGCAGATGCCGCTCGACGCACAGCACGGCTGGAAGCGCGACGGAATGATCACAGCGGGTGACATCCTCCAGTCGCTGCGCACCCGCTTCGAGCTGACCCCCGAGGGCCGGGACGAGCGCGGCTCCGCCCCCGCGGAGCGCTGGCTGGTCGACGGCGGACCGCACCGGGTCGGCGTCATCGCCTCGGTCACCCGGCCGTTCTGCCGGGCCTGCGACCGCACCCGGCTCACCGCCGACGGACAGGTGCGCACCTGTCTGTTCGCCCGCGAGGAGACCGACCTGCGCGGCGCACTGCGGTCGGACGCGCCGGACGAGGAGATCGCCCGGATCTGGAAGCTCGCGATGTGGGGCAAGAAGGCCGGATCCGGCCTGGACGACCCGTCCTTCCTGCAGCCGGACCGCCCGATGTCGGCGATCGGCGGGTAGCGCGCCGGGGCGGGGCCTTCAGGCGGGGTGCCAGGCAGGGCCGTCAGGCGGGGCCGTCAGGCGGGCGACTCCCACTCCTTCAGTGTCACCACGTCCTTCAGGAAGCCCCGCAGATCCAGGAACGAGGACAGGTGCTCCCGGTGCTCGTCGCAGGCCAGCCAGGTCTTGCGGCGGTCCGGGGTGTGCAGCTTCGGGTTGTTCCAGGCAAGCACCCACACGGCGTCGGCACGACAGCCCTTGGCGGAACAGACGGGGGCTTCGGCAGCGCTCTCGGCCGCGGATTCAGGGGAGTTCACGGACTCAACCCTAGGGCCTCCCGCGAGGCCCTAGGCCGACCGCGGAGGCGGCCGGCCCGAAGCATCCCCCGCCGGAGAAAAGGCGACGCCGGGCAGCCACGGGGGGAGCTGCCCGGCGTCGGTCCGTCGCTCCGACGGGGGATGCGGAGCGCTTTTGAAGTATGTCACGCAGACAGGGGTGCGGGGCACTGGAACTTCATGATTGATCTGAGCTTTTCTTGAGCTTGGACCCGTCGCGAAACCGATCAATACCGGGGCGTACCGGTTCAGCTGTGACCCTGCGGATCAGGGGTACGGAAGGGCTGCTCCGCCTCCGGGCCGGGTTCGGCGTGACCCGCCACCGGTGCGGCGCCGAGCGCGAGCCGGGTCGGGGCCGGGACGAAGGTCGAGGGCAGCGCGGGGGAGTTCTCCCGGCCCGCGTTGGCGATGACGACCGCGACGTACGGGAGCAGAACGCCCAGCGCCAGCCCCACGATCGCCACATAGCGCTCCACGTTCCACAGGGCCGCCGCGGCGATCACGGAGACCGTGCGCACGGACATCGAGATCACGTAGCGCCGCTGCCTGCCGCGCACATCCTCCGCGAGCCCCTGTCGGGCCCCCGTGATCCGGAAGACCTCGGAACCGCTCTGCTTGCCCATCCCGCCTCCACCCGACTTCCCCGCGCCCGCGTCTTCGCCTCGCCCGCACACGAACCGGGGGAGACCCCGTTCCCACGCCGGACGCTCCCCGGATCCGGACCGCTCCCACGGTACGCCCGGCATCCGGCGTGTTCGAGACCGGGGCGCGCCACGAATCCCGCTCACCGCACGTACGGACCCCTCCGGCATGCGGTGCACCCGCCTGGGGCCGAGACTGATCGCACATCGCGACACCGCGTCGCACGAGGAGGCGGTATGAGCTGGTTGTGGGCAATCATCGTGGGCCTGGTGCTCGGCCTGATCGCGAAGGCGATCCTGCCGGGGAAGCAGGAGATCCCACTCTGGCTGACGGTCATCTTCGGCATGATCGGCAGCATCCTCGGCAATGCCGTCGCCACCTGGATCGGTGTCAACGACACCAAGGGCATCGACTGGACGCGCCATGTGCTCCAGCTGATCGGCGCCGTGGTGGTGGTCGGTGTCGGGGACATGCTGTGGGCATCGATCCGAGGCAGCAGACGACAGAAGACCTGAACGCCTCAGTGGCTGAGCGCCTGAGGAACTGAGCGCTTCGGCGCCTGAGCACCTGGACACCGAACGGCTGCGGCCGGTCACGCGTGACGCGTGACCGGCCGCTGTGCTCCCCGGCCCGGTTCAGCCGGCCGTGACCTCGATGGCCGCGAGGTTCTTCTTGCCCCTGCGCAGCACCAGCCAGCGCCCGTGCAGCAGCTCCTCGCGGGCCGGTGCCGCCTCGCCGTCGGTGACCTTGACGTTGTTCACGTACGCGCCACCCTCCTTGACCGTGCGGCGCGCACCCGACTTGCTCGGCGCCAGACCGACCTCCACCAGCAGGTCCACCAGCGGACCCAGCTCGGTGACCCGGGCGTGCGGCACCTCGGAGAGCGCCGCGCCCAGCGTCGCCTCGTCCAGCCCGCCCAGCTCACCCTGGCCGAACAGGGCCTTCGACGCGGCGATGACCGCGGCGCACTGGTCCGCGCCGTGCACCAGCGTCGTCAGCTCCTCGGCCAGCGCGCGCTGCGCGGAGCGGGCCTGAGGCCGCTCCTCCGTGACCTTCTCCAGCTCCTCCAGCTCGGCGGGGCTCAGGAAGCTGAGGATGCGCATGTAGCGCGAGATGTCGCGGTCGTCCACGTTCAGCCAGAACTGGTAGAACGCGTACGGCGTCGTCATCTCCGGGTCGAGCCAGACGGCACCGCTCTCGGACTTGCCGAACTTGGTCCCGTCCGCCTTCGTCATCAGCGGCGTCGCCAGCGCGTGCACCTCGGCGCCCGGCTCCAGGCGGTGGATCAGGTCCAGCCCCGCGGTGAGGTTGCCCCACTGGTCGCTGCCGCCCTGCTGGAGGGTGCAGCCGTGCCGCCGGTACAGCTCCAGGAAGTCCATGCTCTGGAGCAGCTGGTAGCTGAACTCGGTGTAGCTGATGCCCTCGTCGGACTCCAGCCGGCGGGCGATGGACTCCTTCGTGAGCATCTTGTTGACCCGGAAGTGCTTGCCGATGTCCCGCAGGAACTCGATCGCGGACATGCCCGCGGTCCAGTCCAGGTTGTTCACCATGACCGCGGCGTTCTCGCCCTCGAAGGACAGGAACGGCTCGATCTGGGACCGCAGCCGCGACACCCAGGCGGCGATGGTCTCCGGGTCGTTCAGCGTGCGCTCCGCGGTCGGCCGGGGGTCACCGATCTGGCCGGTGGCCCCGCCCACCAGGGCGAGCGGCCGCAGCCCGGCCTGCTGGAGCCGGCGCATGGTGAGCACCTGCACCAGATGGCCGACGTGCAGACTCGCCGCGGTGGGGTCGTAGCCGCAATAGAACGTGACGGGACCGTCCGCGAGAGCCTTGCGCAGGGCGTCCTCGTCAGTGGACTGGGCGAACAGCCCGCGCCACTTCAGCTCGTCGACGATGTCCGTCACGGTTCCGTGTCTCCTCAGCTACGTGTATCGAAAGGTCTGTCGAAAGGTCTGTCGATACGTGGATCGAAAGGCATCGGCCAGTCTAGGCCGGTCACACGCCCCGGCTCACCGAGCTCATGTTGAAGTCCGGGATGCGCAGCGCGGGCATCGCGGCCCGGGTGAACCAGTCGCCCCACTCGCGCGGCAGCGTCTTCTCGGTGCGCCCGGCCTCCGTGGCCCGGGACAGCAGCTCCACCGGGGACTCGTTGAAGCGGAAGTTGTTCACCTCACCGACCACCTCGCCGCCCTCCACGAGATACACCCCGTCCCGGGTCAGCCCGGTCAGCAGCAGCGTCGCCGGATCGACCTCGCGGATGTACCACATGCAGGTCAGCAGCAGCGCGGGCCCTGTCGTCGCGGCCACCATCTCCTCCAGCGACCGTTCACCGCCGCCCTCCAGGACCAGGTTGTCGATCGCCGGGGCGAGCGGCAGCCCCGTCAGGCCCGCGGTGTGCCGGGTCGTCGTCAGCTGCTCCAGCCGCCCGTCCTTGATCCAGTCGGTGCGGGTCAGCGGCAGCCCGTTGTCGAAGACCGAGGCGCCGTCACCGGAGGAGTGCGCGATGACGAACGGCGCGGACTCGATCCCCGCGGCGTGCGGGTCGCTGCGCAGCGACAACGGCAGCGGGGACAGCGTGTCCCCGAGCCGGGTGCCGCCGCCCGGCTTGGAGAACACCGTCCGGCCCTCGGCGGCGTCCCGGGCGGTCGCGGACCACAGCTGGTAGATCAGCAGATCGGCCACGGAGGTCGGCGGCAGCAGCGTCTCGTACCGTCCGGCCGGCAGTTCGATACGGCGCTCCGCCCAGCCGAGCCGCCGGGCCAGCTCGGCATCCAGCTCCGCCGGGTCGACGTCCTTGAAGTCGCGGGTCGCACGCCCCGCCCAGGCCGAGCGCGAGCGGTCGGGCGACTTGGCGTTCAGCTCCAGCGTGCCGTTCGGCTGGTCGTGGCGCAGCCGCAGCCCGGTCGACGTACCGAGGTAGGTCGAGGTCATCTCGTGGTTCGCGAAGCCGTAGAGCTCCCGGCCACCGGCCCTGGCCCGCGCGAAGGCGTCCCCGAGCGCGGGGGCGAACGCCGCGAACACGTCGGAGTCCGTCTCCGCCGGGGCGTCGGTGAAGTCGGGGGACGACGGCACCCCGGTGATCAGCGGCTGCGCGTCCTCGGCCGGACCGGCCCCGCGCGCGGCCGCCTCGGCGGCCCGCACCAGCGGCTCCAGGTCGGCCGGGGTGACCGCGGCCCGGGACACGACCCCGGACGCGGTTCCCTCGGCCCCGTCGACCGTGGCGATGACGGTCAGGGTGCGGCCCCGGGTCACCCCGTTCGTGGTGAGCGCGTTGCCCGCCCAGCGAAGGTTGGCCGACGACTCCTCGTCGGCGATGACCACACAGCCGTCGGCGGTGGACAGTTCGAGAGCGCGCTCGACGATCTCGTAGGGCTTGCTGACGCGGCTCATCGTCCGGCCTCCTGCGTCGTGTTGAGACTGTGCTGCCCCGGGGGACGACCCCCGGACCCCCAGCCGGTTCGGTGCGCGCCGTTCATCGTCCGGCCTCCTGCGTCGTGTTGAGGATGTTCACGCCTCGGAAGAGGGCGGAGGGGCAGCCGTGCGAGACGGCCGCGACCTGGCCGGGCTGGGCCTTGCCGCAGTTGAAGGCGCCGCCCAGGACGTAGGTCTGGGGGCCGCCGACCTTCTCCATCGAGCCCCAGAAGTCCGTCGTCGTCGCCTGGTACGCGACATCGCGCAGCTGCCCGGCGAGCTTGCCGTTCTCGATCCGGAAGAACCGCTGCCCGGTAAATTGAAAGTTGTACCTTTGCATGTCGATGGACCACGACCGGTCACCGACCACGTAGATCCCGCGCTCCACCCCGCCGATCAGATCGTCGGTGGACAGCCCGCCGGGATCCGGCGCCAGCGACACGTTCGCCATCCGCTGCACGGGGACATGGCCCGGCGAGTCCGCGTAGGCGCACCCGTTGGACCGGCCCAGATCCGTCAGCTTCGCGATCCGGCGGTCCAGCTGGTAGCCGACCAGTGTGCCGTCCTTCACCAGGTCCCACGACTGGGCCTCGACGCCCTCGTCGTCGTAACCGATCGTCGCGAGCCCGTGCTCGGCCGTGCGGTCGCCCGTCACGTTCATCACGGGCGAGCCGTACGCCAGCTTGCCCAGCTTGTCGAAGGTGGCGAACGAGGTCCCGGCGTACGCCGCCTCGTAGCCCAGCGCCCGGTCCAGCTCCGTGGCGTGCCCGATCGACTCGTGGATGGTCAGCCACAGGTTCGACGGGTCGACGACCAGGTCGTACGTCCCCGCCTCGACGCTCGGCGCCCGCATCTTCTCGGCCAGCAGCCCCGGAATCCGCTCCAGCTCCGCGTCCCAGTCCCAGCCGGTCCCTGTCAGGTACTCCCAGCCGCGCCCGACCGGCGGCGCGATCGTGCGCATCGAGTCGAACTCGCCGCTCGTCGCGTCCACCGCCACCGCGGTGAACTGCGGATGCAGCCGGACCCGCTGCTGCGTGGTGACCGTGCCCGCCGTGTCCGCGTAGAACTTGTTCTCGTGGACGGTCATCAGTGAGGCGTCCACATGCGCGACGCCCGCCGCCCCCAGCAGCCGGCCGCTCCACTCGGCGAGCAGCCCCGCCTTCTCCTGCGCCGGTACGTCGAACGGGTCGATCTCGTACGAGGAGACCCAGCTCCGCTCCCCGTGCACCGGCTCGTCCGCCAGCTCCACCCTCTCGTCGGAGCCCGCCGCCGCGATCACCTTCGCCGAGAGCTTCGCCATCGCGACGGCCTGCGAGGCCACCCTCGCCGCCGCGTCCATCGTCAGGTCCACCCCGGAGGCGAACCCCCACGCCCCGCCGTGCACCACCCGCACCGCGTACCCGAGCTCCGTGCTGTCCGACGCCCCGGCCGGGCGGGCGTCCCGCAGCCGCCAGGTGGCGCTGCGCACCCGCTCGAAGCGGAAGTCCGCGTGCACGGCCCCGAGCGCCCGCGCGCGGGCGAGCGCCGCGTCGGCCAGCGGCCTCAGCGGCAGGGCCAGGAACGACTGATCTACCTCATGGGGCACGAGCGGCCTCTCCTCTGCTTCACATACCCTCGGTTCGTTTACGGGGCAGTGAAGCACGGCCGCAGGGGCGGCACAGCCGAATTGCGGCCGGGTCCCCGGCCGGGCAGGGCCGGAGCGGGGCCGGAACGACACTGTAGGAACCCGACAGCGCCCGGGGGAAGGCGCTGTCAGAGGCCGATTGCTCGGGAAGCGGGCGGTACCGATAGGTTTTTCGAGGTACCAGACAGCTATGGAAAGGGTGATCCGTTGAGCCGCTCGGTTCTCGTCACCGGAGGAAACCGGGGCATTGGCCTCGCCATCGCCCGCGCTTTCGTCGACAACGGCGACAAGGTCGCGATCACCTTCCGCTCCGGCGAGCCGCCCCGGGCCCTCACCGAGGCCGGTGTCCTCGCGGTTCGTTGCGACATCACCGACGCCGAGCAGGTGGAGCAGGCCTACAAGGTGATCGAGGAGAAGCACGGCAACGTGGAGGTGCTGGTCGCCAACGCCGGTGTCACCAAGGACCAGTTGCTGATGCGGATGACCGAGGAGGACTTCACGTCCGTACTCGACACCAACCTCACCGGTACCTTCCGAGTCGTCAAGCGCGCCAACCGGGGCATGCTGCGGGCCAAGAAGGGCCGGGTCGTCCTCATCTCCTCCGTCGTCGGCCTCCTCGGCTCGGCGGGGCAGGCGAACTACGCCGCGTCCAAGGCCGGCCTGGTCGGCTTCGCCCGGTCGCTCGCCCGTGAGCTGGGCTCGCGGAACATCACCTTCAACGTCGTCGCACCCGGCTTCGTAGACACCGACATGACGCAGGCGCTCACCGAGGAGCAGCGCAAGGGCATCGTCGCCCAGGTGCCGCTCGCGCGGTACGCGCAGCCCGCGGAGATCGCCGCCGCGGTGCGCTTCCTCGCCTCCGACGACGCGTCGTACATCACTGGAGCCGTCATCCCTGTTGACGGCGGATTGGGCATGGGTCACTGATCACCATGAGCGGAATTCTCGACGGCAAGCGCATCCTCATCTCCGGGGTGCTGATGGAGTCGTCCATCGCGTTCCACGCCGCGAAGGTGGCCCAGGAGCAGGGCGCGGAGATCATCCTTACCGCCTTCCCCCGGCCGACGCTCACCGAGCGCATCGCCAAGAAGCTGCCCAAGCCGGCCAAGGTCATCGAGCTGGACGTGACCAACGCCGAGCACCTCGACCGGCTGGCCGGTCTGGTGCGCGACGAGCTCGGTTCGCTCGACGGTGTCGTCCACTCCATCGGCTTCGCGCCGCAGGACGCGCTCGGCGGCAACTTCCTCAACACCCCCTTCGAGTCGGTCTCCACGGCGATGCACGTCTCGGCGTTCTCGCTGAAGTCCCTCGCCATGGCGTGCAAGCCGCTGATGGCCGAGGGCGGTTCGATCGTCGGCCTCACCTTCGACGCACAGTTCGCCTGGCCGCAGTACGACTGGATGGGCCCGACGAAGGCCGCGCTGGAGGCCACCTCCCGCTACCTCGCCCGCGACCTGGGCAAGGACAACATCCGCTGCAACCTGGTCTCGGCCGGACCGCTCGGCTCCATGGCGGCCAAGTCCATCCCGGGCTTCGGCGAGCTGGCCGAGGTGTGGAACACCCGTGCGCCGCTGGCCTGGGACATGTCGGACCCGGAGCCGGCCGGCCGCGCCATCGTCGCGCTGCTGTCGGACTTCTTCCCGAAGACCACGGGCGAGATCGTCCACGTCGACAGTGGCGTGCACATGATCGGCGCCTGACCCTCTCGCGCACCACGGCCGCGCACCGCCTCCCCCGAGGCGGTGCGCGGCCGTTTCCCTTGCCCCGCCCGGCCTCTCGGCACTCAGGTCGAAAACCTGGTCGATCCACCGCAGAATGTGGAGGAACCGGACTTCTGGTCAGGCCCCAGGGGAGGAGATCGCTGTGCGCGGCACACGTCACCGAACCCGGTCCCTGCTGGCGGCCTCCGCGGTCGTCGCCGGACTGCTCGTCCCTGGCGCCCTGTACGCCGCCGGGCACGTCGGAGCCGCCGGAGCGGCCGCACCACCCGCGCCCGAGCCCGAACCCTCCGGCGCCGAATGCCGTACGTCGGTCCACGGCTCCCGGGTCATCGCCTACTGCCACAACCCGTACCCGTCCACCGACCGGGTGCAGCTGCACACCGACTGCGCCCGCTGGTGGGACATCGACGCGGACTCC
Source organism: Streptomyces sp. NBC_00341 (assembly GCF_041435055.1). NCBI lineage: Bacteria > Bacillati > Actinomycetota > Actinomycetes > Kitasatosporales > Streptomycetaceae > Streptomyces > Streptomyces sp. NBC_00341. The sequence continues at coordinate 1,760,597 of NZ_CP108002.1, read as the reverse complement.
AGGCCGGTCGCCGTCGGACCGGGGCGGACGGTGCGACTGGACGACCGCTGCTGGAAGGAGGTCCGCTCCGCCTGGGTCACCCACTCGAACGAGACCCGCCCGGCGACCTGACCCGGTGCGGACCCGGCCCCATGTCTCGGACCCCGTGCGGAGTCGTCCTGCTATCTCGGACCCGGTGCGGACCCGGCCCCATGTCTCAGACCCGGTCCGCCAGGCAGGTGAGCGCGTGGCTCGCGGCCTCCTCCGCGGCCGTCTCCGCGTCACCGGCGCGGATCGCCTCGACCAGCCGCCCGTGGTCCATGTGGTTCTCCGGCCGCAGCTCATGACCGACGTCGTCCCGGACGTGTTCCCGCAGGAGGTCACCCAGGTCGGCGTATAGCCCGGTCAGCACGTCGTTGTGGGAGGCGGCCACGACGGCCAGATGCAGGGTCGCGTCCGCCGCCACGAAGGCCTCCGCGTCCCCGGCGGCCCAGGTCTCCTCCCGGCGCCGCATGAGCGCGTCCAGCTGCTTCAGGTCCCGGTCTGTGCGCCGGGCGGCGGCCAGCCGCGCGGCCGACGACTCCAGCGTCGAGCGCAGCTCGGCGACATGGCGCGGATCGGCGGACGCGAACCGGCGGTGCATCACCCCGGCCAGCTCGCTGGTGGCGGCCACATAGGTGCCCGAGCCCTGCCGGATGTCGAGCAGGCCGTTGTGCGCGAGCGCGCGCACCGCCTCGCGCACGGTGTTACGGGCCACCCCCAGCTGTTCGACCAGCTCGGGTTCGGTGGGGATGCGCGAGCCCACGGGCCACTCGCCCGAGGTGATCTGGTTCCTCAGCTGGTCAATCACCTGGTCGGCGAGTGCCGAACGCCGCGGGGACGTCAGCGCCATGGTGCTCCTTGCTCGGGTGTCCGGGGCCGGGGCTGTGTTCTCGGCGGTCGCGCCGCTCCCGGGTGTCCGCATGCTCTCAGAGGATTGACGAGGATTGGACAATCAATCATCCCATGATTCTATGATGACCTCATGCGTGACGACGAAACCCCTCCCCAGACCCCGACCGGGACGCTGAGTCCCGCCACTCCGACGGCCCCCGGAACCGACGCCCCCGTCACCCCGGCCGGTCCCGCGGCGTGGGTGCTCCGCCTGGTCGCCGTCGGGCTCGTCCTCACCGCGCTCAACCTCCGCCCCGCCATCACCAGCCTCGGCGCCCTCCTCGAAGAGGTGCGCGACGGGCTGCACATGAGCGGGAGCGTCGCGGGGGTCCTCACCTCCGTACCGCCCCTCTGCTTCGCGGTCTTCGGCATCATGGCGCCGCGCCTGGCCCGCCGCTTCGGCCCCGGCGCGGTCGTCTGCGCGGGCATGACCGCCATCACCGCGGGGTTGGTGATCCGGCCCCTCGTCGGCGGCACGGCCGGATTCCTCGCCGCGAGCGCCCTCGCCCTGATGGGCATCGCCGTGAGCAACGTACTGATGCCGGTGATCGTCAAGCGCTGGTTCCCGGACCGGGTCGGCTCCATGACCGGCCTCTACTCCATGGCCCTGGCCCTGGGCACCTCGCTGGCCGCCGCCGTGACCGTCCCCATGACCGAGGCGATGGGCGGCAGTTGGAAGGCGGGGCTCGGTATCTGGGCCGCGCTCGCCGCCGTCGCGATCCTGCCCTGGATCCCGCTGGTACGGGACCGGCGCGCCGCCTCCGGGCAGCCCTCCGCCCAGCAGGAGCGGGCACCGGAGCTCAGGATCACCCGCAGCCGCACCGCCTGGGCCCTCGCCTGCTTCTTCGGCCTCCAGGCCACCGCCGCCTACATCACCATGGGCTGGATGCCGCAGATCTTCCGCGACGCCGGGGTCTCGGCCGGTACCGCGGGCGTCCTGCTCGCCGTCACCATGGCGATGGGCGTCCCGCTCGCCTTCGTCATCCCCCGGGTCGCGGCCCGGATGCGCAACCAGGGCCCGATCGTCGTCTTCCTCGGCTCGTGCGGCCTCCTCGGCTACGCGGGTCTCTTCTTCGCCCCGTCCGGCGGGTCCTGGGCCTGGGCGGTGCTCCTGGGCGTCTCGAACTGCGCCTTCCCGCTCGCCCTCACGATGATCAGCATGCGTTCGCGCAGCGGCGCCGGAGTGGTGCGGCTGTCCGCTTTCGCCCAGTCCTGCGGCTATCTCATCTCGATCCCCGGCCCGCTCCTCGTCGGCGTGCTCTACCAGCACAGCGGCGGCTGGGGGCTGCCGATCGGCCTGATGGCGGCCCTGATGGTGCCGCAGATGGTGGTCGGCACGCTGGCGGGCCGGGACCGGACGATCGAGGACGAATGCTGAGATGCGAGACTGGGGCCATGTCTCCTGTGCTCGACCCGAATCCCCAGAACGGTCAGAAGAAGCTCCTGCTCGTCTTCGGGGCGATGGTGCTGATCTCGATCGTCATCGCCGTCATCGCCACCCTCGCCTCTCCCTGACGGTTCGCGCCCGCCCGGCTCCGGCGGGACGATGGTGGTGCTACCCCCACCATCCCCTAGGGGGTCAGGGTCAGGGTGAAGTGGGTGGGTCACCGGATGGGCCGGACGCCGCCGGATCCGTAGGTTCTCAGGTATCAGACCCGATGACCCCCGGAGGCGGACATGCCGGCCCGTACACACACCCGGTCCACCCGCCCGGATGCGGGCGGTGTCGAGATCAGGCTGCCCTGGTGGGCCGTCGCGCTGCCCGCCGTGGCCTTCGGCGCGCTGCTGTTGCTGGTCGTCGCACCGGGGCAGGCGCACGCGGCGGCGGACGATTCGGCGGTGGGCCAGTTGCTGGAGCGAATCGTGGACCTGCTGACCCGCTGATGCCACCGGCCGTTCCCGGGCGGGCCCTCCAACACCCTGCGCCAGCTGGCACGATTCGTGCGAAGCTGAGGTGTATGAGCGTCGATACACCTCGCAGGATTGTCCTTCTCAGGCACGCGAAGGCGGAATGGTCGCAGGACTCCGACCATGAGCGCCCGCTCGCGGAACGCGGCCGCAAGGACGCACCCGTGGCAGGCCGCAGACTCGTCGATTCGGGGATCGCCTTCGATCTGGCCCTCTGCTCCACCGCCACCAGGACGCGCGAGACGTGGAAGCTGGCCGTGCACGAGATGCCGGAGCGCCCCAGGACCGTGTACGAGGAGCGGCTGTACGAGGCCTCGCTCGGCGAGCTGATCGCCCTGGTCAACGAGACGCCCGACGAGGTCCGCAACCTGCTGGTGATCGGGCACAACCCGGGTATGCACGCGCTCGCCGATGCCCTTTCGGGCGCTTCGGAGGGCGACGCCCTGGCCCGGATGACCCGCGGCGGCTTCCCGACCGCCGCGTTCGCCGTGGTCGAGTTCTCCGGTACCTGGAAGGGCGTCGAGCACGGAATCGGCAAGCTCACCGAGTACTGGACCCCGAACGACTGACAGCTGACGGCTGTCCGTCTCACCGGATCGTGAAGAGGGTCCCGGCTGATCGTGAGGAGGGCCCCGGCGCACGAGCTTCCGCTCGCGCACCGGGGCCCTCCATGCTGTCCGGGGCGCACCGCCCCCGGCTTCCTATTCGACGAGACCGTCGGCGGCCTCGACCTCCTCGCGGGTGATGCCGAGCAGGTAGAGCACGGTGTCCAGGAACGGCACGTTCACCGCCGTGTGCGCGGCCCTGCGGACCACCGGCTTCGCGTTGAACGCCACGCCGAGCCCCGCGGTGTTCAGCATGTCCAGGTCGTTGGCCCCGTCGCCGATCGCCACGGTCTGCGCCAGCGGCACCCCGGCCTCCGCGGCGAAGCTGCGCAGCAGCCGGGCCTTGCCGGCCCGGTCGACGATGGGCCCGGTCACCCGGCCGGTGAGCTTGCCGCCGACGATCTCCAGAGTGTTGGCAGAGGCGAAGTCGAGCCCCAGTCGTTCCTTGAGATCGTCCGTCACCTGCGTGAACCCGCCGGAGACGACGCCTACTTGGTAGCCGAGCCGCTTCAGCGTACGGATCAGGGTCCGGGCGCCCGGCGTCAGCCGTACCTCGGCGCGGACCTTCTCCACCACGGACACGTCGAGTCCCGCCAGCAGCGCCACCCGGGCGTGCAGCGACTGCTCGAAGTCGAGTTCCCCGCGCATCGCCTGCTCGGTGACCGAGGCGACCTCCGCCTCACAGCCGGCGTGCGCCGCGAAGAGCTCGATGACCTCGTCCTGGATGAGGGTCGAGTCGACGTCCATCACGACGAGCCGCTGCGCGCGGCGGCTCAGCCCGGCGGAGACCACGGCCACGTCGACGCCGATCTCGGCGGCCTCGGTGGCCAGCGCGGTCCGCAGCTCCTCCGTTCCGGTGCCGGACACCGCGAACTCGACGGCTGTGACCGGGTATTTCGCCAGCCGGAAGATCCGGTCGATGTTCCCGCCGGTCGAGGTGATGCTGGCCGCTATGGCGGCGGTCGACTCCGCGGTCAGCGGGTGCCCGAGCACCGTCACATGGGAGCGGCCGTCGCCACGGGGACGGTTGTCGCCCGTACCGGAGATGATCTCGGCCTGCAGTTTCAGCGACTCGGCCCAGCTGTGCACGGTGGCCCGCAGGTCGCCCTCCGTGGTGCCGCCCGCGACCGGGGCGGTGACCAGCGCGCACAGGACGATGCGGCCACGGGTGACGACCTGCTCGATGTCGACGACATCGACCGAGTAGGCGGCGAGGGTGTCGAACAGCCCGGCGGTGATACCGGGACGGTCCTTCCCGAAGATCTTCACGAGAAGGGTCGGTGCGTCGATGCCCTGACGTGACTCAGGGGACTCAGGAGACGGCGAGGACTGAGGTGGCTGAGATGCGCTCATGGTGTGCCCACCGTATCGGTCCACGACGCGCCCCCGACGGTCCGTCCCGAGTGCCGGACAGTCCGTCCCGATACCCCCAACCAGATAATTCAGCACGATCCGCAATCGTTCATGGCCAGTTGTGTCGGTAGATGACCGTTTTGTTGGCGTCAAAGCCATAACAGTGCAGGTCTCGGCAGGGTCAAACCCCCGCCCGGCTTTCGTATCGGGGACTGCTCCTGGAATAGTTCCCCACGATGTTCAGCATCCCTAGACTCCCTGCAACGGGGGTAATCGGGGGACAACTAGTGGGGCGCGGAGTGCCGGAACTCGTACTGGAATTGAATGGCAGGACCTGGACGCTCGATCCGTCCAGGTCGTACACCCTCGGACGTGATCCGCAGGGCGACATGACGATCGATGACGCCAGGGTGTCGTGGCGGCACGCCACGATCAGCTGGAACGGCCGGGGTTGGTCCATCGAGGACCACGGCAGCACCAACGGCACCTATGTACAGGGCCAGCGAATCCACCAGCTGGAGATCGGCCCCGGCTCCACGGTGCACCTGGGCAATGCCACCGACGGGCCCCGGCTGAGCCTCACCGCTGCCGGTGTGTACAGCGGGCAGGCCGCCGCCGGGGGCCAGGCCCAGCAGTCGCAGCAGACCCCGCCGCAGCAGCCGCAACCGCAGCAGCCGCAGCAGGGCGGACCCGGCTGGCCGGGACAGCAGAATCCCGGACAGCAGATTCCGGGGCAGCAGCAGACTCCGGGCCAGCAGCAGATTCCGGGACAGGGCCAGGGACAGCAGCCGCAGGCCTGGCAGCAGGCGCCCCAGGCGCCCCAGGCGCCCCAGGCGCCCCAGGCGCCGCAGCAGTCCCACGGACCGCAGCAGGGCATGGCGAACAACCCCGGGAGTGGCGGGGCCGGCGGCGCGGCGGGGGCGTCACCGGTCTACGGCGACCGCAGCCCGACCACCTTCCACCAGGTGGCTCTCGGCCGGGTGATGCGCATCGGCCGTGCGCTGGAGAACGAACTGGTCGTCTCCGACCTCCAGGTCTCGCGCAACCACGCCGAGTTCCACGCGACGCCCGACGGCCGCTTCGAGATCCGTGACCTCGGATCCCACAACGGCACGTACGTCAACGGCCAGCCGCTCTCCAAGTCCGGCTCCGCGCTCATCGGCGCGAACGACATCGTCGGTGTCGGTCACTCGACGTTCCGGCTGGTCGGTGACCGGCTCGAGGAATTCGTCGACACGGGCGAGGTCTCCTTCGCCGCCCGCCACCTCACCGTGACGGTCGACGGCGGCAAGCAGATCCTGAAGGACGTCTCGTTCGGCGTCCCGGAGAAGTCGCTGATCGGCGTCATCGGCCCGTCCGGCTCCGGAAAGTCCACCCTGCTCAAGGCGCTCACCGGCTACCGGCCCGCCGACCAGGGCGAAGTCCTCTACGACAACCGGAACCTCTACAAGCAGTTCGCCGAGCTGCGCCAGCGCATCGGCCTGGTTCCGCAGGACGACATCCTGCACAAGGAACTCACGGTCACCAAGGCCCTCAAGTACGCGGCCAAGCTCCGCTTCCCCGCCGACACCACAGAGGCCGAGCGGCAGTCCCGGATCCTGGAAGTCCTCGCCGAGCTCAAGCTCGACATCCACAAGGACAAGAAGGTCACCTCGCTCTCCGGCGGCCAGCGCAAGCGCGTCTCGGTGGCCCTGGAGCTGCTCACCAAGCCCTCGCTGATATTCCTGGACGAGCCGACCTCCGGCCTCGACCCGGGCATGGACCGCGATGTCATGCAGCTGCTGCGCGGTCTGGCCGACGACGGCCGTACCGTCCTCGTCGTCACGCACTCGGTCGCCGAGCTGGCCATCTGCGACAAGCTCCTGGTGATGGCGCCCGGTGGCGCCGTGGCCTACTTCGGTCCGCCGGAGGAAGCGCTCAACTTCTTCGGCTACAGCTCCTGGGCCGACGTCTTCTCCGCGTTCGAGAACTACCGCGACTACGACTGGGCGGGCCGCTGGCGCGGTTCGCAGCACTACCAGATGTACGCCGCGGACATCGACTCCGTCGCCGCGCAGTCCGTACACATGCCCCCGCACCAGCAGATGCGCCCGCCGAAGCCGCAGGGCTGGGTGACGCAGCTGTGGACGCTGATGCGCCGCTATCTGTCGGTGATCGCGTCCGACAAGGGCTTCATGGGCCTGATGGTGATCCTGCCCGCGGTGCTCGGTGTGGTCAGCGTGGTCATTCCGTCGGACTTCGGCCTGGGCCCGCCCAAGGCGCCGTCCCGGTTCAACAGCGACGCCGGAACGATCATGCTGATCCTGGTGATCGGCATGACCTTCTCCGGGGCGGCCAACTCCGTACGAGAGCTGATCAAGGAACGGGTGATCTACGAACGGGAACGGGCCACCGGCCTCTCCCGCTCCGCCTACCTGATGTCCAAGGTGATCGTGCTCGGCATGATCACGGCCCTCCAGGGCGTCATCATCTGCGGCATCGGCTTCGCCACCCGCGATCTGCCGGCGGAGGGCCTGATCATGCCGCCGGCCGTCGAGCTCTGCGTGACGATCATCGCGCTCGGCTTCACCTCGATGATGTTCGGCCTGGTGATCTCCTCGCTGGTGAAGACCTCCGAGAAGACCATGCCGCTGCTGGTCATGTTCGCGATCGTCCAGGTGGTCTTCACCGGCATCCTCTTCCAGGTCTACGGATCGCTGGGCCTGGAGCAGTTCGCCTGGCTGATGCCGTCCCGCTGGGCGATCGCGGCCGCGGGCTCGACCCTCGACCTCGCCCACCTCATGCCGCCGTGGGACCAGAAGAACCCCACCGACCTGGACCCGCTGTGGGAGCACTCGGTGAGCCAGTGGGGGATCAACATCGGGGTGCTGGTCTTCCTCGGTGTCATCTGCGGGTTCGCGGTCGCGCGGCTGCTGCGCCGCCACGAGCCCGAGGTGATGCGCAAGTAGCCGCCGCCTCGCGGTCGCGCACCGTACGACGCCGAAGGGCGGCACCCCGCGCGGGGTGCCGCCCTTCGGCGTGTGTCACGGCGTACCGGAGTGGACTCAGTACGCGCTGTTGACGTTGTCGATCGAGCCGTACTTGTCGGCGGCGTAGTTGGCCGACGCGGTGATGTTGGCGATCGGGTCGTACTGGTCGTGGGGCGTACCGCCGACGTGGTAGGCGTCGAAGGTCGGCTTGATGATCTGGAGCAGACCCTTCGACGGGACACCGTTGACCGCGTTGACGTCCCAGTCGTTGATGGCCTTCGGGTTGCCGCTGGACTCGCGGATGATGTTGCGGTGCAGACCGTCGTAGGTGCCCGGGATGCCCTTGGCCTTCATGATGGACAGGGATTCCTTGATCCAGCCGTCCAGGTTGTTCGAGAAGACCGGGGTACGGGACTCGGAACGGCTGGCTCCCTGCTTACCGCGCTTGGACGCGGCCTTCTTCGCCTTGGCCTTCTCCTTGGCGTGAGCCTTCGCCTTGGCCTTCTTGGCCTTCTCCTTCGAGACGGACTTGGCCTTCTTCGCCTTCGCGGCGTCGGACGCCTTGATCAGCTGCTCGGCGGTGGAGTGCTGCTCGATGACGCTGGACTGGATCGTCTTGGCCTGCGAGGCGCCGGCGGCGGACGCGAAGACGACGGGGGCGCCGGAGATGGCCTGCGGCTCGGTCTCGGCATCGGCGTTACCGGGCACCAGCGACAACGAGAGCGCAGCGGCGGCGACGGCGGATATACCGGCGGCGGAGAGCTTCTGGGTCTTGTTCATACGACGGAGACGGCCGGAAATGCTGGACGCGGACATGCAGGTACCTCTTCGAATCGCGGAAGTCCTCACGGAGGACGAAGACGGGAAGCGGCATCGCATCTCCGTCGGGGACGATTGCAATTCTTAGCGACCGCAAAATGGTGTGGCAAAGGTGTGACGTACGAAGCCGGGTAGTGGGCCCGACCCCGGTTCGAACGGTGCAAACCGGACTTCCACTCGCCCATATCGCCCTTATTTGTCCACTAGGTGACTTCGTAAGTGACCCAGGTCCTATGCGAGGCCTCACATCGGCCGGGTATCAATCTCACCAACTGTTGCTGAAGCAATCCGGAGTGTGAGCTTCCGTTTCCCTGCCGCTCCGGGCCCGGCGCGCCACTTCGGCCGGGAGGTCCTAGTCCCTGCGTCCTAATCGGTGGCCGTCCACAGGCCGATACGGGGCCTGTGACCCGCCGGTACGGTGAGGCCATGACCCATCGCCCACCGGCGGGTGGCCTTGCGGCGGTGAGCGCCGCACTGCTCGCCATGAGCCGGCACCTGGAAATGCGGGACGTCCTCAAGACGATCGTCGCCTCGGCCCGCGAGCTGCTCGACGCCGAGTACGCGGCGCTCGGCGTCCCCGACGACCACGGCGGCTTCGCCCAGTTCGTCGTCGACGGTGTCAGCGACGAACAGTGGAAGGCGATCGGCCCGCTTCCCCGGCAGCACGGCATCCTCGCCGCGATGCTGCACGAGGCGAAGCCCGAGCGGCTCGCCGACGTCCGCAAGGACCCCCGCTTCGAGGGCTGGCCGTCCGCCCACCCCGACATGTCCGACTTCCTGGGCCTGCCCATCAGGGACGGCGACGAGACCATCGGCGCCCTCTTCCTCGCCAACAAGCGCTGTCCGAAGCCCGAGGGCAGCTGCGGATTCACCGCCGACGACGAGGAGCTGCTGGGCATCCTCGCCCAGCACGCGGCGATCGCCCTCACCAACGCACGGCTCTACGAGCGCAGCCGCGAGCTCACCATCGCGGAGGAGCGCTCCCGCCTCGCCCACGAGCTGCACGACGCGGTCAGCCAGAAGCTGTTCTCCCTGCGGCTCACCGCCCAGGCCGCCGCCACCCTGGTCGACCGCGACCCGGCCCGCGCCAAGGGCGAGCTCCAGCAGGTCGCCGCCCTCGCGGCGGAGGCGGTGGACGAGCTGCGGGCGGCCGTCGTCGAGCTGCGCCCCGCCGCGCTCGACGAGGACGGCCTGATCGCCACCCTCCGCACCCAGATCCAGGTCCTGGACCGCGCCCACACGGCCCGGGTCACCTTCGAGAGCCTGGGCGTGCGGGCGCTGCCCGCCGCACAGGAGGAAGCGCTGCTCAGGGTCGCCCAGGAGGCCCTGCACAACGCTCTGCGTCACTCGGGGGCCGACCACGTCGGCGTCACCCTCGTACGCGGCGGCGACGGCGGCACGGTGCTCCGGATCGCCGACGACGGCTGCGGCTTCGAGCCGGCGGCCACCCGTCGGGCGGGGCGGCATCTGGGCCTGGTCTCGATGCGGGACCGCGCGAGCGGTGTCGGCGGGAAGCTCACCGTTGAATCGGCGCCCGGCAAGGGCACCACGATCGAGATGGAGGTACCCGGTGGCTGACAGGATCATCAGGGTGCTGCTGGTCGACGACCACCAGGTGGTCCGCCGCGGTCTGCGTACGTTCCTGGAGATCCAGGACGACATAGAGGTCGTCGGCGAGGCCTCCGACGGTGCCGAGGGAGTGGCCAGGACCGAGGAGCTGCGCCCCGATGTGGTGCTCATGGACATCAAGATGCCCGGCACCGACGGCATAGAGGCGCTGCGCAGGCTCCGGGAGCTGGAGAACCCTGCCAAGGTGCTGATCGTCACCAGCTTCACCGAACAGCGCACCGTCGTCCCCGCCCTGCGCGCCGGAGCCTCGGGGTACGTCTACAAGGACGTCGACCCGGACGCGCTGGCGGGCGCCATCCGCTCGGTGTACGCGGGCCATGTCCTGCTCCAGCCGGAAGTGGCGGGAGCGCTCCTCGCCCAGGACGACCCGGGCAGCGGTACGGGCCGGGGAAGCACCCTCACCGAACGGGAGCGGGAAGTGCTGGGCCTCATCGCCGACGGCCGCTCCAACCGGGAGATCGCGCGGGCGCTCGTCCTCTCGGAGAAGACCGTCAAGACGCACGTCTCGAACATTCTGATGAAGCTGGACCTCTCCGACCGCACCCAGGCCGCGCTCTGGGCGGTCCGGCACGGGGCGGCGGGCTGACGGGGCGGGCCGAGCGGGCCGCCCGCGACCGGGCTGAGATTCATACTGTCGGGTGTATGTCACTCGAACGGCGCATCTCCTCCGGCGCCGGGGCGTTCTCCAAGGCGTGCTGCGGCGGCCGGCCGCAGCGACGCTAGGAGGATCCTGAAGTGAAGAACCTGAAGAAGGCCGCTGCCGTCACCATGATCGCCGGCGGCATCATCGCCGCCGGTGCCGGCGCGGCCTCCGCCACCGGTCACAGCGGTGCGGACGCCCACGGTGTCGCGACCCACTCCCCGGGCGTGGCCAGCGGCAACCTCGCGCAGGTCCCGGTCCACGTGCCGGTGAACGTGGTCGGCAACACGGTCAACGTGATCGGCCTGCTCAACCCGGCCTTCGGCAACTTCGGCCTGAACGGCTGACGCCACGCACACCGCGTCACCACCGGGCGGGCCTTCACGAAGGCCCGCCCGGCGACCGAGGTGCAACAGGCCGCACTCCCGGGCCCCGCCCCGCTACCGCGCCCGCTCCTCCACATACGCGTTGTACGCGGCCACCTGCGCCCGCCGGGCCACCCGTTCCACCGGCCGCAGCGCCTCCCCCCGCGCCGCCATCTCCGAGGCGCTCACCGCCCCGCCGGGCCCGTTCTCGTACGCCAGCGCGACCAGCAGCCCGACCCGCTGCGCCAGCTCCAGCACCCGCACCGCCCGTGGCGGATACCCCGGGGCGAGCACCTCGCGCCCCTGCTCCGCCCGCGCCCGGTACGCGTCCAGCGCCGCCTCGGCCACCGGCCCCGAGCCCGCCACGTCGAGCCGTGACAGCGCCGTCGTCGCGTCCCGCAACGCCTCCGCGAGCTCCCGCTCCGCCTCGCCCAGTGAGGGCACATCGGCCGGCGGCGCCTCCCGCACGGCCAGGCAGTGCCACGCCACGGCGACGTGGAGATCCCCGGCGGGCCCCGACTCGCGCACCTCGGGCACCAGCCCGTACGGCGCGCCGTAGGTCACCACCGCCTCCTCGGCCTCCAGCGCCCTCGCGTTGAAATCCGGGGGACCGCTGAGCCCCAGCGGATGCCCGGGAACCGGCAGAGCGACCCGGAAACCGGTCACCCCGAGCCCCCGCAGCCGCCCCAGGGCGAGCGTGAGGCCGACCGGCCCCGCCTCCCCCGGCAGCCCCTCGACGCGGTGCACCGCGTCCTCCCCGACGATGGCGAGGGCCGCGTCGTCCGGCGAGACGAGTCCGGCCAGCAGCGCGTTTCCCCAAGCGGCCAACAGCCCTGAGCGTGGTTCCGAAAGCATGGCAACACCCTAAGGAACGGACCCGGCCCCTGTCTCACCCCGGCCGGACCCGGTCCGGGACGGGCCGGGGACCGCACGACAACCGTGCGACGACGGGCCCAGCGCCCGAAGCTCTCCCGCGGTGGCGTAGGTTTTCCCTGGGAGCTGTGCCCACAGGCACGCGACGATCACGAAACTGCATGGGGAGACAACGCGCTCATGAGCGATGTACTGGAGCTGGTGGACGTATCCGTGGTCCGCGACGGACGCGCTCTGGTGGAAGACGTCTCCTGGTCGGTCAAGGAGGGGGAGCGCTGGGTCATCCTCGGCCCCAACGGCGCCGGCAAGACCACCCTCCTCAACGTCGCGTCCAGCTACCTCTTCCCCAGCAAGGGCAGCGCCACGGTCCTCGGCGAGCGGCTCGGCGGCGTCGGAACCGACGTCTTCGACCTGCGCCCCCGCATCGGGATCGCGGGCGTCGCCATGGCGGAGAAGCTGCCCAAGCGGCAGACGGTCCTGCAGACGGTGCTCACCGCCGCCTACGGCATGACCGCCACCTGGAACGAGAACTACGACAAGGTCGACGAGGACCGCGCCCGCGCCTTCCTCGACCGGCTCGGCATGACCGACTACCTGGACCGGAAGTTCGGCACCCTCTCCGAGGGCGAGCGCAAGCGCACCCTGATCGCCCGCGCCATGATGACCGACCCCGAACTGCTGCTCCTCGACGAGCCCGCCGCCGGTCTCGACCTCGGCGGACGCGAGGACCTGGTCCGCCGCCTCGGCCGACTGGCCCGCGACCCGTACGCCCCCTCCATGATCATGGTCACCCACCATGTCGAGGAGATCGCCCCCGGCTTCACCCACGTCCTGATGATCCGCCAGGGCAAGGTGCTCGCCGCCGGCCCCATGGAGACCGAGCTCAGCTCGCGTAACCTCTCTCTCTGCTTCGGCCTGCCGCTCGTAGTCGAGCACCAGGGCGACCGCTACACCGCCCGCGGCCTCCCGCTCGGCTGAGATCCGGGCCACCGCCCGGCACTTGACGGGCACTCCGGGGGCGTACCCGCCCGCTTGCGCCCTGTCGGCGGAGGTGCTCCCGGTCATACGATGGCCGGGTGGACATCATCGACGCATGGGTGTGGTGGCTGATCGGCGCGGTGGGACTGGGCATCCCACTCGTCCTGACCGCGATGCCCGAGTTCGGCATGTTCGCCGTTGGAGCGGTCGCCGCGGCGGTGGTCGCGGCCCTCGGCGGCGGAATCGTGGCCCAGGTACTGGTCTTCGTCCTGGTCTCGGTGGCGCTGATCGCCGTGGTCCGGCCGATCGCCAACCGGCACCGGTCCGACCGGCCCCATCTGGCCACCGGCATCGACGCGTTGAAAGGCCGCCAGGCAGTCGTCCTGGAACGGGTCACCGGCGAGGACGGGCGGATCAAGCTGGCCGGGGAGATCTGGTCGGCCCGCGCCCTGGACGCGGAACTGAGCTACGAACCGGGCCAACAGGTCGATGTCGTCGACATCGACGGGGCCACAGCCGTCGTCATGTGACCGAACAGCCCACACGGCAGAGCCCGTTCTGTCAGACTCGATGTCGATCATCATGAGAACCGGACCGGCAGGACAACCGACCTGACCCACGGCCCCTCACACGATCTCGACCTCGATCATCGCGATCCGTCGGCAACCGAAGGGCACGAGGAAACGATGCAACCGATCATCATCGTCCTGATCATTCTGGTGGTGCTCGTCTTCATCGCTCTGATCAAGACGATCCAGGTCATCCCACAGGCCAGCGCCGCCATCGTGGAGCGCTTCGGCCGCTACACCCGCACCCTCAACGCGGGCCTGAACATCGTCGTCCCGTTCATCGACTCGATCCGCAACCGGATCGACCTCCGCGAACAGGTCGTGCCCTTCCCGCCGCAGCCGGTGATCACCCAGGACAACCTGGTCGTCAACATCGACACGGTCATCTACTACCAGGTCACCGACGCCAGGGCCGCGACGTACGAGGTGGCCAGCTACATCCAGGCCATCGAGCAGCTCACCGTCACCACGCTCCGCAACATCATCGGCGGCATGGACCTGGAGCGGACGCTCACCTCCCGCGAGGAGATCAACGCCGCCCTGCGCGGAGTCCTCGACGAGGCCACCGGCAAGTGGGGCATCCGCGTCAACCGCGTCGAGCTGAAGGCGATCGAGCCGCCCACCTCCATCCAGGACTCGATGGAGAAGCAGATGCGCGCCGACCGTGACAAGCGCGCCGCGATCCTCCAGGCCGAGGGAACGCGGCAGTCCGCGATCCTCACCGCGGAGGGCGAGAAGCAGTCCGCGATCCTGCGCGCCGAAGGTGAGGCCAAGGCCGCCGCCCTGCGCGCGGAGGGCGAGGCGCAGGCTGTCCGTACGGTCTTCGAGGCGATCCACGCCGGTGACCCGGACCAGAAGCTCCTCTCGTACCAGTACCTCCAGATGCTGCCGAAGATCGCCGAGGGCGACGCCAACAAGCTCTGGATCGTGCCCAGCGAGATCGGCGACGCCCTCAAGGGCCTCAGCGGCGCCTTCGGCAACCTCGGCACCGGCATGCCCGGCTTCAACACCGGTGACTCCAGCAAGGAGCGCCGGGAGCAGCCCCCCGTCGACTGACGTGTACACCCCCTCGGGCATGATCAGTGCACCAAGCACCGACCAGTCACGGGGGATTCGGGATGTCCATCTGGGAGATGCTCGCGGTCTTCGCCGCGGGCATCAGCGCGGGCACGATCAACACGATCGTCGGTTCGGGAACGCTGATCACCTTCCCGGTGCTCCTCGCCACCGGTCTGCCCCCGGTCACCGCCACGGTCTCCAACGCACTCGGCCTGATCCCCGGCTCCATCAGCGGCGCGATCGGCTACCGCAAGGAGCTCGAAGGGCAGCGCCCACGCGTTCTGAAGCTCGCCGTGGGCGCGCTCATCGGCGGACTGACCGGCGCCACCCTGCTGCTCGCGCTGCCGTCCACGGCCTTCGAGACCATCGTCCCGATCCTGGTGGCCATGGCCCTCGTCCTGGTCATCCTGCAACCACGCATCAGCAAAGCCGTCCAGCGCCGCCGCGAACACACCGGCGTGCCGGCCCGCCCCGACGGCGGCCCGCTGCTCTTCATCGGCCTGATGCTCGCCAGCGTCTACGGCGGCTACTTCACCGCGGCCCAGGGGATCATCTACCTCTCCCTGATGGGCATGCTGCTCGACGACACCATGCAGCGCCTCAACGCCGTGAAGAACGTCCTGGCCGCCGTCGTCAACAGCATCGCCGCGCTGTTCTTCCTCTTCGTGGCGGACTTCAACTGGACCGCCGTCGTACTGATCGCGATCGGCTCCGCGCTCGGCGGCCAGATCGGCGCCAAGGTCGGCCGCCGGCTGAGCCCCGCCTTCCTGCGCGCCCTCATCGTCACGGTCGGAACGGCCGCCATCGTCCAACTGCTGCTCCGCTGACCCGCGGCAGCCCGTCTCGGCACGGAGACGGGCCCTGGCTACCGCATCCGGCGTAGACCCACTACGCCGCCGACTGCGCCAGCCACTCCGGCAGCGCCGACCGGTCACCGGCCCCCAGCGCCAGCAGCATCGCATCGGCCGGGGACGGCACGAACGGCTGCCGCAACAGCGGCATCCCCGCCTGCTCAGGCGTACGGGCCGCCTTGCGGTGGTTGTCCTCGGCGCAGGAGGCCACCGTGTTCAGCCAGGTGTCCTGACCCCCCTGGGCACGCGGCACCACGTGGTCGACGGTGCTCGCCCGCCGCCCGCAGTACGCGCACCGGTGCTGGTCCCGGATGAGCACACCCCTTCTGGACCACGGGGCGTGTCTTCGGAACGGCACCCTCACGTACCGGCAGAGCCTGATCACCCTGGGCACCGGAATATCCACGGCGGCACCACGCATGCGGAGGCCGGGATGGGACTGCTCGACGACGGCCTTGTCCTGCAGAATCAGCACCACCGCGCGATTCAGCGTCACCGTCGACAGCGGCTCGAAGCTCGCATTCAGCACCAGCGTGTCCCGCATCCCGCCCACCTCCCGTGTGCCGCCCACCAGCTGGCAGGCCCGGATCAACTCTGGCCGGGCAGGCCGCAATGGACAACGCAATAAAAAGTGCCCTGCCCTGATCTCTCCACGACCAGGGCAGGGCAAACAGGGGGGATCTATCGACTTTCCGGGCTTCAGGCAGGCCCGGCGTACTCACCGACCAGCTGGGCGCGGCCCAGCGTGTGGAAGCGCAGATTGAAACCGACCACAGCGGGCGACGCGTCGCTGTCCGGTCCGAGCTTCTCGCTGTCCACCGCGTACACGGTGAACACGTACCGGTGGTCCTCGCCGGGCGGCGGCGCCGCACCGCCGAAGTCCTTCGACCCGTAGTCGTTGCGGACGTGCACGGCGCCCGCGGGCAGCCCGTCGAACTTCCCGCCGCCCGCACCGGCCGGCAGCTCAGTGACGGACGCGGGGATGTCGAAGAGCACCCAGTGCCAGAACCCGCTGCCGGTCGGAGCGTCCGGGTCGAAGCACGTCACGGCGAAACTCTTCGTCCCCGCCGGGAACCCCTCCCACCGCAGCTGCGGCGAGGTGTTCCCCGCCGCTTGCACCTGTGCGTCCGCAAGCACGGCCCCCGGTGCGAGGTCCTCGCTCACCACGGTGAACGAGGGGACCTCGGGATGGAAGTCGTGCGGCAGCGGCGCCCTCTTCGGCTGGGTCACGTCAGCACCTCTCCTGTAGCGGTTCCGGTTCCGGTATCGGCAGGTCTCCCCACCGACCCTAGAGCCAGTTGCGCTGACCGCCGACCTGGGCGAGCCACTGGTTCAGATAAGCCGCCCAGTCGGTCCCCTGGTAGTCGTTCAGACCCACCTTGAAGGCCCGGTAGGAGTCGCTGCCCTCGCTGAAGAGACCCGGCTTCTTGTCCATCTCCAGCACGACGTCCATCTCACGGTCGTCCGCGACGAACGTCAGCTCGACCTGGTTCAGCCCCCGGTACTGCGACGGCGGGAAGAACTCGATCTCCTGGTAGAAGGGCAGCCGCTGACGCGTACCGCGGATGTTCCCGCGCTCCATGTCGGCGCTGCGGAAGCCGAAGCCCAGCTGCCCGAAGGCGTCCAGGATGGCCTGCTGCGCCGGCAGCGGGTGCACGTTGACGGGGTCCAGGTCCCCGGAGTCCAGCGCCCGTGCGATCTCCAGCTCCGTGGTCACCCCGATGTTCATCCCGTGCAGGTGCTGGCCCGCGAACATCGTGATCGGCGTCTCCCAGGGGATCTCGAGCCCGAACGGCACGACGTGCACCGCGCCCGCCCTGACCTCGAACGCGCCGCCGAGCCGCAGCTTGGTGAACTCGATGTCCTGCTTGGTCTCCTGGTCCTGGCCCTCGACCTCGACCCGGGCCTGCAGCCCGACGGAGAGCCCCTCGATCTGCTGGTCCACAGAACCGCCCTGGACCCGTACCTCGCCCTGGACGACCCCACCCGGTACGACGTTGAGCTCGGTCAGCTCCGTCTCCACCGAGGCGCCACCGGCACCCATGCTCGCGAGCAGCCGCTTGAAGCCCATGTTTTCTCCTCCTAGGTCCTGACCCCTACATACGCGCCATGACCGTAGTCGGTTCCCGGTAGCCTCGGACTCCATGATCGAGGGCCAGGAACGTACGCCGCTGACGCGGGAATTCTTCGACCGCCCCGTGCTGGACGTGGCGCCGGATCTGCTGGGCCGGACGCTGGTCCGCAGCACACCGGAGGGCCCCATCGAGCTGCGTCTCACCGAGGTGGAGGCGTACGCGGGGGAGATCGACCCCGGTTCGCACGCCTTCCGGGGCCGGACCGCGCGCAACGGCGTGATGTACGGGCCGCCCGGCCACGCGTACGTCTACTTCACCTACGGCATGTGGCACTGCCTCAACCTGGTGTGCGGACCGGAGGGCATGGCGAGCGGTGTGCTGCTGAGGGCGGGCGACATCCGTACGGGCGCAGAGCTCACCCGTAAACGTCGACTCTCGGCCCGCAATGACCGGGAACTGGCCAAAGGGCCGGCCCGACTCGCGACGGCTCTGGACATCGACCGCGCGCTCGACGGCGCCGACGCCATCGCCCACCCGGGCGCCGTCCTCTCGGTACTGCGCGGCACCCCGCCCCCGCGCGACCAGGTACGCAACGGTCCGCGCACCGGAGTGGGCGGTGACGGAGCCACCCACCCGTGGCGTTTCTGGGTCGACGGCGACCCCACCGTGAGCCCGTACCGGGCGCACGCACCACGCCGAAGGTCAACTTGACTCGCCCATCCGGGGCACCTAATGTAGTCCGAGCCGCTTGACACGGGTACAGCGAACGGTTTGGTCCATCGGACCTGATGCCGGGCAACTCGAAGCGGCCAACCACTACCTACGACTCACCCCAGCGGGTGCGGATTTCGGCATGCCGAAATCCCGTCCATTGACTCGATTATGAGTCACCGGGGGAATCGGCTAAAGTAGTGAACACGCCGAAAGGGAAAGCGCGAAAGCGAATTCCTGGAAAGCAATCCCGCTTCGACCGGGAATCGGACACGAAAGAGTCTGATAGAGTCGGAAACGCAAGACCGAAGGGAAGCGCCCGGAGGAAAGCCCCAGAAAATGTTCTGCGGGTGAGTACAAAGGAAGCGTCCGTTCCTTGAGAACTCAACAGCGTGCCAAAAGTCAACGCCAGATACGTTGATACCCCGACCTGCTTCGGCAGGTTCGAGGTTCCTTTGAAAGTCCTGGCAGACCCAGTTATGGGTTCTACCAGGCAATGCACATAGCGAGGACACAGTGAACAGTCGGTCTTATTCCGACTCGGCTGTTCCGCTCTCGTGTTGTGATCCCGATTACGGGAAAACATTCACGGAGAGTTTGATCCTGGCTCAGGACGAACGCTGGCGGCGTGCTTAACACATGCAAGTCGAACGATGAAGCCCTTCGGGGTGGATTAGTGGCGAACGGGTGAGTAACACGTGGGCAATCTGCCCTTCACTCTGGGACAAGCCCTGGAAACGGGGTCTAATACCGGATAACACTTTCCCTCTCATGGGGGAAGGTTAAAAGCTCCGGCGGTGAAGGATGAGCCCGCGGCCTATCAGCTAGTTGGTGGGGTAATGGCCTACCAAGGCGACGACGGGTAGCCGGCCTGAGAGGGCGACCGGCCACACTGGGACTGAGACACGGCCCAGACTCCTACGGGAGGCAGCAGTGGGGAATATTGCACAATGGGCGAAAGCCTGATGCAGCGACGCCGCGTGAGGGATGACGGCCTTCGGGTTGTAAACCTCTTTCAGCAGGGAAGAAGCGAAAGTGACGGTACCTGCAGAAGAAGCGCCGGCTAACTACGTGCCAGCAGCCGCGGTAATACGTAGGGCGCAAGCGTTGTCCGGAATTATTGGGCGTAAAGAGCTCGTAGGCGGCTTGTTGCGTCGGTTGTGAAAGCCCGGGGCTTAACCCCGGGTCTGCAGTCGATACGGGCAGGCTAGAGTGTGGTAGGGGAGATCGGAATTCCTGGTGTAGCGGTGAAATGCGCAGATATCAGGAGGAACACCGGTGGCGAAGGCGGATCTCTGGGCCATTACTGACGCTGAGGAGCGAAAGCGTGGGGAGCGAACAGGATTAGATACCCTGGTAGTCCACGCCGTAAACGTTGGGAACTAGGTGTTGGCGACATTCCACGTCGTCGGTGCCGCAGCTAACGCATTAAGTTCCCCGCCTGGGGAGTACGGCCGCAAGGCTAAAACTCAAAGGAATTGACGGGGGCCCGCACAAGCAGCGGAGCATGTGGCTTAATTCGACGCAACGCGAAGAACCTTACCAAGGCTTGACATACACCGGAAAGCATCAGAGATGGTGCCCCCCTTGTGGTCGGTGTACAGGTGGTGCATGGCTGTCGTCAGCTCGTGTCGTGAGATGTTGGGTTAAGTCCCGCAACGAGCGCAACCCTTGTTCTGTGTTGCCAGCATGCCCTTCGGGGTGATGGGGACTCACAGGAGACTGCCGGGGTCAACTCGGAGGAAGGTGGGGACGACGTCAAGTCATCATGCCCCTTATGTCTTGGGCTGCA
This sequence comes from Streptomyces sp. NBC_00341, assembly GCF_041435055.1. Lineage (NCBI taxonomy): Bacteria > Bacillati > Actinomycetota > Actinomycetes > Kitasatosporales > Streptomycetaceae > Streptomyces > Streptomyces sp. NBC_00341. The sequence goes on along the minus strand of NZ_CP108002.1, from coordinate 1,740,489 downwards.
CACGTGCTACAATGGCCGGTACAATGAGCTGCGATGCCGCGAGGCGGAGCGAATCTCAAAAAGCCGGTCTCAGTTCGGATTGGGGTCTGCAACTCGACCCCATGAAGTCGGAGTTGCTAGTAATCGCAGATCAGCATTGCTGCGGTGAATACGTTCCCGGGCCTTGTACACACCGCCCGTCACGTCACGAAAGTCGGTAACACCCGAAGCCGGTGGCCCAACCCCTTGTGGGAGGGAGCTGTCGAAGGTGGGACTGGCGATTGGGACGAAGTCGTAACAAGGTAGCCGTACCGGAAGGTGCGGCTGGATCACCTCCTTTCTAAGGAGCATCTAGATTCCGTAAGGAATCCAGAGCCACTACGCCGGCAAATGTTCGGCGGTGGTTAGCTCATGGGTGGAACGTTGACTATTCAGTACCGGTGGTTCAACCGGTTCGTAAGTACTGCTCCTCGGAGCGTGGAAAACGAACCGACTGAATTGCAGGTACTGGGCACGCTGTTGGGTGTCTGAAGGTATGGCCGCAAGGTCGCCTTCAAACACCGGCCCCAGTGAACTCATCCGGTAAGGATGGGGTGATGGGTGGCTGGTCGTTGCTTGAGAACTGCACAGTGGACGCGAGCATCTGTGGCCAAGTTTTTAAGGGCGCACGGTGGATGCCTTGGCACCAGGAACCGATGAAGGACGTGGGAGGCCACGATAGGCCCCGGGGAGCTGTCAACCAAGCTTTGATCCGGGGGTGTCCGAATGGGGAAACCCGGCAGTCGTCATGGGCTGTCACCCGCTGCTGAACACATAGGCAGTGTGGAGGGAACGAGGGGAAGTGAAACATCTCAGTACCCTCAGGAAGAGAAAACAACCGTGATTCCGGGAGTAGTGGCGAGCGAAACTGGATCAGGCCAAACCGTATGCGTGTGATACCCGGCAGGGGTTGCGCATGCGGGGTTGTGGGATCTCTTTTTCACAGTCTGCCGGCTGTGAGACGAGTCAGAAACCGTTGATGTAGGCGAAGGACATGCGAAAGGTCCGGCGTAGAGGGTAAGACCCCCGTAGCTGAAACATTAACGGCTCGTTTAAGAGACACCCAAGTAGCACGGGGCCCGAGAAATCCCGTGTGAATCTGGCGGGACCACCCGTTAAGCCTAAATATTCCCTGGTGACCGATAGCGGATAGTACCGTGAGGGAATGGTGAAAAGTACCGCGGGAGCGGAGTGAAATAGTACCTGAAACCGTGTGCCTACAAGCCGTGGGAGCGTCGCTGTATGTGCTTGCACATGCAGTCGTGACTGCGTGCCTTTTGAAGAATGAGCCTGCGAGTTTGCGGTGTGTTGCGAGGTTAACCCGTGTGGGGAAGCCGTAGCGAAAGCGAGTCCGAATAGGGCGATTTAGTAGCGCGCTCAAGACCCGAAGCGGAGTGATCTAGCCATGGGCAGGTTGAAGCGGAGGTAAGACTTCGTGGAGGACCGAACCCACCAGGGTTGAAAACCTGGGGGATGACCTGTGGTTAGGGGTGAAAGGCCAATCAAACTCCGTGATAGCTGGTTCTCCCCGAAATGCATTTAGGTGCAGCGTCGTGTGTTTCTTGCCGGAGGTAGAGCACTGGATAGGCGATGGGCCCTACCGGGTTACTGACCTTAGCCAAACTCCGAATGCCGGTAAGTGAGAGCACGGCAGTGAGACTGTGGGGGATAAGCTCCATGGTCGAGAGGGAAACAGCCCAGAGCATCGACTAAGGCCCCTAAGCGTACGCTAAGTGGGAAAGGATGTGGAGTCGCAGAGACAACCAGGAGGTTGGCTTAGAAGCAGCCACCCTTGAAAGAGTGCGTAATAGCTCACTGGTCAAGTGATTCCGCGCCGACAATGTAGCGGGGCTCAAGCGTACCGCCGAAGTCGTGTCATTCCAGCACATACCCCCAACGGGGGCTGGGATGGGTAGGGGAGCGTCGTGTGCCGGGTGAAGCAGCCGCGGAAGCGAGTTGTGGACGGTTCACGAGTGAGAATGCAGGCATGAGTAGCGATACACACGTGAGAAACGTGTGCGCCGATTGACTAAGGGTTCCTGGGTCAAGCTGATCTGCCCAGGGTAAGTCGGGACCTAAGGCGAGGCCGACAGGCGTAGTCGATGGACAACCGGTTGATATTCCGGTACCCGCTTTGAAACGCCCAGTACTGAATCAGGCGATGCTAAGTCCGTGAAGCCGGCCCGATCTCTTCGGAGTTGAGGGTAGTGGTGGAGCCGACGAACCAGACTTGTATTAGGTAAGCGATGGGGTGACGCAGGAAGGTAGTCCAGCCCGGGCGGTGGTAGTCCCGGGGTAAGGGTGTAGGCCGTGTGGTAGGTAAATCCGTCACACATTAAGGCTGAGACCTGATGCCGAGCCGATTGTGGTGAAGTGGATGATCCTATGCTGTCGAGAAAAGCCTCTAGCGAGTTTCATGGCGGCCCGTACCCTAAACCGACTCAGGTGGTCAGGTAGAGAATACCGAGGCGTTCGGGTGAACTATGGTTAAGGAACTCGGCAAAATGCCCCCGTAACTTCGGGAGAAGGGGGGCCATCACTGGTGATCCGATTTACTCGGTGAGCTGGGGGTGGCCGCAGAGACCAGCGAGAAGCGACTGTTTACTAAAAACACAGGTCCGTGCGAAGCCGTAAGGCGATGTATACGGACTGACGCCTGCCCGGTGCTGGAACGTTAAGGGGACCGGTTAGCTGACTTTCGGGTCGGCGAAGCTGAGAACTTAAGCGCCAGTAAACGGCGGTGGTAACTATAACCATCCTAAGGTAGCGAAATTCCTTGTCGGGTAAGTTCCGACCTGCACGAATGGCGTAACGACTTCTCGACTGTCTCAACCATAGGCCCGGTGAAATTGCACTACGAGTAAAGATGCTCGTTTCGCGCAGCAGGACGGAAAGACCCCGGGACCTTTACTATAGTTTGATATTGGTGTTCGGTTCGGCTTGTGTAGGATAGGTGGGAGACTTTGAAGCGGCCACGCCAGTGGTTGTGGAGTCGTCGTTGAAATACCACTCTGGTCGTGCTGGATGTCTAACCTGGGTCCGTGATCCGGATCAGGGACAGTGTCTGATGGGTAGTTTAACTGGGGCGGTTGCCTCCTAAAGAGTAACGGAGGCGCCCAAAGGTTCCCTCAGCCTGGTTGGCAATCAGGTGTTGAGTGTAAGTGCACAAGGGAGCTTGACTGTGAGACCGACGGGTCGAGCAGGGACGAAAGTCGGGACTAGTGATCCGGCAGTGGCTTGTGGAAGCGCTGTCGCTCAACGGATAAAAGGTACCCCGGGGATAACAGGCTGATCTTCCCCAAGAGTCCATATCGACGGGATGGTTTGGCACCTCGATGTCGGCTCGTCGCATCCTGGGGCTGGAGTCGGTCCCAAGGGTTGGGCTGTTCGCCCATTAAAGCGGTACGCGAGCTGGGTTTAGAACGTCGTGAGACAGTTCGGTCCCTATCCGCTGTGCGCGTAGGAATATTGAGAAGGGCTGTCCCTAGTACGAGAGGACCGGGACGGACGAACCTCTGGTGTGCCAGTTGTCCTGCCAAGGGCATGGCTGGTTGGCTACGTTCGGAAAGGATAACCGCTGAAAGCATCTAAGCGGGAAGCCTGCTTCGAGATGAGTATTCCCACCAACTTGATTGGTTAAGGCTCCCAGTAGACGACTGGGTTGATAGGCCAGATGTGGAAGCCCGGTAACGGGTGGAGCTGACTGGTACTAATAGGCCGAGGGCTTGTCCTCAGTTGCTCGCGTCCACTGTGTTGTTCCCGGGTTGCGAACAGTTATCGCACCGGTTGAACAGCTTCACTACTTAATTGAAAAGTGTGCTTGTTCGCTAGAACCCGATAGGGTTTCGGTGGTCATTGCGTTAGGGAAACGCCCGGTTACATTCCGAACCCGGAAGCTAAGCCTTTCAGCGCCGATGGTACTGCAGGGGGGACCCTGTGGGAGAGTAGGACGCCGCCGAACAATCTTTGAAGGACCCTTGGTCCCAGCGTTCAACGCTGGGACCAAGGGTCCTTTTTGTTTTGTCGAAGCGCGTCGGGTGTCCGGCTGCGCAAGAATGTCTGTAGTACCCGATGACAGGAGCACCACCGATGTCCACCAACTCTCCCGACGATCGTTCGGAGCGCGAGCCGCGTCGCCGCGACGGCGGTGACCGGGGCGGCTTCAGCGGTGGTCGTGACGACCGGTCAGGCGGCCAGCGTCGGGACAACGACCGCGGGGCGGACCGGCGTGACGACCGCCGGCCCACCAACAGCGGCGGCGGCTTCCGCCGCGACGACAGCCGGCCCAGCAGCGGTGGCGGCAACTTCCGTCGCGACGACAACCGCGGTGACCGGGATCGTGCGCCTCGGCGTGACGACAGCCGTGGTGGTTCGTCCGGTGGTGGCTTCCGCCGGGACGACAGCCGTGGCGGTTCCGCTGGTGGCGGGTTCCGTCGCGATGACAGCCGTGGTGGTTCCTCTGGTGGTGGGTTCCGCCGTGATGATCGGGCTCCGCGTCGGGATGATGACCGTGGTGGGCGTTCGGGCGGTGGGTTCGAGCGTCGTGACGACCGCCCCCGTGGCGGCAGCAGCACCGGCGGTGGCTTCCGTCGGGACGACAATCGTGGCGGTTCCAGCGGTGGTGGCCCCCGGCGCGACGACAGCCGTGGTGGCTCCTCCGGTGGTGGGTTCCGTCGGGACGACAGCCGGCCCAGCAGTGGTGGCGGCAACTTCCGCCGCGACGACAATCGTGGTGGTTCCACTGGTGGTGGGTTCCGTCGCGATGACAGCCGTGGTGGTTCGTCCGGTGGTGGGTTCCGTCGTGATGATCGGGCTCCGCGTCGGGATGATGACCGTGGTGGGCGTTCGGGCGGTGGGTTCGAGCGTCGTGACGACCGCCCCCGTGGGCCGCGTCGCGACGACGACAACCGTGGCGGTTCCACTGGTGGTGGGTTCCGTCGGGACGACAGCCGTGGTGGTTCGTCCGGTGGTGGGTTCCGTCGTGATGATCGGGCTCCGCGTCGGGATGATGACCGTGGTGGGCGTTCGGGCGGTGGGTTCGAGCGTCGTGACGACCGCCCCCGTGGGCCGCGTCGCGACGACGACAACCGTGGCGGTTCCACCGGCGGCAGCTTCCGTCGGGACGACAGTCGTGGTGGTTCCAGCGGTGGTGGGTTCCGTCGGGACGACAGTCGTGGTGGCTCCTCCGGTGGTGGGTTCCGTCGGGACGACAGTCGTGGTGGCTCCTCCGGTGGTGGGTTCCGTCGGGACGACAGCCGTGGTGGCTCTTCCGGTGGTGGGTTCCGTCGGGACGACAGCCGGCCCAGCAGTGGTGGCGGCAACTTCCGCCGCGACGACAACCGTGGTGACCGGGATCGTGCGCCTCGGCGTGACGACAGCCGGGGAGGCGCTTCCGGCGGTTTCCGTGGTCGGCGCGATGAGGGCGACCGGGGTGGCTACCGCGGCCGCGACGACCGTGGTGGGTACGAGCGGCGGGACGAGCGTGAGCGCGAGCCGATCAAGCGGCTTCCCATCCCCGACGAGGTCACCGGCCACGAGATCGACAAGGATGTCCGGCAGGAGCTGATGAGCCTGCCCAAGACCCTGGCCGAGGATGTCGCCCGGAACCTGGTCATGGTGGCCCGGCTGCTCGACGAGGACCCCGAGCAGGCGTACGCGTACTCGCGCATCGCCCTGCGACTGGCCTCGCGGGTCGCCGCCGTTCGTGAGGCGGCGGGCTTCGCCGCCTACGCGACGCAGAAGTACGCCGAGGCGCTCGCGGAGTTCCGGGCGTCCCGTCGGATGACCGGATCCGTGGAGCTGTGGCCGGTCATGGCCGACTGCGAGCGCGGACTCGGGCGGCCGGAGCGGGCGATGGCCATGGCCGGTGAGCCCGAGGTGCAGAAGCTGGACAAGGCCGGACAGGTCGAGATGCGGCTGGTCGCTGCCGGGGCCCGTCGCGACATGGGGCAGATCGATGCCGCCATCGTGACCCTGCAGAGCTCCGAGCTGGCCTCCAGCGCCGTCCACCCGTGGACGCCGCGACTGCGCTACGCGTACGCGGACGCGCTGCTGGCCGCCGGTCGCGAGGACGAGGCGCGCGAGTGGTTCGGGAAAGCCCTGGAGGCCGACAAGGACGGCTCGACCGACGCGTCGGACCGCCTTGCCGAGCTGGACGGTGTCGAGTTCGTCGATGCCCTCGGCGACGATGACGAGGACGCCGCCACTCCGTCCGCAGCCGCACCCGCCGTCTCGGGCGACCTCGATGAAGAGGATGACGAAGACGACGAGGACGACGAGGATGACGAGGACGGTCCGGTCAAGGCGTAACGCTTGAGAAGAGGGCGGCACCCCATGCGGGGTGCCGCCCTCTTCTGCGTGCCGGGGCCGGGGCCGGGGTCAGCCGAGGGGGAGGCTGCGCAGGACCAGCCCCGTGGCCGGCTTGGGGCCGAAGGAGGTCGACTTGCGGGGCATGGTGACGCCCTGGCGGGCCAGGTCCCGGACGACTTCCTCGCGTACCGGATGCATCAGCACCGCTGTGGCGTTGTGGCGTTCGGCCTGTTCGACGGCGGCTGCGGTGTCGTGGATGTACGCGATGTGCGCCGGGTCGTCCGGGATCCGCCAGACATGGTCGAGCAGCGCCGAATGCAGGACTGTCGCGTCGAGGGTGCGCCAGGCATCCGGCCGGTCGGCCGGGACGGTGCGGGCCAGCAGGGCATCGTCGGGGCGGTCGACCAGGTGGAATCCGCCGTCGCCCGCGAGCAGGAAGGCATTGCCCTCGGCCGCCGCCCCGGCCAGGGCGTCCAGGGCCCGGGGGAGCGGACCTTCGACCTGGCGGACGCGGAAGAGGCCGGCCAGCGCGGCGAGCGCGTCGGTGACGGGCAGTCCGTGCAGCAGCCGGTGGATGGACCGTACCCGGAGCGGGTACCTGGCCGTGTCGACCAGGAGGACCAGGCCGAAGTCCCACGGGCCGGGCTCTGTGTGTTCCCGCTGGAGTCTGAGATAGGTGGCCCAGCGGTGGTGGCCGTCGGCGATCAGGGCCTGGCGATGGGCCAGATCCGCCTCCACCACCGACCGTTCTGCCGCGTCGGTGAGTGCCCAGAGCCGGTGGCTGAAGCCGTCCTCCGTGGTGGTGGCGAGCAGCGGCGGGCGGTGGATCGTCCGCTCGATGACGCCGGCCGCCCCGGTGGCGTGGCCATCGCTGCGGTAGGTCAGGAGCAGGGGTTCGAGATGGGCCTCCGCGGTCCGCATCAGGTCGGCGCGGTCCTCGACGACATCGGCCATCACGTCCTCGTGCGGGAGCACGATGCCGTCGGCAGGGTCGGAGAGGGCCAGCGCGCCGATGACGCCGCGCTGGAGCATGTCGCCGTTGCGCTGCTCGTACACGTAGAGCGCGGGCTCGGCGTCGGGGGCGAGGATTCCCTCGGCCAGCCAGCGGTTCAGGGTCGCGGCGGCCTGTTCGTGGCGGGCGGCAGCGGTGTCGGCCTGCGGGAGGATCAGGCGCACGATGTTGTGCGGGTCCGCCGATTCCAGATGGAGCAGTCCGTCGGGCCGTACGACGACGTCGTACGGGGGCGAGGTCACCGCGGAGAGACTGCCGACCAGCTCGGGGACGTAGCGCAGTCCACGGAACGGAATCAGCCGCAGTCCCTGGTCCGCAGGGCCTCGTGAGTTCATCTTTCCTCCTGTTTGGATGCCCCGTGCGTTGGCTCGGAGCGGAAACACAGCTCCTGCGGAGCAGGGCAACGAGCTGGGATTCGCCGCCAGGGCGGTTCACAGTGATGTGACCCGCAGGTTTGATCGTAAATCGCGGGCTCGCCGGTTTGTGAGCGTGGCCACGAAGCAGGTGAAGCGGGCCTTCAAGTACCGCTTCTACCCGACTGATTCGCAGGCGGCGGAGCTGTCGCGCACGTTCGGGTGCGTTCGCAAGGTCTACGACCTGGCGCTCGCCGCACGGTCCGAGGAACTGGCCTTCCTGTCCGAGGTGTCGTCGGTGCCGTTGCAGCAGACGCGGCGGCATCTGTAGAGCGCGTTCGCGAGCTTCTGGCAGAAGCGGGCCGTTCGTGAAAACCAAACGATCGTGATTGAGGACCTGACCGTACGCAACATGGTCTGGAACCAATTCTGCATCGTATGTGCGGTTCGTGGATGCGCGATGATCGGGGGAGACCCAGGCATTGAGGAGCGCAGGATATGAGTCAGGCGAGCAGGACCAGGCCGAGCGGGACCGGCACCGCGTTGAGTGAGGCGTACGACACGGCTCTGCTCGATCTCGACGGGGTGGTGTACGCGGGCGGGCAGGCGATCGACCACGCGGTCGAGGCGCTCGGCACGGCGCGGGACGGCGGGATGCACCTGGCGTACGTCACCAACAACGCGCTGCGGACACCGGACGCGGTGGCGGAGCATCTGACCGAGCTGGGAGTGCCGGCCGAACCCGCCGACGTGATCACTTCGGCGCAGGCCGTGGCCCGGCTGATCGCCGATCAGCTGCCTGCCGGGGCCCGGGTGCTGGTGATCGGGGGCGAGGGGCTGCGGGTGGCGCTGCGGGAACGCGGGCTGCGGCCGGTGGAGTCGGCGGATGACGAGCCGGTGGCGGTCGCGCAGGGGTACGGCGGGCCCGATATGACGTGGGGCCGGTTCGCCGAGGCCGCCCATGCGGTCAATCGCGGTTTGCCGTGGTTCGCGTCCAACACGGATCTGACCATTCCGAGCGCCCGGGGCATCGCGCCCGGCAACGGGGCGGCCGTGGAGGTCGTACGGATCGCGACCGGTGCCGAGCCGCAGGTGGCCGGGAAGCCGCTGCCGCCGATGCACCGGGAGACGGTGCTGCGGACCGGTGCCGAACGGCCGTTGGTGGTCGGGGACCGCCTGGACACGGACATCGAGGGGGCGTTCAACGGCGGTGTCGACTCGCTGCTGGTGCTGACCGGGGTGGCGGACGCGGCGCAGCTGCTGGCCGCGAAGCCGGAGCACCGGCCGACCTACGTGGCCGCCGATCTGCGGGGGCTGCTGACCGGACAGCCCGAGGTGACGCCGGTGGGCGAGGGCTTCGGCTGCGGCGGCTGGACGGCGTCCGTCCGGGACGAGCAGCTCGTGCTGGAGGGTGACGGGGAGGCGCTCGACGGTCTGCGGGCGCTGTGCGGGGCGGCGTGGTCGCACGCCGGAGCGGGTTCGTGCGGGCTGGACGCGGGGAAGGCCGTGGCCAGGCTCGGGCTGTAGCGGCGGCGGTTCGGCCGGTGGCCCCGCACCCAGCGGACGGGCCGGCTGCCGGCGCCGCCCGTGACCGGGCGGACCGGCGTTCCCGGGCCCGCGGCCACGTCAGCATCGGCGTCAGCCTCCGCGTCCGCCTCCGCGTCAGCCGAGGACGGCGAGGTCGAGGCGGCGCAGGCGTGCCGGGTCCGCGATCACGTCGTACTCGGTGATCAGGTCGTCCTCGATGGTGAAGGTGAGCGCGAACAGCAGGCGGCCGCGCGGGGCCACGACGACCCCCACCCTGCCGTTGACCAGGGCAGGCTCGGCCAGTCGTGACCGGTGGGCCAGGGCCGCCGTGCCCTCCGCGACGGCTCGCGCGCCGCGGGCCTCGGCCGCGCCGCCCGGCGGCACCGCGACGGGGTCGGCGCGCCGCACCACATCGGGGGCCAGTACCGCGAGGACCGCGGTGAGGTCACCGGCCCGCGCGGCGGCCAGGAACGCCGAGACGACCTGATGCTGCCGGGCGAGTTCGGCCGCCGGGACCACGGGAGTGCCCCGCACCTTGTGACGCGCACGGCTGGCGATCTTCTTCGTGGCGCCCGGTGTGCGCTCCACGACGGTCGCGATCTCGCTGAACGGTACGGCGAACATGTCGTGCAGCACGAACGCGATCCGCTCGACGGGGTCCAGCGTGTCCAGCACCACGAGCAGCGCCCGGCTCACCGAGTCGGCCAGCAGCGCCTCGTCCTCCGGCGGACTGCCCTGGGCGGACCCGGCGACCTGGTCGAGAACCTCCTGCTCGGCCAGGTCCTCCCTGCGCGACCTTCGGGTACGCAGCATGTCGAGGCAGATGCGGGTCACCACCGTCCGCAGCCAGCCGGTCAGGTTGTCCAGTTCGCCGGCGTCGACCCGGCACAGGCGCAGCCAGGTCTCCTGGACCGCGTCCTCCGCCTCGTCCAGCGAACCGAGCATGCGGTGGGCCACCGCGCGCAGCAGAGCGCGCTGCGCCTCGAAGCGTTCCGCCAGTGCCTCGCGCTCGTCCACCGGTCACCTTTCGCCGTGCTGTTCCGTCACCCCTCCTGACGAACGCAACGTAACCGAAGTGACAGGAGAGCAGTCGATGACGTCCTTGCTGCATCTGGATTCCAGCGCCAACCGCTCGGAGGAGTCGGTCAGCAGGCAGCTGACCGCACTGTTTGCCCATACCTGGCGGACCGTGCACGGCCCGGCCGGATACCGGTACCGGGACCTGGCCGCAGACCCGGTGCCCCCGCTGGACACCGCTTACTGCACGCTCGGCCGGAGGGCGGAGCGGACCGGCCTCGTCCCGCCGGACGGCGTGGACGCGCTGATCGGGAGCGAGGCCGAGCGGCGGGAGTGGTCGCTGACCCGCCCGCTGATCACTGAACTGCTGGCGGCCGACACCGTGCTGGTCGGCGCCCCGATGTACAACTACGCGGTCTCCGCCTCGCTGAAGGCATGGATCGACCGGGTCGGATTCCCCGGCGCGCTCACAGAGCCGGACACGGGTGAGGGCCTCCTCCGGGGGAAGCGCGTCGTGGTGATCAGCGCGCGGGGCGGTGCCTATGGCCCCGGAACCCCTCGGGAGGGCTGGGACTTCCAGACGCCCTACCTGCGGGCGTACTTCGGTGAGAAGGGGGTGGCGCCGGAGGACCTGTGTTTCGTCAGCGCCGAGCTGACCATGGCAGGGCTGGTGCCCGGACTGGCCCCTTTCCGTTCGGCGGCGGCGAGCTCGCTGGCCGAGGCGCGGGCGGAGGTGATCGCGGCGGCGTCCCGGCCGGGGCGCGAGTCCGAACAGGAGCAGGCGTCCGGGCCCGGCCAGGCGTCCGGGCCCGGCCAGGCGTCCCGGCCGGGGTCGGCGGGAGCCCGGATCGAGGTCACAGGAGGGTAGGCTAACCTAACCGGCGTGTTCGTTGAGAGTCCCCCGGAACCGAGTGCAGGCCCGACAGCCGCACCGGCCCATCCCGCGCCCCCCAGGCGCCATGCGGTTCGCGCTGCAGGGCTCCTGGTGGCGTTGGCGCTCCTGGTGCTGGTGTGCCTGGCGAGTATCGGGATCGGCGCCAAGGCGCTGCCCCTCGCCGACGTCTGGCACGGCCTGTTCCACTACGCCGGGAGCAGCGACGACGTCCTGGTACGGAAGGTGCGGATTCCCCGGACCGTGCTCGGGTTGATCGTCGGCAGCGCGCTCGGCCTCGCCGGGGCGGTGATGCAGGCCCTCACCCGTAACCCGCTGGCCGAGCCCGGACTGCTGGGTGTCAACGCGGGGGCGTCCGCGGCGGTCGTCTCCGCGATCAGCTTCTTCGGTGTCACCTCGCTGACCGGGTACGTCTGGTTCGCCTTCGCCGGCGCCGCGATCGTCTCGGTGGCCGTGTACCTGCTCGGGGGCAGCCGGTCCGCCACCCCGGTACGGCTCGCGCTCGCCGGTACGGCGGTCACCGCGGCCCTGTACGGGTACGTCAACGCCGTACAGCTGCTGGACTCGGCGGCGCTGGACCGGCTGCGGTTCTGGACCGTCGGGTCGCTGGCCTCCGCGAATACGGAGACCGTCGGCAAGGTGTGGCCGTTCATCGCGATCGGCGTCCTGCTGACCCTGCTCATCGCCCGTCCGCTCAACGCCCTGGAGATGGGCGACGACACCGCGCGGGCGCTCGGCGCCCATCTGACCAGGACCCGGGTGCTGGCCATGCTCGCCGTCACCCTGCTGTGCGGGGCGGCGACCGCCGCGTGCGGGCCGATCGTCTTCATCGGGCTGATGATCCCGCACCTGGTGCGCACGATCACCGGGCCCGACATGCGGTGGATCCTGCCGTACGCGGCCGTGCTCTCCCCGGTGCTGCTGCTCGGCGCGGACGTGGTGGGCCGGATCGTCGCCCGGCCGTCCGAACTCCAGGTCGGCATCGTCACCGCGCTGATCGGCGGGCCGGTCTTCATCCATCTCGTACGACGCAAGAGGATGTCCCAGCTGTGAAGGCCACGAAGGAGACGACGGAAGCGACGGGAGCGGCGGGAGCGGCACGGCAGGCGGGGACGGCGGGGACGGCCCGCTCTGTGAAGGCCGTGCGGACGGCCGGCGGGTACTCGTTCCGGATGAACGTCCGGGCCTCCCTGGTGGTGGTACTGCTCGCCGCCGTGGTGGCGGCGGCCGGGGTCGTCCTCATCGGCAGCGGAGACTTCTCCATGACCCCGGGCGAGGTCGTCACGACGCTGTTCGGGCACGGCACGTTCCAGCAGGAGTTCATCGTCACGGACCTGCGGCTGCCGAGGGTGCTGGTGGGGCTCCTGGTGGGCGCGGCGCTGGGGGCCGGCGGCGCCGTCTTCCAGACCATCTCGCGCAACCCCCTCGGCAGCCCCGACGTGCTGGGCTTCGGCCAGGGCGCGACGGTCGGCGCGCTGACCGTGATCGTGGTGTTCCAGGGCGGGGCGACGGCGGTCGCGGGTGGTGCGGTGGCCGGCGGTCTGCTGACCGGGGTCGCCGTCTATCTGCTGGCGTGGAAGCGCGGGGTGCACGGCTTCCGGCTCGTGCTGGTCGGGATCGGCGCCGCCGCCATGCTGACCGCCGTGACCCAGTACCTGATCACCAAGGCCGACCTGGTGGACGCCACCCGGGCCGTCGTCTGGATGACCGGCTCGCTCGACGGGCGGGACTGGGCCCAGGTCTGGCCCCTGCTGGCGGTCTGCGCGGTGCTGCTGCCGTTGGTCTTCGGGCACGGCCGGGCCCTGCGGGTGATGGAGATGGGCGACGACGCCGCGTACGCCCTCGGGGTACGGGTCGAGCGCACCCGGCTCGTCCTGTTGGGCGTCGCCGTGCTGCTCGTCGCCGTCGCCACGGCCGCCGCCGGGCCGATCGCGTTCGTCTCGCTCAGCGCCCCGCAGGTGGCCCGCCGGCTGACCCGCTCGACCGGCCCCAACCTGGTGGCCGCGACCTTCATGGGCGCCGCCCTGCTGCTCGTCGCGGACTGGGTCGCGCTCGACGCCTTCGGTGACCGGCAGCTGCCCGTGGGCGTGGTGACCGGCGTGCTCGGCGGCTGCTACCTGCTGTGGCTCCTGGTGTCCGAGCGCAAGGCGGGCCGCATATGACATCCGGCACCGGGCACCCGAAGCCCTCACCCGCCCCGCCTTCCCCCGCTCCGCCTTCCTCCAGCGCCCCGACCGACCCACGGAGTACGACCATGCAGCGCCTCACCGCGGACTCGGTGACCCTCGGCTACGACCAGCGGGTCATCGCGGAGAACCTCTCGGTCGAGATACCCGACCACTCGTTCACCGTGATCGTCGGCCCGAACGCCTGCGGCAAGTCGACATTGCTGCGTGCGCTGTCCCGGATGCTCAGGCCGAGCAGGGGCCAGGTGCTGCTGGACGGGCAGGCCATTCACCGGATGCCCGCGAAGAAGGTCGCCAGGACACTGGGGCTGCTGCCCCAGTCCTCGATCGCCCCGGACGGCATCACCGTGGCGGATCTGGTGGCCAGAGGGCGCTACCCGCACCAGGGGCTGCTGCGGCAGTGGTCGCCGGAGGACGAACGCATTGTCGAGGAATCGATGGCGTCGACCGGCGTCGGTGAACTCGGTGATCGCTATGTCGATGAATTGTCCGGCGGTCAGCGTCAGCGGGTCTGGATCGCGATGGCGCTCGCGCAGCAGACGCCGCTGCTGCTGCTGGACGAGCCGACGACGTACCTCGACATCCAGCACCAGATCGATGTGCTCGACCTGTGCGCGGAACTGCACGAGACGCGGGGGCGCACGCTGGTCGCCGTCCTGCACGACCTGAACCACGCCGCACGGTACGCCACGCACCTCATCGCGATGCGGGAGGGCGAGATCGTCGCGGAGGGCGCGCCCGGGGAGATCGTCACCGCGGAGCTGGTGGAGCGGGTGTTCGGGCTGCGGTGCCAGGTGATCTCCGATCCGGAGACGGGGACCCCGCTGGTGGTGCCGGCCGCGCGGGTGCGGGGGGCGCGGGGCGCGCCGGTTTAGGGGGTGCGGTGCGGTGGGTGCGGTGCGGTGGGTGGGGCGCGGTGGGTGGGGCGCGTGACCTTCGGCCACGCCTTGTCCTCAATCGCCGGACGGGCTTGGTTTGGCCGGGCGGCATTGATTGGCCGGGCAGGGCTTGGTCTGGGCTGGTTACAGCAGGGATCTGAGTTTCAGGAGGTCGCGGAAGCCGGCTTCCAGGCGTACCCGGCCGGAGCCCCAGGCCTTCGCGAAGTTCAGCTCGCCGTTGACCAGGGCCACCAGATCGTCCCCGGTCATCGCGAGACGTATCTCCGCCTTTTCCGCAGGCGGCCCCTCGACGGTGTCCAGGACCTGGATCCGGCCGCCGGCCAGCCGGCCGGTGAACGTGACGTCGAGGTCCTTGATGTGGCAGCTCAGCGAACGGTCCAGGGACGCCGCGCTGCGCACGTCGCCGTCGGCCCCCGCGAGGTTGTCCGAAAGTCTGTCGAGTGCGCTGCGGCACTCCGCCATGGTCGCCATCGTGATCGACGGTACCGCAGCGCCTCGGGGTAGCGTTTCCCGCATGAGCGACTCGACGCCGGGGCCGGGGACGGCCGCCGGAACCGCGCCCGGGGAGATCCCGCAGGACGCACCGCAGGAGCCGCCCCGGGCGGACCGGCCCGACCCGGCGGCCCCCGCGCCCCTCGGCGTCGTCCGCACCCCCACCGGCAACGCGGGGGTGGACGCGCGACTGGAACGGCTGGCCGACGCCGACCGCCTCCCGGCGAGCGGCCACATCGAGGTGTACGAGGATGTACACCGTGGCCTGCGCGACGCGCTGACCGCACTGGACGCGGGGCCCGCGCCCGTCCCGGGGCCCGCGGACGACAAGCCGTACAACAACTCGTAGAACGACTCGTACAACAACAGGAGCTGAACCGAACGTGGCAGGAGTGGCCCGTCGCCGCCTCGACGCCGAGCTGGTACGCCGAAAGCTCGCCCGTTCACGCGAGCATGCCAGCCAGCTGATCGCCGCAGGACGGGTGACCGTCGGCGGCAACACCGCCGCCAAACCGGCCACCCAGGTCGAGACGAGCGCCGCAGTCGTCGTCACCAAGGACGACAGCGACCCCGAGTACGTGTCGCGGGGCGGCCACAAGCTGGCCGGCGCCCTCGCCGCCTTCACGCCCCTGGGGCTGACGGTGGAGGGGCGCCGGGCGCTGGACGCCGGGGCGTCCACCGGCGGGTTCACCGATGTCCTGCTGCGGGCCGGAGCGGCACACGTCGTCGCCGTGGACGTCGGCTACGGGCAGCTCGCCTGGTCGCTCCAGTCCGACGAGCGCGTCACCGTCAAGGACCGCACTAACGTACGGGAGCTGACGCTGGAGGCGATCGACGGCGCGGCCGTCGACCTGGTGGTGGGCGATCTGTCGTTCATCCCGCTGGGACTCGTCATGCCCGCCCTGGCGCGCTGCGCCGCCCCGGACGCGGATCTGGTCCTCATGGTCAAACCGCAGTTCGAGGTGGGAAAGGAGCGGCTCGGCAGCGGCGGGGTGGTGCGCAGCCCCGAGCTGCGGGCCGAAGCCGTACGTGAGGTGGCGCGCCGGGCCCGGGCGCTCGGACTGGGGGTCCGGGGTGTGACGGCGAGCCCGCTGCCCGGACCGTCTGGGAATGTCGAGTACTTTCTGTGGCTGCGGGCCGGTGCACCTGAGCTGGATCCCGCGGATGTCGACCGTGCAGTGGCGGAGGGGCCTCGTTGACGACGAATACGGCACGAACAGTCTTTCTTCTGGCGCACACCGGCCGGCCGGCCGCGATCCGCAGCGCCGAGCTGGTGGTCCAGGGCCTGCTGCGCAGCGGTCTGGGCGTACGGGTGCTGGCGACGGAGGCGGCCGACCTGCCGCTGCCGCCGTCCGTCGAGACGGTCACCGACGCCACCCCGGAGCCGGTGAACGGCTGCGAGCTGCTCATCGTGCTCGGCGGGGACGGGACGCTGCTGCGCGGCGCGGAGCTCTCGCGCGCCTCCGGGGTGCCGATGCTCGGCGTCAACCTGGGCAGGGTCGGCTTCCTCGCGGAGGCGGAGCGCGACGACCTGGACAACGTCGTCGACCGGGTCGTCACCCGGGCGTACACCGTTGAGGAACGCATGACGATCGACGTCGTCGTGCACAGCAACGGCACCGTCGTCCACACCGACTGGGCGCTCAACGAGGCGGCCGTGCAGAAGGTGTCGCCCGAGCGGATGCTGGAGGTCGTACTGGAGATCGACGGCCGTCCGGTGACCGGGTTCGGCTGCGACGGCATCGTCTGCGCGACGCCCACCGGCTCGACCGCGTACGCCTTCTCGGCCGGGGGGCCCGTCGTGTGGCCCGAGGTGGAGGCCCTGCTGATGGTCCCGATCGGCGCCCACGCGCTGTTCGCCAAGCCGCTGGTGACCTCGCCCACGTCGGTGCTGGCCGTGGAGGTCCAGCCGCACACCCCGCAGGGGGTGCTGTGGTGCGACGGGCGCAGGACGGTCGAGCTGCCCCCCGGCGCCCGGGTCGAGGTGCGGCGCGGCACGGTTCCCGTCCGGCTGGCCCGGCTGCACCAGGCCTCCTTCACGGACCGGCTGGTGGCCAAGTTCGCGCTGCCGGTGTCGGGGTGGCGGGGCGCGCCGCACTGACGCCGGACCGGGCACCCGGGGAGTCCGCCGTACCCACCCGATCCGGTGCCCCGGCAGCGGCCCGTGTGCGCGGCGGCCACGAAACCTCGTATGGTCATGACCGTGTTGGAGGAGATGCGGATACGGTCGCTCGGAGTCATCGACGACGCGGTGGTGGAGCTGTCACCCGGTTTCACCGCCGTGACCGGTGAGACCGGCGCGGGCAAGACCATGGTCGTCACCAGCCTCGGGCTGCTGCTCGGCGGACGTGCCGACCCCGCCCTCGTACGGATCGGCGCCAAGGCGGCGGTCGTCGAGGGCCGGATCACGGTGTCCGAGGGCGACGCGGCGGCGCTGCGGGCCGAGGAGGCCGGTGCGGAGATCGAGGACGGTGCGCTGCTGATCAGCCGTACCGTTTCCGCGGAGGGGCGCTCCCGCGCGCATCTGGGCGGCAGATCCGTGCCGGTGGGCGTGCTGGCCGAGCTGGCCGACGAACTCGTCGCCGTGCACGGCCAGACCGACCAGCAGGGGCTGCTCAAGCCGGCCAGGCAGCGGCAGGCCCTGGACCGGTACGCGGGCGACGGTGTCGCCGTACCGCACGCCACCTACGCGGCGGCCTACCGGCGGCTGCGCGAGGTCGCCGGAGAACTCGACGAGCTGACCACGCGCGCCCGCGAACGGGCCCAGGAAGCCGACCTGCTGCGCTTCGGGCTGAACGAGATCGCCGCTGTCGAACCGCTGCCCGGTGAGGACACCGAGCTCGCCGCGGAGGCCCAGCGGCTCGGCCACGCGGACGCCCTCGCCTCCGCCGCCGCCCTCGCGCACACCGCGCTGGCAGGAAACCCGGAGGACCAGGAGGCGGTCGACGCGACGACCGTCGTCGCGGCGGCCGGTCAGGCGCTGGAAGGGGTACGGGCCCACGACCCGGCGCTCGCCGCACTCGCGGACCGGGTCGGCGAGATCTCCATCCTGCTCTCCGACGTCGCGGGCGAACTCGCGGGCTACGCCGACCAGCTGGACTCCGACCCGCTCCGGCTCGCCGCGGTCGAGGAGCGGCGCGCCGCGCTCACCGGACTCACCCGCAAGTACGGCGACGACATCACCGCCGTGCTGGCCTGGGCCGAGGACGGGGCCGCGCGCCTCATGGAGCTGGAGAGCGACGACGACCGGATCGGTGAACTGACCGCGGAGCGGGACGCGCTGCGCGGCGAGCTCTCCGGACTCGGCCAGGCGCTGACCGACGCCCGGACGGCGGCGGCGGCGCTCTTCGCGGAGGCGGTCACCGCGGAGCTCGCCTCCCTCGCGATGCCGCACGCCCGGGTCTCCTTCGACATCCGGCAGACCGAGGCGCCCGACGAGGCGTCAGGCATCGACATCGGCGGACGCAGCGTGGGCTACGGGCCGTCCGGCGCCGACGAGGTCGAACTGCTGCTGGCCCCGCACCCCGGCGCCCAGCCACGCCCGATCGCCAAGGGCGCCTCCGGCGGTGAGCTGTCCCGGGTGATGCTCGCCGTCGAGGTGGTCTTCGCCGGTTCCGACCCGGTACCCACCTACCTCTTCGACGAGGTCGACGCGGGCGTCGGCGGCAAGGCGGCCGTCGAGGTCGGGCGGCGGCTGGCGAAGCTCGCCAGGTCCGCCCAGGTGGTCGTCGTGACCCACCTGCCCCAGGTCGCCGCGTTCGCCGACCGGCAGCTGCTGGTCGAGAAGACCGTGGACGGCTCGGTGACCCGGAGCGGCGTCACCGTCCTGGAGGGCGAGGAGCGGGTACGGGAGCTGTCCCGGATGCTCGCGGGCCAGGAGGACTCCGAGACGGCCCGCGCCCACGCGGAGGAGCTCCTCGCCACGGCACGGACGGACGGATAGCGGCGGGTCGCGGGGTCCTGGGCGCCGATCCCGGCGTCGCAGCCCCGCGATCTTCACCCGTGCGAGTGGTACGCCACGCCCGGTTTGTTCCGGTGCGCACCGGAGTTACGGTCCCGTCGTGCCGGAACGTGCGTACGGACTGGCATCCTTGGCGGTGTACACACCGCCGACTCGGCAGCCCCGGGAGCCATTCAACGTGTCACAGCTGCGTACGGTCCAAGTGCTGGGCGGAGGCAGTGCGGGAAGCAGCGCCCATGTCGGCTCGCTGGCCGCCGGACTCGTCGCGCGAGGCGTGCAGGTCACGGTCTGCGCGCCCGCGGGGCTGGACCGCACCTACGACTTCTCCGCGACCGGGGCGCACTTCGCGCCCGTACCCAGGCGCAGTGATCCCGCCGCCGTCGCCGCGCTGCGGGGTGCCTGCGCGGGTGCGGACGTGGTCCACGCGCACGGACTGCACGCCGCCGTACGGGCCGCCCTGGCGCTCGGCGGCCGCCGCGTCCCGCTGGTCGTCACCTGGCACACCCGGTCCCACGCCGAGGGCGCCCGCCGCCGGCTGCTGCACCTGCTGGAGCGAAGGGCCGCCCGCGCGGCGGCCGTTGTGCTCGGCGCCTCCTCCGACCTGGTCGACCGGGCCCGTCGGCGCGGTGCGCGCGACGCCCGGCTCGCGCCCGTCGCCACTCCGCCGCCGCTGATCCCCGCCACACTGTCCGACGACAAGGTGCGGGCCGAACTCGGCGCCGTGGAACGGCCGTTGATCGTGGCGGTCGGCAGCCTGGTGCCGCATCACGGGTTCGGCACGCTGCTCGACGCGGCGCGCGCGTGGCGGCGGCTCGACACCGTACCCCTGCTGGTCATCGCGGGCGAGGGGCGCGAGCGGGCGGCTCTGCAGCGGCGGATCAAGGCCGAGGACCTGCCCGTCGCGCTGATCGGCAGCAGGACCGATGTCGCCGAGCTGCTGGCCGCCGCCGACCTGGCCGTGCTGCCCAGCCGCTGGGAGGCCCGCTCGCTGCTGGCCCAGGACGCGCTGCGGATCGGCGTGCCGCTGGTGGCCACCTCGGTCGGCGGAGTGCCCGAACTCGTGGGTGAGGCCGCGGAACTCGTGCCGTACGGGAACGCGGAGGCGCTCGCCCGCGCGGTGGCCCGGCTGCTCGGGGACCCGGCGGAACGGGACCGGCTGGCCGCCGCGGGGATCGCGCAGGCTGCGAGCTGGCCGACCGAGGACGACACGATCGCCCAAGTGCTGAGCGTGTACGACGAGTTGGCGCAGCCGCTGGCGGTGGCCCGGAACCGCTGAGCCGGTGGCTTGCGGTTCGGACCGTTGAGCCGGTGGCGTGTGGTCCGGTGCTCGGGCCGTGTGGCGGCGGGCGTGGGCGGTCCGGATCTCAGACCGTGTGGCGGCGGGCGCGCAGGGCCAGGCTCAGGGCCAGGACCGCCTGCGGGTCGTCCAGATCGGTGCCGAGAAGTTCACCGATACGAGCGAGCCGGTTGTAGAGCGTCTGCCGGTTCAGATGCAGCTCGCGCGCCGTCTCCGCCTTGCGGCCCGCGTGCGCGAGGTAGGTCTCAAGGGTGGGCAGCAGCGGCGGGCGCGAGGTGCGGTCGTGATCGCGCAGCGGGCCGATCGCCCGCTCGACGAACGCCGCCAGATCCGGGTGGTCCCGCAGCCGCCAGAGCAGCAGATCGATATCGAGGCGCCGGGCGTCGTACCAGGGCCGGTCGCCGAGCCCCTGTGCGGCCGTGGCCGTCTCCGCCGCGTGCCGGAGCCCCGCGCCGACGGTCGCCCAGCTGCCCGCCACCCCGACGACCACGACCGGGGGATGGGAACCCGCCCGTTCGAGCCCGGCCCGCTCCACTCCGGCCCGCAGCGCCGCGGCGACCCGGTCGGCCACCGCCGTACGCTCCGTCTCGGTCCGCAGCGCCAGCAGCAGCGGCACCCGGCCCTCCACCGGCCGCACCCCGAGCAGGACCGGCACCCCCACGGAGGACAGCTCCTCCAGGACCGCGCGGGCCAGCAGCGCCCAGTTGCCGGACGGGGACAGCTCGGGGGCCAGCCGCATCACCACGGGCAGCACCGGCATCTCGCCCGGCTTGAAGCCCAGCACCCGGGCCTGGGCCGGGGCGTCCTCCGGGGCGATCCGGCCCTCCGCCAGATCGGTGAGGAAGTCGCCTCGGCCGCGCGCCGCGAGCTCCTCCTCCTGCCGGGCCTGCATCAGCACCACGGCGAGCAGGCCCGCCGCGCGTTCCGCCGCCATCCGGTGCACCGTCACCAGCGGACCGTCCACGGCCAGCAGCACCAGCCTGGCCCGTACCGAACCGGTTCCCGGACCGCCGCCCGGCACATCCGCCAGCACCGCGCCGACGGGCGGCGACTCGCGGGCAGCCCGGCCGCCGCGCATCCCGTCCCAGACCTGGAGCGGATCGGCGGAGACCGGCCCGGACTCGGTACCGGCCGCGTACAGGAGCTGGCCGTCGGCCGTCTCCAGGAACACCGGGTTCGCGGTGAAGTCCGCCAGGATGCCCAGCACCTGGGGCACTCCGCCGCCGCCGAGCAGCGCCTGGGTGCAGCGCCGGTGGACCTCCTCGGCCTGCTGGAGCAGCGCGTAGTGACCGTTGACGATCTCGGTGTGGACCTCCTCGGTCACCGTCACGAACGGCACCTCGCGGTGCAGCTGGACCAGCGGCAGCCCGGCGGCGCGGGCGGCGTCCACTATCGAGGCGGGCAGCCTGCTGAATCGCGGACCGAGCTCGACCACCAGGGCGGCGATGCCCCGGTCGGCGAGCCTGCGGACGAACGCGCGCTGCTCGGCCGGGCGGGTACCGAGCCCCAGACCGGTGGTCAGGAGCAGCTCGCCGCCCTTGAGCAGCGAGGCGATGTTGGGGACCTCGCCCGCGTGCACCCAGCGCACCGTACGGCTGAGCCGGTCGGCGCCGGACACCACCTCGGGGAGCCCGCCGCGCAGTCCTGGCAGCTCCAGGGCACGCTGCACGGTGATGCCGCCTTGGGTCTCCATGGACTAGGGCCTCGCGCTTCGCTTCGTTCGGACCGGGCGCGCACACTTGCCGACGCCCTGGTCAGGAAGGTACCGGCCCGGAGCGCCGGAGGCACCGCCGGGGCGGCGGGCCGTTGACAGGCTGGGGCCCCGCTGCGATCTTGACCCTTCGGCACCGGCACGGGGGAGGACCCATGGACGACGCGGCACCTGCCCGCGAGGACGGCCCGCCGGGCCCGCTCGTGGGCCCGGACTGGCTCGCCGCCCGGCTCGGCCGGCCCGGACTGCGGGTCTTCGACGCCTCGGTCGGCGCCCACCGGGAAGCCCCCGTACGGATCCCCGGGGCCCGCCCCTTCGACCTAGACGGCGCACTGTCCGAGCCCGGCGGACCGCTGCCGCACACCATGCCCGACGCGGCCCGGTTCACCGAGGAGATGCGCGCGCTCGGCCTCCACGACGGCGACACGGTCGTGGTCTACGACGCGGTGGGCCTCTACTCCGCCGCACGGGCCTGGTGGATGCTCCGGGCGATGGGCCTCGACCGGGTGGCGGTGCTCGACGGCGGGCTGCCCGGCTGGACGGCGGCCGGACTGCCGACCCGGGAGGGCGCCCCCGACGGCCTCCCCGCGCGCGGGGACTTCACGGCGACGCCGCGCCCCGGGATGTTCGTGGACGCCGACGAGGTGGCGGCCGCGCTCACCGATCCGGCGGCCGTCGTGTTCGACGCCCGGTCCCGGGAGCGCTTCGGCGGCACGGCGCCCGAACCACGCCAGGGGCTGCGCGGCGGCCATATGCCCGGGGCGGTGAACCTGCCCTTCACCGAGGTCCAGCAGGAGGGCCGGATGCGCCCGGCGGCCGAGCTGCGGGCCCTGTTCGAGGCACTCGCCCCGGGCCGGGGCCGACTGCTGTTCAGCTGCGGATCGGGCGTCACCGCCTGTGTGCCCGCGCTGGCCGCCACCCTGGCCGGCCGCGGGGAGTCCGCGGTCTACGACGGCTCCTGGAGCGAATGGGGACTGCCCTCGGAGAACCGCCCGGTCGTCACGGGCGGCTGAACGGCACCGGTGCGGCGAGCCCCCGACGGGGCGCGCCGCGGTCCGGACCTGTAGGTTCCGGTGAGCCGTGTCCTCTGGAACTGCAGTGACTTGCACTTTCAGGCCGGATTCTGCGGTCGTGTCAGTGACACAGTCCCGCTTTCGTGTCATTTTCCTCAGCGAACGGAAGAGCCAACGGCCGCTCACTGATGGCGGCTCCAGTCGGCGGGCCTCGGCCCGTGACGCCGCAGCCGCTGGTCATTGACCTTGAACCTCTAGATGAGGCCAGCCCTTAGGGCGTGTCCTGTAGGTCGGCACGCAGCCATAACACGATGGCGGCGATGATGATTTCTGAGCGGTAGCAGGTGACGCGTTTGGAGTGGCGGGTGGCGATCGCGCGGAACTGTTTGAGTCGATTGAAGCAGCGCTCGACGACGTTGCGGCCGGTGTAGCGGTCCACCGCGCGCACCAGAGCCTGGTAGAGCAGATGCGGGCCGGCGCCGCTGTAACCCCCCGCCGAACACCGTGCCTGAGCAGAAGCGTCGCCGTTATCATTGACCGGTGACCGGCAACCTTGAGTCGTTCCAGGACGAACTGGCCGCCAGCGGGTTTCCGCCGCTGATCAACAAGCTGGCTGGGGCCGGCTTCCGGGGCAGGATCGCCACCCGTGACCTCGGGCCGCTGCGGCTGGTCTCCCTCGACACGCCCGAGAGCGCCTGCATCGGGCGGGAGCGCGACGCCTCCGACGGCGAGAACCTGGCGGTCAAGGTGATGACCCGGGGCCGGACGCGGATCGAGCAAGGGCGCGGCGACGCCGAACTCGGGCCGACCGACCTGGTACTGCTCGATCCCACGCGTACGCTCCGGTTCGAGAGCACCGCCTCGGCGCACGTCACCATCCTGGTTCCGCGCCGGGAGCTTCGGATCCGGCCCGCGCAGATCGACCGGCTCATCGGCGTACGCATCGACGGCAGCCACGGCCCGGGCGCTCTCGTCTCCGTGCTGGCCCGGCAGTCGGCGTGGTCGGCGACCGAGTTCCGCGAGGCGGAGGCGCTGCGGTCGGCGGCGGCCGTCGTCGAGCTGATCGCGGTCGCACTGGAGGCCCGGCTCGGCGACGAACAACCGGCCGCGGACGAGTGGCTGCGGAGCCGGATCGCCGGCTACATCGAGACCCGGCTGGCCGATCCCGATCTGTCCCCGCCTGGCATCGCCGCCACCCACAACATATCCGTACGCCGGCTGCACAAGCTGTTCGAGGACCAGCCGCTCACCGTCGCGGCCCTGATCCGCCGTCGCCGCCTGGAGCGCTGCCGGGCCGAGCTGACCGGAAGCGGACGTACGGTCACCGCCGTGGCCGCCCGGTGGGGATTCCCCGATCCCACCCATTTCAGCAAGCTCTTCAAGGCGACGTACGGCTACAACGCCCGTGCACTGGTAACCAGCAACCGTGCACAGACGACCAAGACGCGCACAGCCGGCCCGGACAAGGATGGTGGTGACCAAGGCAGGCAATAGCAATAGGAGAAGTCGTGGCGAAGGTAAACATCGTCCGCCCCGGTGAGGGCGAGATCCTCGGCAGCGGGGCGCAGCAGATCCGCATCCTGGAGAACGGCGAGCACACCGACCACCGGCTGGGGTTCGCCGAGGTCACCATTCCGCCGGGCACCCCGAGCCCGTTGCAGCATCGCCACGCCCAGCATGACGAGGGCTTCTACGTGCTGGCGGGAACTTTCCGGTTCACCGTCGGCGAGGACCAATACGACGCAGGGCCGGGCACCTGGGTCATCGTGCCGACCGGGGCGCCGCACACGTTCGCCAACGTCGGCGACGAGAACGCGGTCATGCTGAACACCTTCACGCCGGACCTGTATGTGCAGTACTTCCGCGACTTCAAGGCCATGATCGATTCCGGGCAGCCGGTCAACGCCGAGACCATGCAACCGCTCTGGAAGAATTACGCCACCGAGATCTCGAACGAATACGCCTCGTGAAGCGCCTTCAATACGACTGCTACGGCGGCCCGGAGGTGATGCGGCTCGCTGAGTTCGAGCCACCACGCCCGGGTCCGGATGAGGTTCTCGTCCGCGTCCGAGCGGCGGCTTCCAACGCGCTGGACTGGAAGATGCGCAACGGCGAGATGAAGTTGATGACCGGTCGCTCCTTTCCCCGGGCGATGGGGCACGACTTCGCCGGAGTCGTCGAGGCGGTCGGCGCCGGCGTCACCCGCTTGAAGGCCGGCGACGCGGTACTCGGCGGGGCTCGTTTCCGGCAGGCGGGGGCGTTCGCCGAGATGGTGACGGTCCCGGAGAAGGCGGTCGTGCTCAAACCGGTGGACCTTTCGTACGAGCAGGCCGCCGCGCTGCCGACCGTGGGCGTGACCGCCTACCAGGCCACGGCGGAGGTCCGTCCCGGGCAGGCGGTCTTCGTCAACGGGTGCCTGGGCGGGGTGGGCCGGGCCGCCGTCCAGTTCGCCCGGGCGCGGGGAGCCTCGGTCGCCGGCAGTTGCCGCAACCCTGCGGCCGACGAGGCCCACGAGCTCGGCGTCGAGCCGGTCGTGGGTTTCGGCTTCGACCCGGCCGCCCTCGCGGAACGGTTCGATCTCGTCCTCGACACGCCCGGCATGCTTCCCTTCGCTGCGGCCCGAACGCTGCTGAAGCCCGGCGGAACCATCGTCGACATCGTCCCGACCCCGGCCAAAATGATCAGAAGCGCACTGCCCGGCCCGTTCCGGGCGATGATGGGCCGGCCGGTGACCGCCGACCTGGAGGAGGTGGCCCGGACCCTGCGCCTGCCCATCGCCCGTACGGTCCCGTTGGCCGAGGCGATTCCCGCCCTGACGGAGCTGGAGCGCGAGCAGCGCCCGAAGGGCGGCAAACTGGTCATCGCCATGGCCGGAAGCTGAGCCGGGCCGAGCTAAGGGCTGTCCCGTAGGTCGGCACGCAGCCATCCTTGGTTCCGTGGCCCCGTGGCGTGGATCGCAGCGACTACGGCTTCACCGATCTGGGTCAGTTTCATCGGTGATGCCGTGGTTGTACGAGTGAGAAGTGGGTGTCCGATCTCGCGACGCAGTCTTCCAACTCTCGTGATCAGGGCCGTGCGGGCCGCGAGGTCCTCGTCATCGGCGGCAGACGGGCCCGACCTATCGTGAGGTCGTCCTCAAGGACGGGCGCGACCGGCTGGCCAGGATGTCACTGCGCGAGCTGCTGACTTGCGATCGCGCCGAGCTGATCCACGTTTTCCAGCACGTGCGGATCCGGCTCGCTCCACACCTCGTACTGCCATCCGCGCGAAGTCACGGCCTCCTGCGTCCCGGCGAAGGTGAAAGCGACTTCCGGCTTCTCAAGTCGGTGCCGCGGCTTGACGTCCACGACCACCGGACCGTCATCCGTCAGCAGCAGATAGTCCGGGATGTGCTTGCGGACCTTGCCATCAACGCCGGCCTTGAGCAGGAACGGCTGGGCGACGATTTGCCGCACCTCGGGAGCGAAGCCGGCGACAACAGCCGCCCCAGCTCCAGCCGCGACTCGTAGATCAGATGATCGCCCACGGTCGCCGACCAATACGTGCCCGAATAGTGCTGCTGCCCCTTGAACCAGCGGAACGTCCGCCACGGCCGGGCCTGCCGCAGCAGCCCGAGCGGCACCGATGGCCACTCCAGGTCCTCCACCACGGACTCGTCACCACGCCGGACACTCAGCCGTACCGGCGTGGCCACCGCTGTACCCATCGGACCATCAACCCCGCGCGTTCCGAGGCGGCCCCACTGGCCGCCGGACGCCGAGGTCCTGCCCCGGCCGCGTACGCAGACGCCGACCGGGGCGGTCCTGTACACAAAGAGGGGCTCACGGAGCATGAATCCCAGCCCCCTGTCCTATTGGCCACGCGGTGGACACCACCGCTGGGACGAGGACACGGGATCTGGGATCCCACAGGACCGTCAGCCCACGTACGCCCCGCTCGCCGTCAGCCGCAGTGCCGTGTCGATCAGCGGCACGTGGCTGAAGGCCTGCGGGAAGTTCCCCACCTGGCGCTGCAGCCGGGAGTCCCACTCCTCGGCCAGCAGGCCCAGGTCGTTGCGCAGGGACAGCAGCCGTTCGAAGAGCTGGCGGGCCTCGTCGACCCGGCCGATCATCGCCAGGTCGTCGGCCAGCCAGAACGAGCACGCCAGGAACGCGCCCTCGTCGCCCTCCAGACCGTCCACACCGGCGTCCCCGCCGGTCGTGGGGTAGCGGAGCACGAAGCCGTCCTCCGTGGACAGCTCCCGCTGGATCGCCTCGATCGTGCCGATGACCCGCTTGTCGTCGGGCGGCAGGAATCCCATCTGGGGGATCAGCAGGAGGGAGGCGTCCAGCTCCTTCGACCCGTACGACTGGGTGAAGGTGTTGCGCTCCTTGTCGTACCCGCGTTCGCAGACGTCGCGGTGGATGTCGTCGCGCAGATCGCGCCACTTCTCCAGCGGCCCTTCCGCGTCCCCGGCCTCGATCAGTTTGATCGTCCGGTCGACCGCCACCCAGGCCATCACCTTGGAGTGCACGAAGTGCCGACGCGGCCCGCGCACCTCCCAGATGCCCTCGTCCGGCTCCTCCCAGTGCTTCTCCAGGTACTCGATCAGCTTGAGCTGGAGCCCGGTGGCGTAGTCGTTGCGGGTCAGGCCGGTCATGTGCGCGAGGTGCAGGGCCTCGGTGACCTCGCCGTACACGTCCAGCTGGAGCTGGCCCGCGGCGCCGTTGCCGACCCGGACCGGGCCCGACTGCTCGTAACCCGGCAGCCACTCCAGCTCGGCCTCGCCCAGCTCCCGTTCGCCCGCGATCCCGTACATGATCTGCAGGTTCTCGGGGTCGCCCGCGACCGCCCTGAGGAGCCACTCGCGCCAGGCACGGGCCTCCTCGCGGTAGCCGGTGCGCAGCAGCGAGGACAGCGTGATCGCGGCGTCGCGCAGCCAGGTGTACCGGTAGTCCCAGTTGCGGGAGCCGCCGATGTCCTCGGGCAGCGAGGTGGTGGGCGCGGCGACGATGCCGCCGGTCGGGGCGTAGGTCAGGGCCTTGAGCGTGATCAGCGAGCGGACCACGGCCTCGCGGTAGGGGCCGTGGTACGTACACTGCTCGACCCACTCGCGCCAGAAGTCCGCGGTCGCCTCCAGCGAACCCTCCGGGTCCGGGAGCGCGGGCGGTTCGCGGTGCGAGGGCTGCCAGCTGATCGTGAACGCGATCCGGTCACCCGGGGCGACGGTGAAGTCCGAGTACGTCGTGAGGTTCTCGCCGAACGTCTCGGCCGTGGTGTCCAGCCAGACCGAGTCGGGGCCCGCGACGGCGACCGTGCGGCCGTCCACCTTGTGCACCCACGGGGTGACCCGCCCGTAGCTGAACCGCATGCGCAGCTCCGAGCGCATCGGCACCCGGCCGCTGACGCCCTCCACGATCCTGATCAGCTGCGGGGCACCGTCACGCGGCGGCATGAAGTCGGTCACCCGGACCGTGCCGCGCGGCGTGTCCCACTCCGATTCGAGGATCAGTGAGTCCCCGCGGTATCGGCGCCGGTCGGCCGGGAGCGGCTGTTCGCCCTCGGCGCGGGGCCCGAGGCGCCAGAAGCCGTGCTCCTCGGTGCCCAGAAGGCCGGCGAACACGGCGTGTGAATCGAAGCGGGGCAGGCACAGCCAGTCGGCTGTACCGTCCCGGCAGACCAGGGCAGCGGTCTGCATGTCTCCGATGAGTGCGTAATCCTCGATGCGCCCGGCCACGTGCATCTCCAGTCGAACGGCCATGTCGCCCCGTAGGGCCCTTACTGCGGGTCAAGAGGTCGTTGCTAGGGGTTGAGGTGGGGGAATCTGCGCGTTCATACCTCGCCCGGAGCGAGTGTCCGAGCAGGATACGACGCACCTGGGTGATCCGCGCGACGGTCCCGGCAAGAGAGATGAGCCGAACGGGTGGGGCGTGAGAGACATGCGGGGAACATGTGTGGTGACTGTGCCCGGAGTGGCCGGAAGCAGGCTCCCCTGGTCGCTGATACCCTGGTAGCCCGTGGACCGGTGGTCGTCTGGCAACAGCAGACGAGGCCCCCGAACCGCAGCGACGGCGCCTCCGGAATCTCCGGACGGCAAAGCCGGTACGCACCTCACGATCGCGACCACGGGAGCCCCCTTTGGCTATGCAGCCCACATCCACGACGACCAAGCACATCTTCGTCACCGGGGGTGTCGCCTCTTCCCTCGGCAAGGGTCTGACTGCCTCCAGCCTCGGTGCCCTGCTCAAGGCGCGCGGCCTTCGGGTCACCATGCAGAAGCTCGACCCGTACCTGAACGTCGACCCGGGCACGATGAACCCCTTCCAGCACGGTGAGGTGTTCGTCACCAACGACGGCGCCGAGACCGACCTGGACATCGGACACTACGAGCGCTTCCTCGACGTTGACTTGGACGGCTCCGCCAACGTCACTACAGGCCAGGTGTACTCGCAGGTCATCGCCAAGGAGCGGCGAGGCGAATACCTCGGTGACACCGTGCAGGTCATCCCGCACATCACCAACGAGATCAAGCACCGCATCCGCCGCATGGCCACCGACGACGTGGACGTCGTCATCACCGAGGTCGGCGGCACGGTCGGCGACATCGAGTCGCTGCCGTTCCTGGAGACCGTCCGCCAGGTCCGCCACGAGGTGGGCCGGGACAACGTCTTCGTCGTGCACATCTCGCTGCTGCCCTACATCGGCCCGTCCGGCGAGCTGAAGACCAAGCCGACCCAGCACTCGGTGGCGGCGCTGCGCAACATCGGTATCCAGCCGGACGCGATCGTGCTGCGGGCCGACCGCGAGGTGCCGACCGCGATCAAGCGCAAGATCTCACTGATGTGCGACGTCGACGAGGCCGCCGTGGTGGCCTGCCCCGACGCCAAGTCGATCTACGACATCCCCAAGGTGCTGCACTCCGAGGGCCTGGACGCCTATGTCGTGCGCAAGCTCGACCTGCCGTTCCGGGACGTCGACTGGACGACCTGGGGGGATCTGCTGGACCGCGTCCACAACCCCGACCACGAGGTCACCGTCGCCCTGGTCGGCAAGTACATCGACCTCCCCGACGCCTACCTCTCGGTCACCGAGGCCATCCGGGCCGGCGGCTTCGCCAACAAGGCCCGCGTCAAGGTCAAGTGGGTCGCCTCCGACGACTGCAAGACCCCGGCGGGCGCCAGGACGCAGCTCGGTGACGTCGACGCCATCTGCATCCCCGGCGGCTTCGGCGAGCGCGGTGTGATCGGCAAGGTCGGCGCCATCCAGTACGCCCGTGAGAACAAGGTGCCGCTGCTCGGCCTCTGCCTCGGCCTCCAGTGCATCGTGATCGAGGCCGCGCGCAACCTCGCGGAGATCCCCGACGCCAACTCCACCGAGTTCGACGCCGCCACCGGCCACCCCGTCATCTCCACGATGGAGGAGCAGCTGGCGTTCGTCGAGGGCGCGGGCGACCTCGGCGGCACCATGCGGCTCGGCCTCTACCCGGCGAAGCTCGCCGAGGGCTCGCTGGTCCGTGAGGCGTACGACGGCCAGCCGTACGTGGAGGAGCGCCACCGCCACCGCTACGAGGTCAACAACACCTACCGCGCCGAGCTGGAGAAGAAGGCCGGTCTGGTCTTCTCCGGCACCTCCCCGGACAACAAGCTCGTCGAGTACGTCGAGTACCCGCGCGAGGTCCACCCCTACCTGGTCGCCACCCAGGCGCACCCGGAGCTGCGCTCCCGCCCGACCCGCCCGCACCCCCTGTTCGCGGGCCTGGTGAAGGCGGCCGTCGCGCGCAAGACGGGCAGCACCACGGAAGCCGCGCCGAGCAAGTAACGGCACCTCCGCAGGCGTTACGGTTGACCGGGGTACGCGTCCTTCGAGGACGGGTACCCCGGTCACTGTTTTTTGTGGGAGGACGTAGATGGGTTTCCAGGACACGCCCGAGGAATGGCCGGTCACCGCGACCGAGACGCCGTTCCGGGGCAACAAGACCAGCGTCCGCACCGACCAGGTGGTGATGCCCGACGGATCCGTCCACGGCCGCGACTACCAGGTGCACCCCGGCTCGGTCGCCGTGCTCGCACTCGACGACGCGGGCCGCGTCCTGGTGCTGCGCCAGTACCGCCACCCGGTGCGCCAGAAGCTGTGGGAGATCCCGGCCGGACTGCTCGACGTCCCCGGTGAGAACCCGCTGCACGCCGCGCAGCGCGAGCTGTACGAGGAGGCGTACGTCAAGGCCGAGGACTGGCGGGTGCTGACCGACGTCTACACCACGCCCGGCGGCTGCGACGAAGCCGTACGGATCTTCCTCGCCCGGAACATCTCCGAGGCGGACGGCGAGCGTTTCGAGGTCGCGGAGGAGGAGGCGGACATGGAGCTGGCCCGGGTGCCGCTCCAGGACCTCGTACGCGGTGTGCTCGCCGGGGATCTGCACAACAGCTGCCTGGTGGTGGGAGTGCTCTCGCTCGCCGCGGCGCTCGCGGGCGACGGCGTCGAATCGCTGCGGCCCGCAGAGGCGCCCTGGCCCGCCCGGCCGTTCGAGGCCTGACGGCACGTCGGGGAACCGGAATGGCCCCCGGTCGGAAAAAACGCTGATCCGATCGGGGGACCTGTCCGCCGCGCTCCACCGGATTCGCCCACCCGCCTGAACTACGCTCGGAATGCCCTGACCGGAGTCCCGGCGGGCGACGCGTGCAGCGAAGTGGAGCGTGGCCCGTGACGGATCAGGCGGTGGACACCAGCGACCCGGCCGAGGCTGCGGGGACCGAGGAGCCGGCCACCGTCGAGCCATCCCAATTCTTCGGGCGCGAGCGCGAGTTGAAGGAACTCCGGGCCGACATCGAACGGGCCGGACTGGACACCATGGCCGGTCGCAAGAGCGGCCGGGCCCGGGTCCTGCTGATCGCCGGCCGCCCCGGCTCCGGCCGCACCGCGCTGGCCGGCGAGCTCACCCGGCGACTGCTCGGCACCGGCGACTATCCCGACGGCCTGCTCCGCGTCCGGCTCACCGAACCCGGCGGTGCCCCGGTCCCCACCGAGCGCGCCGCCCGGGACCTCCTCGGCCAGCTCGACGTGGCGGGGCCGCCCGGCGCGGACGAGGACGAGCTGTCCGAGATGGTGCGCGAGGCCCTCGCCGTACGCCGGGTCCTGTTGCTGATCGACGACGTGCCGGACGCCGAACAGGTCGACCCGCTGCTCCCGGACAACCCGGACTGCCTGGTCGTCGCCACCGCACAGGGCCCGCTGACCGGCATCCCCGGCGTCCGGCCCTGCACCATCGGCGGATTGGAGGCGGGCCCCGCGGTCCAGCTGCTCGCCCGCACCATCGGGCAGGTCCGCATCACCGTCGACCCGCGGACCGCCGAGACCCTGGCCGAGGAGTGCGGCGGCCAGCCCGCCGCACTCGTGATGGTCGGGGGCTGGCTGGCCGCGCACCCCACGGCCTCGGTGGCCGACGTCACCAAGCAGCTGCGGGAACTGCCGGACGACGCCGAACAGTCCACCGGCGCCCGTCCGCTGGCCCGCGCCTTCCGGCTGATCCACGACTCGCTGCCGCCGACCGCCGCCCGGATACTGCGACTGCTCTCGCTGGCCCCCGCCGGACTCGCCGACGCCCACACCGCGTCCGCGCTGGCCGGCTGCTCCGTCTCGGCCGCCCAGACCACGCTCGACGACTTCGTGCGCCTCGGCGTGCTGCGGAGCAACGGGGCGGGCCGGCCGCTGTACGAGGTGCCCGGCTGCCTTGCCCCGCTGCTGCGGGCGCTGCTGGAGGACCGGGACCGCCCGGCCGAGATCCAGCTCGCGCAGGCGAGGATGCTGGAGCGGACCGTGCGCCTGCTCCAGTCCTGCCGCGCGGTCACCGAACCCGAGGGCTCCCCGGCCCGGCGCAGGCTCGCCGGGCTGCCGCGCTCCCTGCGCTTCCCCGGCCCCGAGGCCGCCGCCGAATGGCTGCGGATCCGCCGCCCGGCCCTGCTCGCCTCCGCCCGGATCGCCGTGCAGGACGGCGAACTCGACACGCTCGCAAGGCGGTTGGTGGCCGCACTGGTGCGGGCGCTGGCGGTGCACGAGGGTACGGAGGCGGCCGCGCCCGAGCTGTACGGACTGCACGGTCTGGTACTGGCCGTCGCGGAGCGGCGCGAGCTGCCGCGCGAGCGGGCCGCCGCCCTGCTCAACCTCGCGGACCTGGACGCCGGGACCGGCCGGACCCGGGAGGCGCTGGCCCGCTACCGGGCCGCGCTGGATGCCGGACGGGCCGCGAAGGACCCGTACGCCACCGGGCGGGCGATGGAATCCGTGGGCGGCGCCTACGCGGAGCTGGGCGACTTCCACCGGGCCTCCGACTGGTACGGCCGGGCGCTCGCGCAGCGGCTCACCGCGGGGGAGAAGGCCGACGAGGCACGGCTCTACGGGCGCCTGGGCACGGTCCACACCTACGCCGGGCGGTACGGCGAGGCGCTGCGGAACTGGCGCGCCGCGGCGGCCGGCTACCGCAGGCTCGGTGACCTGCCCGCCCAGGCGCGGGCGCTCAGCGAGGTCGCCCGGGTCCAGGAGTACGCGGGCCGTCCGCAGGAGTCGCTGCAGACCTGCCGGGAGGCCGTGCAGTGGGCGCGGCAGGCCAAGGACGTACGGCTGCAGGCCGCCCTTGAGCTGCGGCTGGCCGACACGCTGGACCGGCTCGGTGACCCCGCAGCCGCGGGGCTGCACCGGGGTACAGCCGACAGATTGCTGGGTGAGGGGAGCGCAGCCTACGAAATCCGTAGTCCGGCGACGGAAAATTAATGCTTTGTAAGGCTAGACAGCGGGAAGCCCTTCATTAGACTGGCTCTGCCGCGGGTGTTCGCGGTGTCTCCATTTATGCTGCGTCTATCCGGGTATGTATTGCTATGCCCGGGTGACCCCTCTGAGTCAAGGACCGTGATCGACGTGAAGGTCGGCATCCCCCGCGAAGTCAAGAACAACGAGTTCCGCGTGGCGATCACGCCTGCCGGTGTGCACGAGCTCGTCCGCCACGGCCACCAGGTCGTCGTCGAGGAGAGCGCCGGCGCCGGCTCGTCCATCACGGACGAGGAGTACGTCGCGGCCGGGGCGCGGATCCTGCCCACCGCCGACGAGGTCTGGGCCACCGCCGACCTGCTGCTGAAGGTCAAGGAGCCGGTCGCGGAGGAGTACCACCGCCTTCGCAAGGGTCAGACCCTCTTCACCTATCTCCACCTCGCCGCCTCCCGCGCCTGCACGGACGCGCTGCTGGAGTCCGGCACCACCGCCATCGCGTACGAGACCGTCGAGACCGCGAACCGCGCGCTGCCGCTGCTCGCCCCGATGTCCGAGGTCGCGGGCCGGCTGGCCCCGCAGGTCGGCGCGTACCACCTGATGCGCTCGGTCGGCGGCCGCGGTGTGCTGCCCGGCGGCGTCCCGGGTACGGCGGCCGGGCGGGCCGTCATCATCGGCGGCGGCGTCTCCGGCTGGAACGCCACCCAGATCGCCGTCGGTCTCGGCTTCCACGTCACGCTGCTCGACAAGGACATCAACAAGCTCCGCGAGGCCGACCGGATCTTCGGCACCAAGGTGCAGACGGTCGTCTCCAACGCCTTCGAGCTGGAGAAGGCCGTCGTCGAGGCGGACCTCGTCGTCGGCGCCGTACTCATCCCCGGCGCGAAGGCCCCGAAGCTGGTCACCAACGAGCTCGTCGCCAAGATGAAGCCCGGAAGTGTACTTGTCGACATTGCAATTGATCAGGGTGGCTGCTTCGAGGACTCCCACCCGACGACGCACGCCGAGCCGACCTTCATGGTTCACGACTCGGTCTTCTACTGCGTCGCCAACATGCCCGGCGCGGTGCCGAACACCTCCACGTACGCCCTCACCAACGCGACGCTTCCCTACATCGTGGAGCTCGCGAACCGGGGCTGGGCCGAGGCGCTGCGCCGTGACGCCGCACTCGCCAAGGGGCTCAACACCCATGACGGGCAGGTCGTTTACCGTGAGGTGGCGGAGGCGCACGGCCTCGACCACGTCGAACTGAGCACGCTTCTCGGCTGAGGGTCAACCCCTCCCGTCAACCTCGCGCATCCGGCCGGACCTTGCCGAGCAAGGTCCGGCCGGACGCATGCCGGGCCCCTGTCGGACCCCGCGCAACTCGCCTCGAACGTAACCCTTTAACCGATTCGTGCACCCGCGAAAAGTACGCCCGGAGGGCTGCGCGCCCTTGACAGCGGGGTGTTCGATTGCCGACACATCGGGCCGGGTCCGGCGGATTGTGTTGCTGCGAACCGGTGACACGCCATAGAGTCGCCAATCGTCGGCATGGTGCCACGCTGACCTATCGATAAGTTTCCTGGTCACGTCCAAGGAGGTAAGACGACTTGTGAATGAGTCGACATTTACTCCCGGGGGTGTTCAACCAGGGATGCCTGCACGGGGCCAGGGCCCGAACGGGCTGGAGGCTGTCGGCTCCGTCGCTGTCCGCACCTTCGCCACCCACCAGCACATGACGACAGCCCCCCAGATGATGGACGGCCTACACGTGAACGCCATGGCCGGCAACGAGAGTGGCCGGGACACCGCCCACTTCGCCGACTTCGACGAGGCGCCCCAGGGGCGCTTCTACGACCCCGACGCCGAGTACGAGCCCGATCCGGAGTACGCGGCCACGCTCGCGCCCGACGCCGCCCGGCAGCGCCGCGAGCGAGTCGGCCCGACCGGCCGGCCCCTGCCGTACTTCCCGATCCCGGGCCCGCTGACCGATCACGGCCCCGCCAAGATCATCGCGATGTGCAACCAGAAGGGCGGCGTCGGCAAGACCACGTCGACCATCAACCTGGGTGCCGCGCTCGCGGAGTACGGGCGGCGGGTCCTGCTCGTCGACTTCGACCCGCAGGGAGCCCTGTCGGTCGGTCTCGGCGTGAACCCGATGGAGCTCGACCTCACCGTCTACAACCTGCTCATGGAGCGGGGCATGGCGGCCGACGAGGTCCTCCTGAAGACCGCCGTGCCCAACATGGACCTGCTGCCGAGCAACATCGACCTGTCGGCCGCCGAGGTCCAGCTGGTCAGCGAGGTGGCCCGGGAATCCACCCTGCAGCGCGCCCTGAAGCCGCTGATGGCCGACTACGACTACATCGTGATCGACTGCCAGCCCTCGCTGGGCCTGCTCACCGTGAACGCGCTGACCGCCGCGCACAAGGTGATAGTGCCGCTCGAATGCGAGTTCTTCGCGCTGCGAGGTGTGGCCCTGCTCACCGAGACCATCGAGAAGGTCCAGGAGCGGCTCAACCCGGAACTGGAGCTCGACGGCATCCTCGCCACCATGTACGACTCCCGTACGGTGCACAGCCGCGAGGTCCTCGCGCGTGTCGTCGAGGCCTTCGACGATCACGTGTACCACACGGTCATCGGGCGCACGGTCCGCTTCCCGGAGACCACGGTCGCCGGCGAGCCCATCACCACGTACGCCTCCAACTCGGTCGGTGCCGCCGCCTATCGCCAGCTCGCCAGGGAGGTGCTCGCCCGGTGTCACGCCGAGTGAGTCTGCCGGGGGCCGACGAACTGTTCCGTACCACCGGGGGGATGGGGCTGCAGTCCTCGTCCCCCGCGGAACGGCGGCGCAAGGCGAACGGCGAGGCCGCCCGGGTGCCCGCACCGGCCGGCGGCGAGAACGACTCCGGGGCCGACGCCCCGGCGCCAGGCTCAGAGGCCCCGGCCGCCCCCTCCGCGCAGGAGGAGCACTCGGCGGCCAGGGCCGACGCCGGCGATTCGCGCAGCCGCGGCGGTGAGAACGACCGGATGGCGGTGGCCGCACAGGCCGGGCGCCGTCCGCAGCCGCCGTCCTCGCAGGAGCCGGTTCCGGCGCCCGTGGTCCAGCAGCAGCGCAGACGCGGTGGCGGGCGCGGCGCGAACCGGCGGCCCAGCGGCCGGGAGCGCCACGACGAGAAGATCACGGTCTACGTCTCCGCCGAGGAGCTGATGGACCTCGAACACGCGCGGCTGGTGCTGCGCGGCGAGCACGGGCTCGCCATCGACCGGGGCAGGATCGTCCGTGAGGCGGTCGCCGTCGTCCTGGCCGACCTGGAGTCCCGGGGCGACGCGAGCATCCTCGTACGGCGGCTGCGCGGCCGCTGACGGGCCCGGCGCCGGTAGCCTGCCCCGGAGGGCGGGCCGCCGTCCGCCCGCCCGTGTCCCGCCGCACCCTGGATCCCCATGCCCTCACCCGACGAGCCCGCCCGCACCTCCCGCCGCCCACTGGGCCGCGGGCCGGGCGGCGGGCCCGTGCCGGTGCCTGTCCCCGATCCGGTGCTTGAAGCCGATCCGGTGCTTGAACCCGATCCGGTCCCTGCGCCCGATCCGATGCCTGTCCCCGTACCGGAGCCCGAACCCGCGCCCGTTCCCGTACCGGACCCTGCGGCCGTCCCCGTCCCCGTCCCCGTCCCCGTCCCCGCTCCCGCCCCGGAGGCCGACGACGGTCGGTTCACCGTGCGGCTGGCGAACTTCGAGGGGCCGTTCGACCTGCTGCTGCAGCTCATCTCCAAGCACAAGCTGGACGTGACCGAGGTGGCCCTGTCCAAGGTCACCGACGAGTTCATGGTCCACATCCGGGCCATGGGGCCGGACTGGGACCTGGACCAGACCACCGAGTTCCTCGTCGTCGCGGCGACCCTCCTGGACCTCAAGGCGGCCCGGCTGCTGCCCACCGCGGAGGTGGAGGACGAGGGGGACCTGGCGCTGCTGGAGGCCAGGGACCTGCTCTTCGCGAGGCTGCTGCAGTACCGCGCGTACAAGCGCATCGCGGAGATCTTCAGCGAGCGGCTCGAATCGGAGGGCCGCCGCTTCCCCCGTACCGTCGGGCTGGAGCCGCACCACGCGGAGCTGCTGCCCGACGTGGTGATCAGCATCGGGGCCGAGGGCTTCGCGAAGCTGGCCGTGAAGGCGATGCAGCCCAAGCCCCGGCCGCAGGTCTACGTCGACCACATCCACGCCCCGCTGGTCAGCGTGCGGGAGCAGGCCGGGATCGTGATGGCCCGGCTCCGGGAGGCGGGGGAGATGAGCTTCCGGGAGCTGGCCGGGGACGCCCAGGACACCCTCACCGTCGTCGCCCGGTTCCTCGCGTTGCTGGAGCTCTACCGGGAGAAGGCCGTCGTCCTGGACCAGGACGAGGCGCTGGGGGAGCTGATGGTGCGCTGGGCCGGCGAGCAAGGGGCCGAGCCGGTCGTCACGGACGAGTTCGACCAGGAGGCACCGGACATGCGGGACGAGCGGCAGGACGTGAAGGCATGAGTGAGCAGGACGTCACCGGACCGGCCGTCGCGGGCCTCGACCTGAAGCCCGCGTTGGAGGCCGTGCTGATGGTCGTCGACGAGCCCGCCACCGAGGAGCACCTGGCCAAGGTGCTGGAGCGGCCCCGGCGGGCCGTCGCGGACGCGCTGCGGGAGCTGGCCGACGAGTACACCGAGCAGCGCCGCGGCTTCGACCTGAGGCTGGTCGCGGGAGGCTGGCGGTTCTACACCCGGCCGCAGTACGCGGCGGCGGTCGAGGGCTTCGTCCTGGACGGCCAGCACGCCCGTCTCACCCAGGCGGCGCTGGAGACCCTCGCGGTCGTCGCGTACCGGCAGCCGGTGAGCCGTTCCAGGGTCTCCGCGGTGCGCGGCGTGAACTGCGACGGGGTCATGCGGACCCTGCTCCAGAGGGGCCTGGTCGAGGAAGCGGGCGCGGAACCCGAAACAGGTGCGATCCTGTACAGGACGACGAACTACTTTCTGGAGCGAATGGGCCTGCGTGGCCTGGACGAGCTCCCGGAGCTCGCGCCCTTCCTACCGGAGGCGGACGCGATCGAGGCTGAGACGCTAGAGGGTGTGCCGTCGTTCGATCCGGACGCACCGGACACCCCGGATACTCACGCAGACGACAAGACGGAATTTTGATGCGAAGCAGTGGCAGGAACAGCGGAAGCGGCAGCGGCGGCGGCAGGAGCGGCGGCGGAGCCGGCGGCAGGAGCGGCGGAGCCAGCAGCGGCGGCGGCAGGAGTGGCGGCGGAGCCGGCGGCAGGAGCAGCGGCGGCAGGAGCAGCGGCGGAGCCAGGAGCGGTGGCAGCGGCGGCCGGAACAACATCGGCACCGGCCGGAACACCAACCCGAACCCCCGGGTCTCCGGCTCCGAGCGCGAGGACAAGCAGGAGCAGCGTCCCCGCCGGCCCCGCCCGGAGGAGCGCCGCTACGACGTGGGCAACGACAAGCCGGGCGGCGACGGCGGCACCCGCAAGGGCCGCGGCGCGGCGGCCCGCGGCGGCGCCAAGGGCGGCCCGAAGGCGGCCTCCGGCGGCTCGAAGAGCAGCGGCCGGCGTGCCCCGTACGGCGCCCCCGCCCGCCCGCGCGAGCTCGACGCCAAGATCGAGCAGCGCAACCGCGACCGGTACGCGAACAAGCCCGAGATCTCGACGCCGAAGACCCACCCGGGCGCCGAGCAGGAGGGCGAGCGGCTGCAGAAGATCCTCGCCAGGGCCGGCATGGGCTCACGCCGCGCCTGCGAGGAGCTCATCGAGCAGTCCCGCGTCGAGGTCAACGGTGAGATCGTCGTCGAGCAGGGCATGCGCGTCGACGTGAACCACGACGAGATCAAGGTCGACGGTCTGACCGTCGCCACCCAGTCGCACCTGTTCTTCGCGCTGAACAAGCCGGCCGGTGTCGTCTCCTCCATGGAGGACCCGGACGGGCGCCAGTGCCTCGGCGACTACGTCACCAACCGTGAGACGCGGCTCTTCCACGTCGGCCGGCTGGACACCGAGACCGAGGGCATCATCATGCTCACCAACCACGGTGAGCTGGCCCACCGTCTCACCCACCCCAAGTACGGCGTGAAGAAGACCTACCTGGCCGCCATCCAGGGCCCGCTCCCGCGCGACCTGGGCAAGCGGCTCAAGGACGGCATCCAGCTGGAGGACGGGTACGCCCGCGCCGACCACTTCCGAGTCGTCGAGAACACCGGCAAGAACTACCTGGTCGAGGTGACCCTCCACGAGGGCCGCAAGCACATCGTCCGCCGGATGCTGGCCGAGGCCGGCTTCCCGGTCGAGCGGCTCGTGCGGACGTCGTTCGGCCCGATCCCGCTGGGCGACCAGAAGTCGGGCTGGCTGCGCCGGCTCACCAACACCGAAGTGGGCATGCTGATGCGCGAGGTCGGTCTGTAGACCTCCGTTCCACCGCTCACGGCCCGCGGCCGGTTCCTGGATTCCGAATTTCGGACAGGAACCGGCCGCGGGCCTTTTGCTACCTGCGTTCGACCTTTATAGTCAGAATGACTATTAAGGAGGCGGTGTGAGTCTCGCGAACGTCCTCGATCCCCTGCGGCAGCCCCTGGTGACGGTCCCGGGAACCCCGGCCGGCCTGCGCGAGCGGCGGCACGGTCGCGCCGTCCGGCCGGGGGAGTCCACGGAGGACGCGGCATGAAACGCTTCGCGCACGGCCTGGTGCTCGGCAGGTTCTACCCGCCGCACGCCGGTCACCACCATCTCGTCCGCACCGCGCAGGACCGCTGCGAGCGGCTGACCGTGCTGGTCCGCGCCGCCTCGGCGGAATCCGTCCCGCTCGCCGACCGGGTCGCCTGGATGCGCGAGGTGCACCCGGACGTGACGGTGGCCGGCGCCGTCGACGACACCCGGACGGATCTCCGCGACCCGGCGGTCCGGGACGCCCGCACGGCGCTCTTCACCGCGGCCGTGCCCGAGCCCGTGGACGCCGTCTTCACCTCGGAGCCGTACGGGGACGAGCTGGCCCGCCGCTTGGGCGCCGAACCCGTCGCCGTCGACCCGGACCGCACGGTCTTCCCGGTCTCCGGCACCGCGGTGCGCGCGGACCCGGCGGGCTACTGGGACTTCCTCGAACCGCCGGTCCGGGCCGCGCTGGCCCGCCGGGTCGTCGTCCTGGGCGCCGAGTCCACCGGCACCACCACCCTGGCCCGCGCGCTGGCCGCCCAGTACCGCAGGCGCGGTGGTGTCTGGGCGCTCACCGGGTACGTCGCCGGGTACGGGCGCGAGTTCCGCGAACAGAAGCCGGCCGCGCCGCGCGCCCGGTGGCCCCGCGCCCAGCGGGAGGACGTCGCCTTCACCACCGACGACTTACCGCTGATGGCAGAGGCCCGGAACGCCCGGGAGGAGGCGGCCGCCCGCACCGGATCCCCGGTGCTCGTCTGCGACACCGACTCCTTCGCCGCCACCGTCCGGCACGAGCGGTACGCCGGTGGCCGCAACCCGCTCGTCGAGCGCGCGGCCGACCGGCCGGCCCCTCACCTGTGGCTGCTGACCGACCACGAGGGCGTCGCCTTCGAGGACGACGGACTGCGCCACAGCGAGGAGCCGCGGCCCTTGATGACCGACCGTCTCCGAGCCGAACTCACCCGAACAGGAAGGAACTTCATCGAAGTCACCGGAAGCCGCCAACAGCGCCTGGCCACGGCTGTCGAGGCGGTCGACGCCCTGCTGGCCAGGGGCTGGCACTTCGCCGACCCCCTTCCGGAGCGGCGATGAGCGGCGCCGCGCCAGAGGGCTACGACCCGCACGCCTTCGAACCGTTCGCCGTCACCGTGGACCTGGCCGTCTTCACGGTCCGCGACACCCAGCTGCACGTCCTGCTCGTCGAGCGGGGCGAGGACCCGTACAAGGGCCGGTGGGCGCTGCCCGGCGGCTTCGTCCTGCCCCGCGAGTCCGCCGAGGACGCGGCCCGCCGGGAGCTGGCCGAGGAGACCGGGCTGAGCGAGGACACCGTCTCGGCCCTCCACCTGGAACAGCTCGCGACGTACAGCGACCCGGACCGCGATCCGAGGATGCGCGTGGTCTCCGTCGCCTACGCCGCGCTCGTACCGGATCTGCCGGAACCGCACGGCGGCGGCGACGCGGCCAGCGCCGGATGGTGGGACGCCGGAGAGCTCGGCGCGCTCGCCTTCGACCACGACCGCATCCTCGCCGACGCACAGATCAGGATCGGC
Source organism: Streptomyces sp. NBC_00341 (assembly GCF_041435055.1). NCBI lineage: Bacteria > Bacillati > Actinomycetota > Actinomycetes > Kitasatosporales > Streptomycetaceae > Streptomyces > Streptomyces sp. NBC_00341. The sequence goes on along the minus strand of NZ_CP108002.1, from coordinate 1,698,869 downwards.
GCCAAACTCGAATACACCTGCCTGGCCACCGCGTTCTGCCCGCCCGAATTCACCCTGGGAGAGCTCCAGCAGGTGTACGAGACGGTCTGGGGCGTCGAGCTGGACCGGCCCAACTTCAGGCGCAAGGTCCTCACCACGCCCGGCTTCGTCCAGGCGGCACAGGGGTCACCGCGCCGTACCGGCGGACGGGGAAAACCGGCCGCCCTCTACCGGGCGGGTGCCGCGACCGCCCTGCACCCCCCACTGCTGCGACCGGAAGGAAGAAGCACGTGATCGTGACCAGGACCATCACCAAACAGGCCGCCACCGGCGCGCTGACCGGGCTCGCGCTCGGCGACGCGCTGGGCTTCCCGACCGAGTTCAACAACGTTCCCTCGATCCTCGCCAAGTGCGGGCCGTGGCGCCAGATGCGGCTGCCGAAGCCCGCGGTCGTCAGCGACGACACCCAGATGACCCTCGCCCTGGGGCGCGGCATCCGGTCCGCCATGGACCGGGGACTGCTCACCCCGATGCGGCTGGTGCGCCCGGTGCGCGAGGAGTTCGTCGACTGGTACCACTCGCCCGACAACAACCGCGCCCCCGGCCGCACCTGCATGACCGCCTGCCGGATGCTCGACAGCGACCGCGTCTGGCAGGAGGCCAGCCAGACCGGCTCCAAGGGCTGCGGTGCCAACATGCGGGTCGCCCCCATCGGACTCGTCCCCGGACTCAGCGACGAACAGCGCGCCGGAGCCGCCCAGCTGCAGGCGGCCCTCACCCACGGACACCCCACCGCACTCGCCGCCTCCGACCTGATGGCCCGCGCGGTGTACCTGCTGGCGCAGGGCGCGGAGCCGGTCGGACTGATCGGGCAGCTGCGCAGCTACGCGTACGAGAACAGCGGGACCTACCTCACCCGCTGGCTCGGGGACCTCTGGCGCTACGCCGGGGACTCCTCGCCCGAGCTCTACATCCAGCGGGGCTGGGAGGAGTGCCTCACCGCACTGGAGCGCGTCCAGGACGCCCTGCGCGACCCGTCCCCGGAGACCGATCCCTGTGAGGCGACCGGCGACGGCTGGATCGCCGAGGAAGCCCTGGCCACGGCCCTGCACTGCTTCCTGCTCTTCCCCGGCGAACCGGTCACCGCCCTGCGCCGCGCCGCCTGCACCCGGGGCGACTCGGACTCGCTCGGCTGCCTGACCGGCGCGCTCGCCGGGGCGCACCTGGGCTCGGGAGCCTGGCCCAAGGAGTGGTCGGAGCGGATCGAGTACCGGAGCGACCTGCTGTCCCTGGGGGCGCTCTGGGACTCCTGAGCCATGGCTACGGACATGACGCGTCTCAAGGAAGCCGGGCTGCCGGTCACAGACCTCGGCCCGGTCGTCGCAGGGGAACGCCACCCGCTGCTGTTCGCGACGGTCTCCGGGGCGCATCTGTACGGGTTCCCCTCCAAGGACTCGGATGTGGACCTGCGGGGGGTCCACCTCCTGCCCGCGGCCGATCTCCTCGGCCTGCGCGAGCCCGAGGAGACCCGATCGAGGATGTGGGACCAGGACGGCGTGGAGATGGATCTGGTCACCCACGACCTGCGGAAGTTCGTCCGGCTGATGCTGAAGCCGAACGGCTACGTACTGGAGCAGCTGCTCTCCCCGCTGGTCGCGCACACCAGCGCGGCGCACGCGGAGCTGGTGGCTCTCGCCCCGGCCGTCCTCACCCGTAACCACGCGCACCACTACCGCGGATTCGCCAACACCCAGTGGCGGCTCTTCGAGAAGACCGGTGAGCTCAAACCGCTGCTCTACACCTTCCGGGCGCTGCTCACCGGCATCCATCTGATGCGCAGCGCCGAGGTGCTGGCCCATCTGACTGGTGGTGCGGGCGCGGTTCGACGCGGCGTCAGCCGGCTGAACCGTCCCCGGCCAGTGCCGACGCCCGCCGGGTGCGGATCAGGAAGTCCTCGATCCGCGCCCGGTCCGGCTCGGCCGGCAGCGGGGAGTCGGCGGCCGCCGCGTCGTTCTCCTCGGCCAGCCTGTTCATGCGCCGCTCCACCTCCGGCCACGGCACCTCGCCCCGCCTGACCGCGAGCAGTCCGTCGCGGGCCGCGCCCACGTCGATCGTGAGTTCGCCCGTACGCAGCAGGTCCCGGCCGCTCGTCAGCAGCCGCAGCAGGTGCATGGCGTGCTTCCAGCGCGGCTCCCCGTGCTGGCGTACGTCCGCTTCCAGCTTCCTGCGCTGGCCCATCGCGTATCGGACGAAGGTTCCGTGCGCCCGCCGGGAGAGAAACGCGCCGCGCAGCGAGAGGAGCTCCCGGCCGGTCGCGTCGGCGTGTTCGACCAGCGGTGAGTGCAGGCACTCCAGCACGTTGGGGTTGGCCCGCAGCGCCAGTTCGCAGAAGCGTTCCAGCTCCCAGGAGAACTGTTCGTCGGCCGGCCCCTCGACATGGGCCGGCGGCTTCTCGAACCGCCAGAACAACGGGGTCGGTGCGAGGAAGACCCCCCGCAGGTCGGTGTCGCTGCCGTCCGTGGCCAGTCCGAAGGCGCGTGAGCCCATCACACAGGAGTAGACGGTGTGGTCGCGCACCAGCGCCTCGTCGGACGGACTGATCATGCGGGGAGGGTACGCGAGAGCCCGGGACGGCCGCTCCGGGACCCGGCGCCACCGACGCGTCTCACGGACAGGGCGGCCCGGCGCGGGACCCCACCGGCCCTCTACGCTGAAACAGCCGGAACACACAGGCGGCGCACGCAGAGCACGAAGCGGTACGGACAAGCGAGGAGCACGACGTGGCGGTACGAGCGGTCCGGGGAGCCGTCCAGCTGGAGCGGGACGAGGCCGGGCACATGGGCGAGCAGGTCGGCGCTCTCCTGACAGCCGTCCTGGAGCGCAACAGCCTCGTCCCGGACGACCTGATCAGCATCTGGTTCACGGCCACCACCGACCTGCACAGCGACTTTCCGGCCGCCGCCGCGCGCGGGATCGGTATCGTCGACGTACCGCTGATCTGCGCCCAGGAGCTGGACATCGAGGGGTCGATGCCCCGGGTGGTCCGGATCCTCGCCCACATCGAGACCTATCTCCCCAAGTCCGAGATCGCTCACGTCTACCTCGGCGCCACCGCCGCCCTGCGCAAGGACATCGCCCAGTGAGAAACGCCGTTGTCATCGGAACAGGCCTCGTCGGCACCTCCGCGGCCCTCGCCCTCGCCGGACGGGGCATCACGGTGTACCTCGTCGACCACGACCCGGAGTCGGCCCGGACGGCGGCCGCGCTCGGCGCGGGCATCGACGAGGCCCCCGAGGGCCCGGTCGACCTGGCGATCGTCGCCGTGCCGCCAGCCCACACCGCGTCCGTGCTCGCCACCGCCATGCGCGAGGGCGTCGCCCGCGGCTACCTCGACGTGGCCAGCGTCAAGGGCGGCCCGCGCCGCGAGCTGGAGGCACTCGGCGTCGACCTCGCCCCGTACATCGGCACGCACCCGATGGCCGGCAAGGAGCGCTCCGGTCCGCTCGCCGGCACCGCGGACCTCTTCGAGGGCCGCCCCTGGGTCCTCACACCGACCCGAGACACCGACACCGAGGTCCTCAACCTCGCCCTGGAGCTGGTCGCGCTCTGCCGGGCCGTGCCGGTCGTCATGGACGCCGACGCCCACGACCGGGCCGTCGCGCTCGTCTCCCACACCCCGCAGCTGATCTCCTCGATGGTCGCCGCCCGGCTGGAGGAGGCCGACGAGACCGCGGTACGCCTCTGCGGGCAGGGCATCAGGGACGTCACCAGGATCGCCGCGTCCGATCCCCGGATGTGGGTGGACATCCTCTCCGCCAACCCCGGACCGGTCGCCGACGTCCTCGCCGGGGTCGCCGCCGACCTGGACGAGACCGTCACCGCACTGCGCGGGCTGCAGTCCGCCGACGAGGACAAACGCCGCGCGGGCACCGAGGGCATCCAGGACGTGCTGCGCCGGGGCAACGCCGGCCGGGTCAGGGTGCCCGGCAAGCACGGGGCGGCCCCCGCCTCGTACGAGGTCGTGGCCGTCCTGATCAGCGACCGGCCGGGCGAGCTGGCCGGGATCTTCGCGGACGCGGGCCGGGCCGGGGTCAACGTCGAGGACGTGCGCATCGAGCACGCCACCGGCCAGCAGGCGGGCCTCGTGCAGCTCATGGTCGAGCCGAGCGCCGCCCCCGGCCTCAGCGCGGCACTGCGCGAGCGCGGCTGGTCGATCCGCCAGTAGCCCAAGGGCCGGGAGGCGGTTGTCCACAGGGGTGGTCGGGCCCGCGCCGACACTCGGTAACCTTGTGCGGGGCGGGTTCGCGCGTCCCGTCCCGCCCACCCCGTGTACCAGGAAGGTGTCCACCACCGTGGAAACCGTAAGCGCCGCCGCCCGGACCGCCCCGGCCGCAGTGATCGTCGCCATCGACGGGCCCTCCGGCACCGGCAAGTCCAGCACGTCCAAGGCCGTCGCCGCCCAGCTCGGCCTGAGCTATCTGGACACCGGTGCCCAGTACCGGGCGATCACCTGGTGGATGCTGAACAACGGCATCGACGTGCACGACGCGCTGGAGGTGGCCACCGCGGCCGCCAAGCCCGTCATCGTCTCCGGCACCGACCCCGCCGGCCCCACGATCACCGTCGACGGCGAGGACGCCTCCGGCCCGATCCGCACCCAGGAGGTCACCTCCAAGGTCAGCGCCGTCAGCGCCGTCCCCGAGGTGCGCACCCTGATCACCGAGCTGCAGCGCACCATCGCCAGGGACGCGGAGAAGGGCATCGTGGTCGAGGGCCGGGACATCGGCACGACCGTGCTGCCCGACGCCGACATCAAGATCTTCCTGACCGCTTCGCCAGAGGCGCGCGCCGCCCGCCGCAGTGGAGAGGTGCAGGGCTCCGATCTGGCCGCCACGAAGGAGGCGCTGATCAAGCGGGACGCCGCCGACTCCGGCCGCAAGACGTCTCCGCTCGCCAAGGCGGCCGACGCCGTGGAGGTGGACACCACCGAGCTGACCCTCAAGCAGGTCATCGAGTGCGTCGTCACCCTCGTCGGGGAGAAGCAGGCGGCGAAGTGAGCCCAGCCGCGGGCGCGCCCACGCTGCGCGGAGCGGCGGTCGGGCGCTCCATCGGGATCGGGCTGATGTACGGGCTGTTCAGGCCCCGTGTGCTCGGCGCGTGGCGGGTGCCAGCCTCGGGACCCGTCATACTCGCGGTGAACCATTCGCACAACGTCGACGGTCCGATGCTGATGGGCACCGCGCCCAGGCCCGTCCACTTCCTGATCAAGAAAGAGGCGTTCGTCGGCCCCCTGGACCCGTTCCTGCGCGGAATCGGTCAGCTGAAGGTGGACCGTACGACCGCCGACCGCACCGCCATCACCCACGCCCTCGGCGTGCTGGGGGACGGCGGGGTGCTCGGGATCTTCCCCGAGGGCACCCGGGGCGAGGGAGACTTCGCCTCGCTGCGCGCCGGGCTCGCGTACTTCGCGGTACGCAGCGGGGCGCCGATCGTGCCCGTGGCCGTACTGGGAAGCACGGAGCGCCGCGGACGGTTGATATCAGCACTGCCGCCGCTGCGCAGCCGCGTCGATGTCGTCTTCGGCGAGGCGTTTGACGCGCAAGAGGGCGTGCGAAGCTCGTATACGGGTGGCGGTGGGCGACGGGTGGGCGGCAGCGGGCGGCGCACGCGCAAGGCGCTCGACGAGGCGACCGTGCGGATCCAGGGCCGGCTGACCGGCCACCTGGAGCAGGCCAGACGCCTCACCGGGCGCACTGGGTAAGACTTGAGTAGTGGACCGCGTGCTGCGTGGTCCATCGATGATGATGCAAAGAGGAACGGACTTCATGAACGACCAGATTCACTCCGGCGGCTCGGACCACGAGCACGGAGCGCTTGGCGATGCCGAGTACGCGGAGTTCATGGAGCTCGCCGCGCAGGAGGGGTTCGACCCGGAGGACGTCGAGGGCGCGATCGGTGAGGCCGGTCACGGACCGCTTCCCGTGCTCGCCGTCGTCGGCCGCCCCAACGTCGGCAAGTCGACGCTGGTGAACCGGATCATCGGCCGCCGTGAGGCCGTCGTCCAGGACAAGCCCGGCGTCACCCGTGACCGCGTCAGCTACGAGGCCGAATGGGCGGGCCGCCGCTTCAAGGTCGTCGACACCGGCGGCTGGGAGCAGGACGTGCTGGGGCTCGACGCCTCCGTCGCCGCCCAGGCCGAGTACGCCATCGAGACGGCCGACGCGGTCGTCTTCGTGGTCGACTCCACCGTCGGCGCCACCGACACCGACGAGGCCGTCGTCAAGCTGCTGCGCCGGGCCAAGAAGCCCGTCGTGCTCTGCGCCAACAAGGTCGACGGGCAGAGCGGCGAAGCGGACGCCACCGCGCTCTGGTCGCTCGGGCTCGGGCAGCCGCACCCGGTCTCCTCGCTGCACGGCCGGGGCACCGGCGACATGCTGGACGCCGTCCTGGACGCGCTCCCCGAGGCCCCGGCCCAGTCGTTCGGCACCGCGGTCGGCGGACCGCGCCGCATCGCGCTGATCGGCCGCCCGAACGTCGGCAAGTCCTCGCTGCTGAACAAGGTGGCCAACGAGGACCGGGTCGTCGTCAACGAGCTGGCCGGCACCACCCGTGACCCGGTCGACGAGCTGATCACGCTCGGCGGCATCACCTGGAAGTTCATCGACACGGCCGGTATCCGGCGCCGGGTCCACCTCCAGGAGGGCGCGGACTACTACGCCTCGCTGCGTACCGCCGCCGCCGTGGAGAAGGCCGAGGTCGCAGTGATCCTGATCGACTCCAGCGAGTCGATCAGCGTCCAGGACCAGCGCATCGTGACCATGGCCGTCGAGGCCGGGCGTGCGATCGTCGTGGCCTTCAACAAGTGGGACACCCTCGACGAGGAGCGCCGCTACTACCTGGAGCGCGAGATCGAGACGGAGCTCGCGCAGGTCGCGTGGGCCCCGCGGGTCAACGTCTCGGCGCTCACCGGCCGCCACATGGAGAAGCTGGTCCCGGCGATCGAGACCGCGCTGGACGGCTGGGAGACCCGCGTTCCGACGGGCCGGCTGAACGCGTTCCTCGGCGAGATCGTCGCCTCGCACCCGCACCCGATCCGCGGCGGCAAGCAGCCCCGTATCCTCTTCGGCACCCAGGCGGGCACCAAGCCGCCGCGCTTCGTGCTCTTCGCCTCGGGCTTCCTGGAGCACGGCTACCGGCGCTTCGTCGAGCGCCGGCTGCGCGAGGAGTTCGGCTTCGAGGGCACCCCGATCCACATCTCGGTGCGGGTCCGCGAGAAGCGCGGCCGCAACAAGTAGCCGACGGACGGGCGGCACGGCCCCGGCGCGGGAGCGCCCCGGCCGCGCCGCTGAGCCCCCGGACACGACTGAGCCCCGTACCACTCGCAGAACGAGTGGTACGGGGCTCAGTCGTACGCTCAGGCTCCCCGGGAGCCCGGTGGCAGCGCGGCCTGTACCCGCCCCGCGTGCCGTCCCACGCGCTGCCAGGAGCCCAGGCTCCCGGTGTGCGTACCGGGGCTGCCGCTGCCGTGCCCGGCGGCCGAGCCCGTGCCACCGGACGCGCCGCCCGCGCCGCCATGGCCCGAGTGGCCGCTCAGCGGGGCGCGGGAGCCGAAGAACCCGCTGCCGAAACTCGGGAGCCCCATGCTCTCCTCCCCGGTCCGGTCACCCGGCAACGCCCTGAACGACCGGCGGTACTCGGAGTACAGCGCGTCGTAGATCGGGGTGCGGGACGGGCCACCCGATGGGTCCTGCGCGGGACGCATGGCAGGGATCGGGCTCGGACGCTGGTGGGAGGGGTCGTATGAGTGCACGTATGTGCCAACGACCCCGCCGCCCGTGAGATGCGGGCGCGCCGGAGAAATAGCTGTTCGCCCGGGGGCCCCGGAGTGCCCGGACACGGTCAGGTACCGGCCAGCGGCATCGCCGCGGCGACCAGGACGCCGCCCGCCGAGGCCTTCTCCAGGGCGTCGCGCAGCAGGTCCTCGCGGGGCTGCTGGCCGATCGAGCCGGCCGGGGCCGCGTAGACGAGCACGGTCTGCGACTTGTTGGCCGCGGTCCGCCAGCCCTCGGTCACCTGGAGCGGCGCGTGCGCCTGCCACCAGGCCACCGGTGAGCCACCGCCGGTGCCCGGCTGGAGCACCGCGTGCAGCTGACCCATGGCGAGCAGGATCGACCAGCCGTGCAGTACCTCGGGGACCTGATCCATCCGCTGGACCGGGTGGAATCCCTGCTCCAGCAGCAGTTGCAGGAACTCGTCGCCGCCGCTGCCGTCCGTGCCGGGCCGGGCGATCGCCCCGGTCGGTTCGACGACCAGGGCCGGGTGGAGTTCGTCGTCGATCAGGACGAGGCCGCTGGTGATCCCCAGCACGGCCTGCTCGGGGTTCGGCCCGCCCTGGACGTCCTGCTCGCTCCCGGTGATGCTGCGCACGGCGCCCTGCAGCTGTTCCTCGGCCACCTGGACGACCTGGGAGGGGATGCAGGTCGCGTGGGCGAAGGCGAGGACCGCGGTCTCGTCACCGACGAACAGCACCGTGCTGGTGCGTTCCTGCTCGGAGTCGCCGGGGGTGCGGCAGGAGGTGCAGTCGTAACTGCCGGGGGCGTTGTCGCCGACGAGCAGCCGGTCGGCTTCGGCGTCGCCGATCTCGGCGCGTACGTCCTCGCTGACGTCGAGCATGCGCGGCACGGGTGGCTCCTCGAACTCGGTACGTGCGCCGGGCGGTTCCCGGCTCATGAAGAAGACAACGGGTGAGCCGCTGCCGGGGTCACGCGAGAATGCGAACGGAATCGAACCGGGGAGCCGACCGGTCGGTGATACGCCGACAAGTCGGGAAATCGTGGCGCTCGATCGTGGCCCTGCCCCGGACCGGACGGCGCCGGGCGCCCACGGGAACCCCGCCCGTGCCGCCCCGTCGTACCGGTGCCCGGAGCGGGTGCTCCGGCGTCGGAAAGCGGGGTGATTCGGGCCGTCGGCTATACGGCCGGAACCACGCGGCCGGACCCGGTGCGATGGTGTGGATATTGTGAGCATGAGATAAGGGTGCGATAAGGAAGGATGAATTCCTGATGGGTCTCTCGCTTACGGGAGGATATTCGGGAGGGAAATCAACGGCGTCCGGCGAAGGAAATCCAGCCCGTTTCGCAGGCCTCTTCGCCGATCGTTTTCCGGCCTGTGTGATTACTGTGCGTCCGGTTCCGAATCGCGCGATCGGGTGACGGAGCAAGGCGGGAACGGGTGTGGTGATCCTGTGACACAAGCGTGACCGGTGAGGGACGTGAGGATGCCGTGCGACCGGTGGCGCCCCGGCTTCCGCCGCCGTCCCGGGCCGCCTACGGTGGGAGGTATGGCACCCATACCGACCCCTTCCGCCCAGCCCGACGACACACCCGGCGCATATGTCGGTCTCGGCGCCGAGACCGCGGAGCGCAGGGCCCGGGAGCGAGGCTGGACCACGGTCAGAGCTCTGCCGCCGGGCACCGTCATCACCATGGAGTTCCTGGGCGGCCGCATCAACTTCGAGGTCGACGGCGGCGTCGTGAAGCGCTGCTGGGTGGGCTGAGCTCCCCGTAATCGAGCTCCCCGTACAGCCCCCTGCGGCCCGGTGCGGGGCCGTACCCGCCGCACACATGGGTGAAGGCCCCGACCGGAGTCGGGGCCTTCACCCATGCGGGGAGTGCGTCTGCGCGTCCCGGTCAGCCGCCCGCCACCGGCCGGGCCGGGGCCGTGCCGCCGCGCGGTGTGCGGTCCGCGTGCGGGGGGCGGCGGCTGCCCGCCGGGGTGACCGGGGTGCGTTCCGAGCGGGCCGGGTGGCCCTGGTGCGCGGGGGGCGTGGTGTGGGCGCGCGGGCGGCTGCCGGTGGCCGTCGTGACCACCGCCACCGCCGCCGGATGGCTGCCCGTGGCGACGGGCGGGCGGACCTGGCCCTGTGTCGCCTCCACCGCCGCAGCCGCCGGCTGTCCGGCCGGAACCGGCTGGCGGTCGCCCGCCGCGACGGGCGGGGCCGGTACGAGCCTGCTGCGGGCGCTGAGCCGCTCCCGGGCCGCGAAGATCCAGTCCTCCGCCCGGGTGATCATCGGCTCGCACCACGGCAGGCCGAGCAGGATCAGCAGCCCCGCCGCCCAGCCGAGCACCACGTCGCTGAGCCAGTGCGTACCGAGGTAGACGGTCGTCAGGCCGACCCCGAGCGACACGACCGCGGACATCGCGGAGAGATAGCGCCTGGCCCGCGGGGTGGCGGCCAGATAGGCGAGGATGCCCCAGGTCACGACCGCGTTGGCGGTGTGCCCGGACGGAAATATATCGCCGCCGGCGAAGAGCTCGGCCGATCCGATCTGGGTCGCGTAGTGCGGGCCGAGCCGGCCGAGGCCGTACTTGACCGCTCCCACCGTCACGTTGAGCAGCAGCAGTGAGGCGCCCAGCGTCAGCAGGGGGCGCAGGGTGTGCTGCCGCCAGGAGCGCCACCCGAGCCAGCAGGCGACCATGACGGCGGTGGGGCCACGCTGACCGAGTACGACGTAGTAGTCGAGGAAGGCATGGATCTGGGGCCACTGCTGGTAGGGCCGGAAGAGCATGACCTTCCAGTCCAGGGTCACCAGCCAGGACGACATGAGCACGGCAATGACGATGGCGAGATAGAACGCCAACGTCCCGCCGAAGAGAGCGATGCGGTGACGGCTCATCCGCGGTGTCTCTATCTTCGGCGGTTCCGGCTCCCGGTCCAGGCGGGCAAAGATGTCGGTACGCACCCAATCGACGTTACAGCGAGTGAGTGGGTGACCTGGTCGATCCGGCTGCTTTGTGATGACGATGTGATGTGGACTATGTCTCAGTGCGGTCGTTTTTTCTGACCCTCCGGAGAATCCTGGATTCCTTCCGTTCTATTACTTCGGTACTCGCGCCGGAGAGGTTTTTGGATATTGACGTAAAAGCGCACGGGATATCGAAGTGCATGTACCGGGAGCCCCGGAGGGGTGGAACGGACGGTATCGATCCGGTTACTCGACGCCTTCATCCGCCGTTCGGCAAGCGCTCCGCACCGCTCCCGGGGCCCGTCCCGCGCACCGCCGGACAGCCGGTCCGCGCAGGTCGGGAGGGGTCTCCAGGCAGGTCGACGAGGCCGCGGGCAATGGCGTACACCACAGTCGGAGGCCGTTGGCGGTATGAGATGGGCCACGTGTAGCCCTCCCGAACTCGCGTACGCTGACGCATCACTCGCCCGTCGATGCCGGGCCCGGAGGGACAGCGGACGCTGAATCCCCAGGGGGCCTGCCGAGCGCGAGGGACCTTCTGGGAGGTAGATGCATGTCCGGGACGACCACAGCCCGAGCCCGCCTGCGCGCAGCCGCCGACGGTGCCAACCGATGGGTCGTCCTGGTCGTCCTCTGCCTCAGTCTGCTGCTCGTGGCGCTCGACGCGACGGTGCTGCATGTCGCCGTCCCGGCCGTCACCGAGGACCTGCGGCCCAGCGCCGTCGGCCTGCTCTGGATCGTGGACGCGTATCCGCTGGTCTGCGCCTCGCTGCTGATCCTCTTCGGCACCCTCGGTGACCGGGTCGGGCGGCGGCGCGTCCTCCTGCTCGGCTACGCCCTCTTCGGGGTCGCCTCCGCCGTCGCCGCGATGGCCGACAGCGCGGGTGTGCTGATCGCGGCGCGGGCCCTGCTCGGCGTCGGCGGCGCGATGATCATGCCGGCCACCCTGTCGATCCTCCGGCAGGTCTTTCCCGACCGGCGCGAACGGGCCGTGGCGATCGGAGTGTGGTCCGCGGTCGCCGCGGTCGGCGCCGCCACCGGACCGGTCATCGGCGGCTTCCTCGTCGAGCACTTCTGGTGGGGATCGGTCTTCCTGATCAACATCCCGCTGATGGCGCTGCTCCTCCCGGTCGGCCGACTGCTGCTCCCGGAGTCCAGGGGCAGCGACGACGGCCCCTGGGACGTACTCGGCGCGCTGATGGCCGCGGCCGGCGTGCTCGGAGTGGTGCTGGGCGTCAAGCGGGCGGGTACCGGCGAGGGTGTCCTCGGACCGGCGACGCTGGCGCCCCTGCTGATCGGGGCCGCGCTGCTCGTCGCGTTCGTCCGCCGTCAGAAGCGGCGCACGCACCCGCTGATCGACATGGGCATGTTCGCCAGGCCGGCCTTCTCCACCGCGGTGGGCTGCATCGTCCTCGCCATGCTGGCCCTGGTCGGCCTGGAGCTGATCGCCGTCCAGTACCTCCAGCTCGTCCTGGGGCTCAGCCCGCTGGAGACCGGCCTGCGGCTGCTGCCGCTCACCTTCGCCGCGATGGCGGCGGGCGCCACCGGTTCGTACACCCTGCGCCGGGTCGGGCCCCGCCGGATGGTCGGCCTTGGCTTCGTACTGACCGCCGTCGCGGTGCTGATGCTGACCGTGATGGGGCAGCACGACCGGCCCGGCCTGCTCACGGTGTCCTTCGTCGTGCTCGGCTTCGGCCTCCAGTCCACGCTCTTCGGCGCGTACGAGTCGATGCTCAGCGAGGCCCCCGCGGACCGCGCCGGCGGGGCGGCCGCGATCGGTGAGACCTCGTACCAGCTGGGCGCGGGCATGGGGATCGCGCTGCTCGGCAGCGTCATGAACGCCGCGTACACCCCGGGCCTCGCGCGGCTCCCCGAAGCGGGCGTCCCCGCCTCCGCCGGTGCCGCCGCCTCCCACTCGCTCGGTGAGGCCTATCAGGTGGCCGCGCGACTGGGAGGACCGCTCGGCGGGGTGCTGCGGTCCACGGCCCGGCACGCCTTCATCCACGGGCTGCACGTCACGCTCCTGGTCAGCGCCGCCCTGCTGCTGCTCGGGGCGCTCGCCGCGCTCCGGCTGCCCCGGGTGATGGAGTGCCCGCCGCCGCTGTGCGAGCCGGATGATTCCCCGGACGGCCGCCGGGCCGCCGAGGTGCCGGAGGCCGGGGATTCCCGCGGTCACCGGGGCCACGAAGCGCCGGCGGCGGACCGGCCGGGGGCCCTGCTCCCGCTGCCGGGCGCGCGGCGGGCAGCGGAGGCGACCGGCTCTGGACGCACGGCACGCTGAGCCGTAACGTCGGCACGACGCCCGTAACTAACACTGCTAGTTTCCGGTGCCGGGCCGTAACGTCGGCACGACGCCGTATCCCACTCTGCTGGTTTCCGGCGTCCCGTACCGACCTCTCCGTACCGTTGCGAGCCGCCGGAGGCGCATCCTCATGTCCACCGCTCCGTCCTCGAAGCTCCCGCCCTTCGACCCCCGCGACCCCATCGGCATCGACGACCTCCTGAGCCCCGAGGACCTCGCGATCCGCGACACCGTCCGGGCCTGGGCCGCCGACCGCGTCCTGCCGCACATCGCGCAGTGGTACGAGGACGGCGAACTGCCCGGCATCCGCGAGCTGGCCCGCGAACTCGGCTCGCTCGGCGCCCTCGGCATGTCCCTGCAGGGCTACGGCTGCGCGGGCGCCACCGCCGTGCAGTACGGGCTGGCCTGCCTGGAGCTCGAAGCGGCCGACTCCGGCATCCGCTCACTCGTCTCCGTACAGGGCTCCCTCGCCATGTACGCGATCCACCGCTTCGGCTCCGAGGAGCAGAAGCAGCGGTGGCTGCCGGGCATGGCGGCAGGCGAGATCATCGGCTGCTTCGGCCTGACCGAGCCGGACCACGGCTCGGACCCGGCCGGCATGCGCACGTACGCCAAGCGCGACGGCGAGGACTGGGTGCTCAGCGGCCGCAAGATGTGGATCACCAACGGCTCGGTCGCCGGGGTCGCCGTCGTCTGGGCGCAGACCGACGACGGCTCCGCCGGCACCGGCATCCGCGGATTCGTCGTGCCCACCGACGCGCCCGGCTTCTCCGCACCCGAGATCAGGCACAAGTGGTCCCTGCGCGCCTCGGTCACCAGCGAGCTGATCCTCGACGAGGTACGGCTGCCCGCCGACGCGGTGCTGCCCGGAGCCACCGGCCTGCGCGGGCCGCTCAGCTGCCTCAGCCACGCCCGCTACGGAATCGTCTGGGGAGCCATGGGTGCCGCACGGGCCAGCTTCGAGGCGGCCGTCGACTACGCCCGGACCCGGGAGCAGTTCGGCAAGCCGATCGGCGGCTTCCAGCTCACCCAGGCCAAGCTCGCGGACATGGCCGTCGAGCTCCACAAGGGCATCCTGCTCGCCCACCACCTGGGCCGCCGGATGGACGCGGGCAGGCTCCGCCCGGAACAGGTCAGCTTCGGCAAGCTGAACAACGTGCGGGAGGCCATCGAGATCTGCCGCACCTCACGCACGATCCTCGGCGCCAACGGGATCTCGCTGGAGTACCCGGTGATGCGGCACGCGACCAATCTGGAATCGGTGCTCACCTACGAGGGAACCGTGGAGATGCACCAGCTGGTGCTGGGCAAGGCGCTCACCGGCCTGGACGCGTTCCGGTAGTCCGGAACAACGGCCCGGCCGATTCGGTGAGCGCCTCGTCAGCTCTGGTTGAAGAAGCCGTCGGCCGGCCGGCCGGCGGCTTCGCCGTTGACGACCTGGGTGTCGGCGGGGGTCAGCAGGAAGACCCGGGTGGCGACGCGGTCGATGGACCCGCGCAGCCCGAAGATCAGCCCTGCGGCGAAATCCACCACGCGCTTGGCGTCGGCGGAGTCCATGGAGGTGAGGTTCATGATCACCGGGACGCCGTCCCGGAAGAGCTCACCGATGCTCCGGGCGTCCCGGAAGCTGTCCGGGGTCACGGTGGCGATCCGGCGGCCCGTCTCCTCGGCCGCCTCGGACACCACCCGCACCCGCGGATCGGTCACCCAGGCCTGTCCGGTCCCGGTCCGTGCACCCTCGGAGTACTCGTCGTCGTCGTAGTACCGCTCGTCGTTGTCCTCTACGAGGCCCAGCCAGGCACTCGCCTTGCGCACCGATCCCATGGACGCCTCCTCTCACCGCGGTTCCTTGGCGTTCCGCATCTCTTTCGTATCCCTATGGTCGTCCATGATGCGGATCGTGCGCCAAGGGGATAGGCGGCGCGCAGGCCATTCGTGACGGTACTGGTGCAGAGGATGTGGCGATTCGTCAAGGTTCCTCCTGCTTAAGGGCCCTGAAGAAAGAAAATATGATGCTCCGGGCCGTACGGGTGACATGGGGGACGTACGGGTGAACGGGGCGCTCGGTACGATGCACGGCGCGCCCTCGCCCGAGCGCGGCGCACAGCTGAACGACACCCGGGGGATCGTCGTGTTCGGAATAGTCAGGCCCTGCGTCCACCGACTGTCGGACGGGCTCAGGGCCGAGTGGATGGCCCATCTCTGCGGGCTCTGTCTGGCACTTCGGTCCGATCACGGACAGTTCGCTCGGATCGTCACGAACTATGACGGCCTGATCGTCTCGGTCCTGACGGAGGCTCAGACCGAACGCACCCCCGCACAGCGCCGCACGGCGGGCCCCTGCCCGCTGCGCGCCATGCGGACCGCCCCGGTCGCGCGGGGCGAGGGGGCCAGGCTGGCGGCCGCCGTCTCGCTGGTGCTGGCGTCGGCCAAGGTGCGCGACCACGTCGCGGACCGGGACGGGCTGTTGAAGCGGCGCCCGGTGGCGGCGGCGGCGCGCAGGGTGGCGGCGGGCTGGGACCGCGCCGGCGCGCGGACCGGCGCACAGCTCGGCTTCGACACGGCGTTGCTCGTCGACGCCGTCGACCGGCAGACCGGCATCGAGCTGCTCGCGGGCCCCGGCACCCCGCTGCTGACGGTCACGGAGCCCACCGAGACGGCCACCGCGGCGGCCTTCGCGCACACCGCCGTACTCGCGGGCAAGCCGGGGAACGCCGAGCCGCTGGCCGAGGCCGGGCGCCTCTTCGGGCGCCTCGCACATCTGCTGGATGCCGTGGAGGACCAGGAAGCTGACGCCGCGTCGGGTGCCTGGAACCCGCTCACCGCGACCGGCACCTCGCGCGCCGAGGCCCGCCGGCTGTGCGACGACGCGCTGCGCGGCGTACGGCTGGCGCTGCGCGACGCGGAGTTCACCGACGGCAAGCTGGCCCACGTGCTGCTGGCGCACGAACTGCGGCGCTCGGTGGACCGGGCCTTCGCCACGGACGTCTGTTCCCATCGGTCGGGCGGCCTGCTGACCGCGGGACCCGCCGGCCCGGACGGAGCCGGCCGCCCGTCAGCCGATCACCCGTCAGGAACCCTTCACACGGCGTCGTTCGGACCGCCGCCGGGCAACCCGTACGCGCCCTCCGGCCCCGGCGCACCCTTCGGCCCGCCGCAGCCGCCGCCGGAGCCGCCGCGCGACCGCCGTGGGCTCGTCGTGGGGTGCCTGGTGTGGGCCGGGCTCGCCTGCACCTGCCAGATGTGCTGCGGCACCTTCGACGATCCGTGGACCCGGCAGCGCCGCGAGGGGCTGTGCAACGACTGCGATTGCGGTGACTGCTGCGACGGCTGCGACTGCTGCAGCAACTGCGGCGACTGCTGTGACGGGTGCGACTGCTGCGACTGCGGGTGTGACTGCAGCTGCTGATGCGGCGTCACCCGCCATCTGTGTCACGTCCGTGACGCCGCGTCACGCGGAGTCCCGGCGTCAGCTGATCTCGGGCGGCGAGATCTGCGAGGTCTCGATCGCCGACTCGTCGATGCCCCACTTCTTCAGGATCCGGTCGTAGGTGCCGTCCGCCTTGAGGGCGCTGACCGCGGCCTGGAACGCGGGCGCCAGCGGAGTGCCCTTCTTGAACGCGAAGCCGACGTCGAGACGCGCGAACTCGTTGAGGAAGCGGACACCCTCCTGCTGCTTCACCGCGTACCGAAGCCCGTTGATGGTCGACATCACGATGTCGGTCCGCCCCTGCTGGAGCGAGCTCCAGACCGCGGCCAGGTCCGAGTACGTCTTCACGTCGTACGGCTTCTTGCCGGCGTCGGCGCACCGGTGCTTGTTCTCCTCCAGCGTCACCTCGAACGTGGTGCCCGCGGCGGTGCCCACCGTCAGACCGCAGAGCTGGGTCAGATCGGTGACCTTGGCCAGCTTGCTGTCGTCGCGGACCGCGAAGCCCTGGCCGTCGTTGAGGTAGGTGACGAAGTCGATCGTCTTCCGGCGCTCGTCGGTGACCCCGAAGTTTCCGGTGCCCACGTCGTACTTCCCGCTGCCGAGCGCGGGCAGGATCGCCTCGAACGCGGCGACCTCCCGCTTCGGCTTCAGGCCGAGCACCCTGGCGACGGCGTCCGCGAAGTCGATGTCGGTGCCGGCCAGGGTCTTGCCGTCGGCCAGATAGGTGGCTCCGGGCGGGGTTCCGACGCTGGAGGCGACGTTCAGGGTCCCGGAGGAGCGGACGGCGGCCGGCAGCAGGTCGGCCGCGGCCTTGTTCCGCTTCACCCCCGACACGACGTCGGCCGTGGGGATCGCGTGCTCCGCGGCCGGACCGGCCGCGCCGGCGGGGGCGGTCGCCGGATCGCCGGAACCGCACGCGGTGAGAGCCAGCATGGCCGCGGTGATCAGCGCGAAGGCAGCGGTGTGCCGGGTACGGGGCATCAGGGAAGGTCTCCAGTTTTCGGCGGCCGAGGACGGATGCGGGTGTCGTGACCGGCAGGCTCTGCCGGTCACCGCACCGGGGCAGCACGAGGCAGTCCGCGGCCGGGACGGAGGAAGACGTGCCGCGGCGTCGCGGGGCACGGTGTGGTGACGAGGGGAGGGTGGAGCGCTGTCGCGTGCACGAGGGCACACAGAGGGAAAGGCTCAGGCGCCGCTCACGGCGCGAGAAGGGCGGGAACGCAGCGGGGTCAGCTCAACAGGAACAGGACCACACGCGACCGAAGTCGATGTGGGAGCGCTTGACCAGCCATTTCTGCGAATGCATGGCCCAAGTGGAACAGGCATCCGGTAGTCCGTCAACTGGCCCTGTGTGTACGGCTCACAGTGTGGACAGGCTTGACATCCCGTTGTGAACAGCGCTTACCTCGGAGGCGGATCGCGCTGAGGGGCCCGGTCCGTATCGTTGCGCGAGCTGTCGCGTTCCCGGCTGCTGTGTTTCCAGCTGTCGTGTTTCCGTGCCGAGGGCACGCCCCGTGTTCGATCACCGCATCCACGGAGCCCTCGCATGTCCGCACAGACAGACACCCTCCCGCCGGCCCGCCCGGCCCCACCGCTCAAGGACGACGCCGCCGACCGGCTGCGCATCGTCCCGGCCCGCCGGACCGGTCAGTGGACCGCCGCCGTCGCCGTACTCGTCCTGCTGGCCCTCGCGCTGAACTCGGTCATCCGCAACGACGCCTTCCAGTGGGACGTCGTGGGCGACTACTTCCTGACCACCGCCGTGCTGCGCGGTCTCTGGCTCACCCTCTGGCTCACCGCGCTCGTCATGGTGCTCGGCTTCGCGCTCGGCACCCTGCTCGCCGTCCTGAGGCTCTCCGCCAACCGCGTTCTCCAGGCCGTCGGCTGGGGATACGTCTGGCTCTTCAGGTCCACCCCGATCCTGGTCCAGCTGCTGTTCTGGTTCAACATCGGCGCCCTCTACCCGGAGATCCTCGGCGTCCGCACGGTGAACCTCCTCGGCCCCGTCACCGTCGCCGTCATCGGACTGACGCTCCACGAGGCCGCCTACGCGGCGGAGGTCGTACGCGGCGGCATCCTCTCGGTGGAACGCGGACAGCTGGAGGCCGCCCAGTCGCTGGGCCTCGGTCCGTGGCGGCGGCTGCGCCGGATCGTGCTGCCCCAGGCGATGCGCTCCATCGTGCCGCCCGCCGGGAACATGCTGATCGGCACGCTCAAGGGCACCTCGATCGTCAGCATCATCGCCGTGCAGGACCTGCTGTACTCCGTCCAGCTCGTCTACCACCGCACCTACCAGGTCATCCCGCTGCTGCTGGTCGCCACCCTCTGGTACGTCGTGGTGACCTCGGTGCTCAGCGTCGGCCAGCACTACGTCGAACGGCACTACGCCCGCGGCTCGGCGGACCCCCGGTGAACGGCCGCCCCTCGCTGGTCGTCATAGGCGCCGGACCGCGCGGCACCGGCCTGATCGAGCGCCTCGCAGCCAACGCCCCGGAGCTGTACGGGCACCGGCCGCTGGACCTGCACCTCGTCGACCCGTACCCGCCCGGCGCCGGGCGGATCTGGCGCCACGACCAGTCGCCGCTGCTGTGGATGAACTCCATGGCCGAGGACGTCACCATGTTCACCGACGAGACCGTCCGCCAGGACGGGCCCATAAGACCGGGGCCGGCGCTGGACGCCTGGGCGGTGGACGTGCGCGAGGGCCGGATCCAGCCATCCGACGACGCGGCCGAGCCCGGACTCCGCGCCGAGATCGAGGCGCTGCGGGGGCAGGACTTCCCGAGCCGGCGGCTCCAGGGCGCCTATCTGCGCTGGGTGTACGAGCAGTCCGTGGCGGCCCTCCCGCCCTCGGTCACCGTCCACGAACACCGGGACCGGGCGCTGGACGTCACCGGTCCGCCCGACGGACCCCAGCGCGTCCGGCTGGAGGGCCGCGCCGAACCGCTGCTCGCGGACCTGGTGGTCCTGACCATCGGCCACCTGGACGCCGAACCGGACGCCGGACAGCAGGCCCTCTCCGCCTTCGCCGGCCGGCACGGCCTCGTCCATCTGCCGCCCGACTTCACCGCCGACAGCGACCTCACCGCTCTGCCCGCGGGCGAACCCGTCATCGTCCGGGGCTTCGGACTCGCCTTCATCGACCTCATGGTGCTGCTCACGGAGGGCCGCGGCGGACGGTACGAGAACGGCGCCTACCTGCCGTCGGGCCGGGAGCCCGTCCTGTACGTCGGATCGCGGCGCGGCGTCCCGTACCGCTCCAAGATCGGATACGGCTGGCAGGGCGAACGGCCACCGCTGCCCCGGTTCCTCGGCCCCGAGCGCACCGAGGAGCTGCTCGGCCGGACGGAGCCGCCCGACTTCCACCGCGATATCTGGCCACATATCGACAAAGAGCTCGGGTTCGCCCACTACCACCGGCTCTTCACCGCCCACGCCGAACGCACCACCTCGGACCGGACCGCCTTCGAGGAGAAGTACGCGGTCGCGGAGCCGGGCAGCGACGACCTGCGGGCCCTGATCGCCGCCGCCGTCCCCGACCCGGCCGACCGGCTCGACATCCAGGCACTCGACCGCCCGCTGGACGGCGTACGGCACCCCTCGTACGACGCCCTCCAGGAGGCGACCCGCGACCACATCGCCGCCGACCTCGACCGCCGGCACGACCCCGGGCACAGCGAGGACCTCGCGGTCTTCCTCGGACTGCTCTCCGCCTACGGCCAGCTGATCCGGTTCGGCGACATCGGGGACTGGTGGCACGGCTTCTTCAGCTACCTCGCCTCCGGTCCGCCCGGCCCCCGGCTGCGGCAGCTGCTGGCGCTCTCCCGGGCCGGCGTCGTCCGCTTCCTCGGCGCCGGGATCACCGTCGAGACCGACGAACGGCACGGCGTCTTCCGGGCCGGCAGCGCCACCGTGCCCGGCGAACGGATCGAGGCCCGCGCGCTCGTCGAGGCCCGGCTGCCCGACCCCGCGCCGGAACGCACCCGCTCCACCCTGCTGCGCACCCTGCACCGGGACGGGGCCGCCGCCACCGCCACCGGACTGCTCGCCGTCGACCCCGACGACGGCCGGATCCTGGACCGCGAAGGCCTCCCGCACCCGCGCCGCTTCGCACTCGGCCCGCACACCGCCGCCCGCACCAGCGGCGCGTTCACCCGGCCGCGCACCGGCGGCCCGGCCTTCCGGCAGAACGACGCCACCGCGCGCGCCGCCCTCACCCTCCTGCGCGAACTCACCGGCAGCGACGGCTGAACCGTTGACCGACCGGCCCGCGCACCTCCGCCACGAACCGCCAGAGGAACCCATGACGACGACCAGCCGCCCACCGAAGACCGAACCGGCCGCCGACCGCGACCGGGGACAGGCCGAGGCCATGGTGGAGATCCGGGGCGTACACAAGAGCTTCGGCGCCCTGCACGTGCTCCGCGGAATCGACCTGTCCGTGCGCCCCGGCGAGGTGACCGTGATCCTCGGCCCCTCCGGCTCCGGGAAGTCCACCCTGCTGCGCACCGTCAACCACCTGGAGAAGGCGGACCGCGGCTCGATCACCGTGGACGGCGACTACGTCGGCTACCGCCGCAAGGGCGACAAGCTGTACGAACTCCCCGAGCGCGAGGTGCTGCGCCGCCGCACCCGGATCGGCTTCGTCTTCCAGAACTTCCACCTCTTCCCGCACCTCACGGTCCTGGAGAACATCACGGAGGCCCCGGTCGCCGCGCTCGGCCGCCCCAAGGAGCGGGCCGCCGCCACCGCGCACGAACTCCTGGACCGGGTCGGCCTGGCCGACAAGGCGCACGCCTACCCCCGGCAGCTCTCCGGCGGCCAGCAGCAGCGCGTCGCCATCGCCCGCGCGCTCGCCCTGGAACCGAAGCTGCTGCTCTTCGACGAACCCACCTCCGCGCTCGACCCCGAACTGGTCGGTGAGGTCCTCGACGTCATCAAGGACCTGGCGGACCGGGGCACCACGATGATCGTCGTCACCCACGAGATCGGGTTCGCGCGCGAGGCCGCCGACACCGTGGTCTTCATGGACGAGGGACGCATCGTCGAACAGGGCCCGCCCGCCGAGGTGCTCGACCGCCCCCGGCACGAGCGCACCCGCGCCTTCCTCTCCAAGGTCCTGTGACCCGGGATCCGGCCGGTGGAGCGTCGGCCGGCTCCGGAACCTGACCCGAACCGTGCCGAAAGGGCCCGTACATGCCTCCGATCCGCCCCCTCCACCTCGCCGCCGAAATCGGTGGTCCACCCCGTTACGAGCCGGAGCACTACACCGCCCTGGCCCGGCTCGCGGAGCAGGGCGCCCTCGACTTCGTCACCCTCGGCGACTCGTTCGCCCGGCCGGGACCCGACGCCCTCGCCGTGCTGTCCCGGGTGGCGCCGGCCACCCGCCGGATCGGGCTCGTGCCGACGGTCACCACCACCCACACCGAGCCGTTCCACGTGTCGTCCGCCGTGGCCACCCTGGACTGGGTGAGCCGGGGCCGGGCGGGCTGGCAGGCGGACGTGTCGACGACCGGCGCGGAGGCCCGGCTGTTCGGCCGCCGCCCGGCCGCACCCGCCGCCGAACTCTGGCGCGAGGCCGGCGAGGTGGCGGACGTGGGCGCGCGGCTCTGGGACAGCTGGGAGGACGACGCCGAGATCAGGGACACCGCCACCGGGCGGTTCGTCGACCGGGACAAGCTGCACTACGTCGACTTCGAGGGCGCCACGTTCCGTGTCCGCGGACCGGCCATCGTGCCGAGGCCCCCGCAGGGCCGCCCGGTCGTCGTCATCGACGGCACGGCGGAACCGGCCAGACAGACCGCGGCGCGCCACGCCGACGTCGTCCTCGTCCGGGCCACCACGCCCGAGCGGACCGCCAGGATCCGCGACGACGTGCGCCGCCGCGCCGAGGCCCACGGCCGCCACCCCGACACCCTCCGGGTGCTCGCCGCGCTCACCGTGGACCTCGGGGACGCCGAATCCGCCCCGGAACCCGGGCTGGCGAGCGGTCCGCCGCTCGCCGCGCACGGTACGTACTACCGGGGCGGCCCGGTGGACCTCGCCGATCTGATCGGCCGGTGGCACCGCGCCGGGGCGGTGGACGGCTTCCACCTCACCCCGATCACGCCCGGCCGCGATCTCGAACGGATCGTCAACGGCACGGTTGCCCTGCTCCAGCACCGCAGCCTCTTCCGCACCTTCCACCCCGGCGGAACCCTCCGCGAGCACCTGGGCCTGGCCCGCCCGGCCAACCGGTACGCCCGGGACCACGTCCTTCGAGGAGAACGGGCATGACGACCGCACCGAAACAGCTGCACCTCGCCGCACACTTCCCGGGGGTGAACAACACCACCGTCTGGGCGGACCCCCGCTCCGGCAGCCAGATCGACTTCTCCTCCTTCGAACATCTGGCGCGCACGGCGGAACGCGGCCTGTTCGACTTCTTCTTCCTCGCCGAGGGCCTGCGGCTGCGCGAGCACAACGGGCTGATCCACGACCTGGACGTGGTCGGCCGCCCCGAGTCCCTCACCGTGCTGAACGCGCTGGCCGCCGTCACGGACCGGCTCGGCCTCGCCGCCACCGTCAACGCCACCTTCAACGAGCCCTTCGAGCTGGCCCGCAGGCTCGCCACCCTCGACCACCTCAGCGAAGGCCGGGCCGGGTGGAACGTCGTCACCTCGTCCGACGCCTTCACCGGGGAGAACTTCCGCCGGGGCGGCTACCTGGACCGGGCCGCGAGATACACCCGGGCCGCCGAGTTCGTCGCCACCGCCCGCGAGCTGTGGGACTCCTGGACCCCGGACGGCACCCCGCGCCCCTTCGCCCACCACGGCGAGCACTTCTCCGTCGAGGGCGAGTTCACCCTGCCGCGCTGCCCGCAGGGCCATCCTGTGGTCATCCAGGCCGGTGACTCCGCCGAGGGCCGCGAGTTCGCCGCCTCCGCCGCCGACGTCATCTTCACCCGGCACGGCACCCTGGAGGCGGGCCGCGCCTTCTACGTGGACGTCAAGGGACGGCTGGCGAAGTACGGCCGGGAGCCCGACGAGCTGAAGATCATGCCCGGCGTCGGCTTCGTGCTCGGGGACACCGACGCCGAAGCGCGGGAGAAGGCCGCCGCACTCCGTCTCCAGCAGGTCTCGCCGCAGAACGCGATGCTCGCCCTGGAGCAGGTCTGGGGCCGGGACCTCTCCTCCTACGACCCGGACGGGCCGCTCCCCGAGGCCGATCCGGTCCCCGATTCGGAGCTGGTCCAGGGCCGGGTGCGCCTCGGTGACCCGCTCGCCGTCGCGGCCCGCTGGCGCGCCCTGTCCCGGCAGAAGGGGCTCTCCATCCGGCAGACGGTCATCGAGGCGACCACCCGGCAGTCGTTCGTCGGCAGCCCCGGGACCGTCGCGGCGGAGCTGGCCGAATTCGTCGCCGCCGGAGCGGCCGACGGCTTCATCCTCGTACCGAATCTCACCCCGGGCGGACTCGACGACTTCGTCGACCGGGTCGTCCCGCTCCTCCAGGAACGCGGGGTCTTCCGCTCGGCGTACACCGGTTCCACACTCCGGTCGCACCTCGGGCTCGCGGAGCCCGTATGGAAAGGTTGAGCCCATGAGCACGGACGCACAGCAGCAGGCAGCGCAGGACTGGGACCGCTGGCACGAGGAGCGCACCGGCACGGTCTCGGCACCGTACGGACCGCTCTCCCTCACCGGCACGCACTGGCTCTCCGACTACCCGGAAGGCCGAATTCCGGCCATTCCCGGGCACTGGCGGGAGGACGGTGACGAGCTGGAGCTCACCGCCGGGGCCGCGGACGGGCTGACCGTGGACGGCAAGCCGTTCACCGGACAGGTCGGGCTCGGCGCCGACCGGGGTCCGATCGACGGGTCACGGGTCGCGCACGGGGAGCGGCGGCTGTTCGTGCTGAGCCGCGAAGGGCTCTGGGCCGTGCGCGACTTCGACCCGGGCTCGGCGGCGCGGCGGGCCTTCCGCGCCATCGAGGCCACGCCGTACGACCCGCGCTGGTCGCTGCCCGGCACCTTCCGCCCCTACGACACCTCCCGCACCGTCCGGGTCGAGAACGCCGACGGGGTCGAGCGCGGGCTCGGCCTCGGCGGGGAGATCGCCTTCGAGCTGGACGGTGCCGAGCACACGCTCCAGGTCGCCGTGGAGCAGGACGGCTCGCTCTGGGCGGTCTTCGCCGACGCCACCAGCGGGCACAGCAGCTACCGCTTCCGGTTCCTGCGGCCCGCCGCCCCGGCCGCCGACGGCAGCGTGACGGTCGACCTGAACCGTGCGCTGCTGCCGCCC
Organism: Streptomyces sp. NBC_00341; assembly: GCF_041435055.1. Taxonomy (NCBI): domain Bacteria; kingdom Bacillati; phylum Actinomycetota; class Actinomycetes; order Kitasatosporales; family Streptomycetaceae; genus Streptomyces; species Streptomyces sp. NBC_00341. The sequence continues at coordinate 1,674,133 of NZ_CP108002.1, read as the reverse complement.
TGTGCCTTCGCGGACCACTTCATCTGCCCCTTCCCGCCGCCCGGCAACACCCTCCCGTTCGCCGTCGAGGCGGGGGAGCGCAACCGGATCGACGGCTGAACCACCGCCTCCGATTTCTCCGCGTCCGGCCCCGGCATCCGTCATCCGCCGGGGCCGGACGCATGGGCGCGGCGGGTGGCCCCGGCGCGAAGCTCAGGCCAAGAGGCCCTCTTGCGCCGGAAGTTGACGCCTTGAATACTCCCGAGCAGCGCTTGTCAGGAGCACGGCAGGTTCGGAATGCGGACATCTCTGCCGTGCGGCTGACTGCGCCTCACGGGTCCGGCCACCCCACGGGCGGACCCTCAACCCCCCTCGGGAGGAATGACACGTGAGGATCAAGCGCACCACCCCCCTCAGCGGTACCGCGAGACGCAGCAGGGCCGTCGCCATTGCCGCAGGACTCGTAGCGGTCGCCGCGCTCGCCGCCCCCAGCGCACAGGCCAGCTCCACCGGAACGTACAGCGCGAACCAGCTCTCCGCCGCGAGCGACGCCGTCCTCGGCGCCGACGTGGCAGGCACCGCCTGGACCGTCGACCCCGCGACCAAGAAGGTCGTGGTCACGGCGGACAGCACGGTCTCCGCCGCGCAGATCCAGCAGATCAAGGACTCTGCCGGCAGCAACGCGGGCGCCCTCAAGATCGAACGCACCTCCGGACAGATCCGCAAGCTGATCTCCGGCGGTGACGCCGTCTACGGGCCCGGCTTCCGCTGCTCCCTGGGCTTCAACGTCCGCAGCGGCAGCACCTACTACTTCCTGACGGCCGGCCACTGCACCGAAGGCAGCCCGCCGTTCTACAGCAACTCGTCGAACTCGACGAGCATCGGACCCACGGTCGGAACCAGCTTCCCGAACAACGACTACGGCCTGGTGCGCTACGACAACGCCTCGATCTCCCACGAGGGCACCGTGGGCAGCGTCGACATCACCAGCGCGGCCAATGCCACGGTCGGCATGTCCGTCACCCGTCGGGGCTCCACCACCGGCATCCACAGCGGCACCGTCTCCGCGCTCAACGCCACGGTCAACTACGGCAACGGCGACGTCGTGTACGGCATGATCCAGACCAACGTGTGCGCGGAGCCCGGCGACTCGGGCGGTCCGCTCTACTCCGGCTCCAAGGCGATCGGCCTCACCTCGGGCGGCAGCGGCAACTGCTCCTCGGGCGGGACGACCTTCTTCCAGCCGGTCACCGAAGCGCTCAGCGCGTACGGCGTCAGCGTCTACTGACGGCCGGGCGGCCGGTTCCGTACGCCGGAACCGGCCGCCGCCTCGAAAGGGCAACTCGAACACGCCAGGGCGTGTTGTCGAACTGCCGTCGTTGCCCGAAGGGCGGCCGGGCGGCGTCAGGTGGGTGCTCTCGGTGTGCCGGCCCCAGGCCCCTGTACTGGACGTACCGGGGTCTGGGGCCGGTACGGCGAGAGTGCGTGCATGGCGTCGCGCGGCAGACGGCAGTTCGACGACACGCCCTGCCCCCGCCCGAATTCCGGGCGGGGGCTCCCGCTGACCCCGCGGCTTTTGAGAGGATGTGGCACAGGACGGTCGCGCAGGAACAACGGGGGCGGACGCTGTGCCTTCCCGGAGGGATGCCCTCCGGGAACCCCCGGCTCAGACCTCAGGGGGATCCAGGTCCGTGAATCGCATCGGAGTGACCGGCCACCGCAGCATTCCGCAGGAGGTGCACGCCCACGTGCTGGCCGCGATGGGTGCGGCGCTCAGCGCGTTCGACGGCTCGGTGGAGGCGCTGTCCAGCCTGGCCGTGGGGGCGGACCAGCTCTTCGCCGACCTCGCGCTCGCCCATGGCGCGGAACTGACCGCGGTCATCCCCAGCGGCGACTACGAGGCCTGCTTCGCGGACGGTGCCGAACTGGCCCGCTACCGGCACCTCAAGGCCCGTGCCGCGCGGGAGGTCCGGCTGGACTACCCGCACTCCACCGACGAGGCCTACTACGCGGCCGGCGCCTACATCGCGGACCACTGCGACCGGCTGCTCGCCGTCTGGGACGGGCTGCCCGCCCGCGGGCTCGGCGGCACGGGCGACATCGTCACCTACGCCCGCCGGCTCGGCCGCCCGGTCACGGTGATCTGGCGCGACGGGGTCGTACGCGCCTGACCGCGCCGGGCGGCCGTCCGGACCGTCACATCTGGTGCCGGGCCAGCCAGTCGGTGTGCTGCGGGGAGACGATGCGTTCGGTCTCGAACACCGCCCTCGGCCACTGCCGCTCGTTCAGCGTGGTCTCCATCGCTATCTGCATCGACTCGAGGTCCTTCTCCACCAGGGAGTGGGCCGAGATCAGCGGGTGATGGCGGCGCATCTCCGCCCAGGCCAGACAGGCCGCCGCGGCGGCGGACAGCACCCCGGTCAGCGCGAAGGACTGGCCCACGGAGAACGCCCTGAACAGGGCGAGGGCCAGAGCGAACGCCGTCAGCGTGGCAATGGTGGTCGACCAGACCACGGTGGCCCGGCGCGACACCTCCTGACGCCTGCGGTACCAACTGCGCTGTTCGATCAGCCGGTCCCGTACATATGTCTCCTTGCGTACGGTGAATGCCTTGTCCCGTAACGCGTGCATGGAATCGGTGATGAGTCCGCCGGAATCGGCGGTCCGGTCCCGGGGATCCGACCAGCCGACCTTGCGGAGCTCCTGCAGCCCCTCTTCGAGCCGATTGGCGAACACCGCCTCCGGGTGCTGGGTACCGGTGTCGAAAGGTGAGCCGTGCACGGAGTAACGCCAGCACATTGACTTGATGAACTCTGCCGCGGAGCGATTGAGTTGCCAATGCGACTTTGCTTTGCGCCGGGAGGTGAGGTAGGTCGCGATCAGGACACCCAGGTACGCCAACGCCGCCGCGCAGTCCGAGAGTTGGAGGGTGCCGGCGACCTCGGCGTGCCAGGGCAGTGCGGCCGGTACGGTGCCCCCCACCAGCAGTATCAGCTGCCATCGGGTGGTATTCACGGCCTCCCGCTGGCGCGCGACCGCAATGGCGTCCGTGTGGTGAAAGAGTTCGGGCAGATCAGCGTTCCTGAAGACCATGCTCTGCAGTGGTCCGGGAATCGCCGTCATGTTCACTCCCGTCTGCGGTTATGTTGTCACCCTGATGGCGGAATCTGTAGTTCCACTCGATCGGGGCAGGTCCCGTGCGACCGTCTGCCGCCAAGTAGCCTGCCTCGGTTGCCAACCGAGGCCATGAGAGTAAAGTCGTGCCGCCGGACACTGCAATGGTGCAGGTACCAACGCTGGTTTCCTGTCCGGAACCATTCCATTGGAACGAATCCCCTCAAGGACGGCCGTGAAGACCTCTGAATCCTCCCTCTCCTTCGCCGTTGCGAAGAAGAGCCGTGTGCCGCTCACCGCGATCGACGCGCGTGGTGGCGAAGCTGCCAGGAAGCTCGGCCGGGTGCATGTCGCGTCCGCCGGTCGCACCGTCCAGGCAGCCACCTTCAACTCCTCCCTCTGACCAATCCCTCCGACCCGCTGACACGGAACGCTCCACAAGCGCGGCCGGACTGCCGGATCACCCTTCCGGGCTGGCTAGACTGGTGGAATGACAGGACCCCTGGTCCCTTTCCGCGAAGTAGTCCTCAAGGTTCACAGCAGGTGTGATCTCGCCTGTGACCATTGCTATGTCTACGAACATGCCGATCAGAGCTGGCGAACCCGTCCGAAGACAATCTCTGATGAAGTCATTTTCCGGACTGCTCAGCGCCTGGCTGAGCATGCCAAGACACACGCACTGCCCTCCGTGTCAGTAATCCTGCACGGAGGGGAGCCTCTGCTCGCCGGCCCCGCACGGCTGCGCCGCATCTGCGAAGAGCTGACGTCCGCCTTCGACGGCATCGCCGCGCTCGATCTCCGGATCCACACCAACGGTCTCCAGCTCAGCCCGCGCTATCTCGACCTCTTCAGCGAGTACGACGTCAAGGTGGGCATCTCCCTCGACGGCGACCGCGCGGCCAACGACCGGCACCGCCGCTTCGCCGACGGCCGCAGCAGCCACCCTCTGGTGCTCAAGGCCGTCGAGCTGCTCCGCGAGGAGCGCTACCGCCACCTCAACCTCGGTCTCCTGTGCACGATCGACATCGAGAACGACCCGCGCGCGGTCCTCGACGCCCTCACCGAGCTGGAACCGCCGCACATCGACTTCCTGCTTCCCCACGCCACCTGGGACGACCCGCCGCCGCGTCCGGACGGATCGCCCACCGCCTACGCCGACTGGCTCCTCGCGGTCTTCGACCGCTGGCAGGAGCTCGGGCGGCCGGTGCCGGTGCGGATCTTCTCCTCCGTCCTGTCCACGCTGAACGGCGGGCCCAGCCTCACCGAGTCCCTCGGCCTGGCCCCCACGGATCTCGTCGTCGTGGAGACCGACGGAAGCCTGGAACAGGTCGACTCGCTCAAGAGCGCCTACGAAGGCGCGGCGGCCACCGGGTTCGACGTCTTCACGCACGCCTTCGACGAGGTCGCGGCGCATCCCGGGGTGCGGGCCAGACAGCTCGGCCTGGAGGGCGTCAGCGAGACGTGCCGCCGTTGCCCCGTCGTACGTTCGTGCGGTGGCGGCCTGTACACCCACCGCTACAGCTCCGCCGGGCCGGGCCAGGGGGAGCCGGGCGTGGGGGCGCGGGCGGAGGGGTTCGACAACCCGTCCGTGTACTGCCGGGATCTCGCCGCCCTGGTGCACGGCATCGAGGCCCGTACGCCCGCGGACTCGGCGGCGCCCGCGGTGTCGGACCCCGCCGAACTGCTCGCGGCCCAGGAGGACCTGACCCGGACCCTGCTGGCCCGCCTCCACGGGGACCTGGACGGCCGGGGCGGCGAGCGGTGGGCCGGGGCCTGGGAGCTGGCGGCCGCGCTGGACGGCTCCGAGCGGGGCGCGGGCGGCCTGGACCACGTGCTCGCCCACCCGTACACCCGCACCTGGCTGCTCGACGCGCTGGACGCCCTGCACGGGGAGCGGCCGGGAGCGGTCCGGGACGCGGCGGACGGCCTGCCGGCCCGCCTCGCGGCCGCCGTCGTGCGGGCGGGGCTCGACACCTGGGTGCCGGTGCCCTTCCGGGACGGCGGGCTGGTCCTGCCGACCCTGGGCCGGCTGGCCCTCGGTGGCCCGGGGGAGCACGGCACGGTCCGGGTGCGCGGCATCGAGGACGGCTTCCTGGTCGCCCGTGACGACGGATCGGGCGAGCGGCGGATCGGCTGGCCCGCACCGGCGGTCCCCGGCTGGCTTCCGGTGCGCGGGTACGCCCTGCCCGGAGGCGGACCGGGCTTCCTGATCGACGACCTCGACCCGTACCGCGACTGCTTCGACGCGCCCGCCGCGGCCACGCTCGACGCCCCCGCGGCGGACCGGCTGGCCGCCGCGCTCACCGAGGCCTGGGCGCTGATCGAGGAGCGGGCCCCCGGGTACGGGGCGCGGTCCGCCGCCGCCGTGCTGACGCTCACGCCGCTGACCGGCCCGGAGCCGGGCGAGCCGTCCGTCGGGCGGCACGGGTACGGCGCGCTGGGCATCGGGGCGGACGACGGGGCGCGGACGCTCGCGCTCGCGCTGGTGCGCGGAGTAAGGCGAGCCGGATTCCGGGCACTTGTGGACGTCACGGATCTTTACGCGGCGGACGGCTCCTGGGAACATCGAATGCCCTGGCGGGAAGAATTGGTTCCGTTTTCCCGGCTGCTGGCAGGCACGTACGAACGGCTGGCGCTCGCGGCATTCGACCCCAGGTACCGGGACGGCGTACCGCAGGCACTCGACACGCTGGAGGGAGCGGCCGAACTCACCATCGGCGGGAAACGACTGCTCGCTCTGATGCGAAAAGAATTCTGAATCTCGAATTCCGGTTCGACGAGGATCATGCGCGGAGTCCGGACAACTGGGAGGAACGGCCGCAGACCGAATTCGATCAAGAGTGTGATCGATAGGACCTGGGCATAGATGACTGAAAAGCGGCGTTGAATGACCGAACGCCATGGGGGTGGAGCAAGGTCCGCTCCGGAATGATGAATTCGCTCGCATTCTCTTCACTCCTCGGGTGCGGGTGCTCACACAGGACGGGGGTCGTGTGCACGCGACGACGCAGCAGCGAGCGGCGGACCATCGGCCGTACTTCTTCTTGAGCTACGCCCACACACCGGGGTACGGCGGTGGAACGGACCCCGATATGTGGGTCGAACGGCTTTTCCAGGATCTCTGCGGCCATGTGATGGCCATGACCGATCTGCCGGCCGGCGCGCCGGCCGGGTTCATCGACCGTGAGATACGTTCCGGCGAGGGCTGGTCGGAACGGCTCGGTGAGGTGCTCGCCAGCTGCCGGGTCTTCGTCCCGCTGTTCTCTCCGCGCTACTTCGCCAGCGAGATGTGCGGCAAGGAGTGGTACGCCTTCGCCCAGCGCGCCATTCACTACCGGGCCCGCTCCAACCAGTCGGCGGAGGCGATCGTCCCGGCGCTCTGGGTCCCGGTACCGCCCAGCCAGCTCCCCGGGCCGGCCGAGCGATTACAGTTCAACCACCGTGATTTCGGGGACCGTTACGTCAGTGACGGGCTGTACGGGCTGATCAAGCTCAGGCTCTTCGCCGAGGAGTACGAGCGCGCGGTGTACGAACTCGCCAAGCGCATCGTCAGCGTCGCCGACACGGTACGGATCGGTACCGGCCGCCCCGTGGACTACCGGCTGGCCCCCAGCGCCTTCGGCGCGCCGGGCGGCGGAGCCGGCGGCCCCCGCCCGATGCAGGTCACCATCGCCGCCGCCACCCGCCACGACCTGCCAGAGGGGCGCGACGCCGACTACTACGGCGACAACCCGCAGGACTGGAACCCCTACCACCCGGACGCCGCCCGCCCGCTGGCCTATGTGGCGGAGGACCTGGTGCGCTCCCTCAACTACCAGGCCACCATCACGTCCTTCGACGAGGAACCCAGCCACCCCGGCGGCAAACAGCCCCCGACCACACCCGAGATCCTGCTCGTCGACCGCTGGGCGCTCCAGGACGAGGACCGGTGCCGCAGGCTCGCCGCCTTCGACGCGGAGAACCGCCCCTGGGTGACGATGGTCGTGCCGTGGAACCGCGACGACCACCAGAGCAGGGCCGCGGAGGCCGAACTGACCGCGAAGCTGGAGCGGACCATGCCGACCAAGATGCGCCAGGGCCGGGCCTACTGCCGCGCCGCGGCCAAGGGCGTACCGAGCATGGAGGCCTTCGGCCAGATCCTGCCGCAGGTGGTCGAGGTGGCCGCCCAGCAGTACCTGAGACACGCGGCCGTCTACCTGCCCGCCACCGGCGGCGGAGGGCACAGCGAACGCACGCGGCTGATGGGACCCATGGCGCAGACCCAGTACATCCCCGAGACACATGACGCTGCGACGGATGCGGAGGACACGGATGACGGCCAGTCGTGACGGGCGCATCGTCACCTTCTACTCGTACAAGGGCGGCACCGGGCGCACCATGGCCCTGGCCAACACCGCCTGGATTCTCGCCGCCAACGGCAAACGGGTACTGGCCGTCGACTGGGACCTGGAGGCACCTGGCCTCCACCGGTTCTTCCACCCGTTCCTCGACCCCTCGACCCTCGGTGCCACCACCGGCGTCATCGACCTGATCACCGAGTACGCCTGGGCCGCCACCAGCCCGGTGCCGCGCGCCGACGACTGGCACCGGGACTACGCCCGGATCCAGCCGCACGCCGTCTCGCTCACTCCGGAGGCGCTCGGCTGGGAGTTCCCGCAGGGCGGAACGCTCGACTTCGTCTCCGCCGGACGGCAGAACCGCGAGTACTCCGCGACCGTCTCCACCTTCGACTGGGACAACTTCTACGACCGCCTCGGCGGCGGGCACTTCTTCGACGCCCTGCGCGACGACATGAAGGCCAACTACGACTACGTCCTCATCGACAGCCGCACCGGGCTCAGTGACATCGCGGACATCTGCACCGTCCACCTGCCCGACGCGCTCGTCGACTGCTTCACCCTCAGCGACCAGTCCATCGACGGCGCGGCCTCCGTCGCCCGGCAGATCTCCGAGCGGTACACCGGCCGCCCCATCTCCATCTTTCCCGTCCCGATGCGCATCGACGAGGGCGAGAAGGAGAAGGCGGACGCCGGACGGGCCCTGGCCCGGCTGAAGTTCGACCGGCTGCCGCGCGATCTGTCCGGCGACGAACTCACCGCCTACTGGGGCGCGGTGGAGATTCCGTACCGCCCCTACTACGCGTACGAGGAGACCCTGGCGACCTTCGGGGACGAGTCGGGGCTCAGCAACTCCCTGCTCTCCGCCTTCGAACGGCTCACCTCGGTCATCACCGACCAGCAGGTCACCGCGATGCCCCCGGTCGGCGAGGAGGTGCGGCTGCGCATCCGCGACGCGTTCACCCGGCGCCGTCCGGCCCTGCCCGCCGACCTCTTCCTCTGCTACGTGGCGGAGAACCGGATGTGGGCCGACTGGATCGAGTCCGCGCTCACCCGGGCCGGCTTCCGGGTCGTGCCGCGCGACGTGTCCGCGGAGCGGGGGCCGGAGGAACCGGCGGCCGTCACCGCGGAGACCGCGGCCCGTACTGTGGTGCTGCTCTCCAGCGCCTACCTCAAGTCGAGCCGCGCGGTGGGCATCTGGGACCGGGCCGTCGCCGAGGACCCGGGCGGCGGGCGGCGCCATCTGGTGCCGCTCAGGGTCGGTGACGTACGGCTGTCCGCGCCCTACATCGACCGCAACCCCGTCGACCTCTTCCGGCTCGACGAGGTGCACGCCACCGCCGCCCTGTTACGGGCCCTGGACCGGCCCGTGCAGATCACCGACGGGGTCTCGCCCGGACCGCGCTTCCCCGGCACCGTCCCGCGGATCTGGAACGCACCGCCGCGCAACCCCGGCTTCACCGGCCGCTCGCTGGTCCTGGAGCGGATGCGCGACCAGCTCGGCGGCGGGATGGCCGTCGTGCTGCCGCAGCCGCAGACGCTGTACGGTCTCGGCGGCGTCGGCAAGACCCAGGTCGCCCTGGAGTACGTCCACCGGTTCATGGCCGACTACGACCTGGTCTGGTGGATATCGTCGGAGCAGACCGACGACGTGGTCGCCGGTCTGGCCGAACTCGCCGTCCGGCTCGGTGCCCAGGGCGGCGACGACATGGCGGCCGCCTCCCAGGAAGCGGTCGACCTGCTGCGGCGCGGGGTGCCCTCGGACCGCTGGCTGCTGGTCTTCGACAACGCCGACGACCCCGAGCGGCTGCGGCGCTACTTCCCGCAGGGCGGCTCCGGGCACATCCTGGTCACCTCCCGCAACCAGGCCTGGTCCCAGCACGGTGACGCACTGCCCGTCGACGTCTTCCTGCGCGAGGAGTCCATCGAACACCTCCAGCGCCGGGCACCGGGGCTGAGCGACGAGGACGCCGCCCAGGTGGCCACCGCCGTGGGCGACCTGCCGCTGGCCGTCGAACAGGCGGCGGCGTGGATCGCGGAGACCGCCACCCCGATCGACGCCTATCTTGAACAGCTCGCCCAGCAGGCCCCGGAGGTCCTGGCGCTCAACCAGCCGGCCGGATACCCCGAGCCGGTCGCCGCGACCTGGAACATCTCCATCCAGCGGCTCAAGGAGCGCTCGCCCGCAGCGGTGCGGCTGCTCCAGCTCTGCGCCTTCTTCGCCCCGGAGCCGATCTCGGGGAACCTGCTGTACAGCAAGGAGATGATCGAGGCGCTGAAGCCGTACGACGCCTCGCTCCAGGAGAAGCTGGTGCTGGGCCGGGTGATCCGGGAGATCGGCCGGTTCGCCCTCGCCAAGGTCGACCAGGTCTCCAACTCCATCCAGGTGCACCGGCTTGTCCAGGCCGTCATCCGGGCGCAGCTCACAGAGGAGGAGCAGCGGGACGCCCGGCACGCCGTCCACCGCATCCTGGCGGGCGCCCGGCCCGATGACGACGAGCCGATCGACAACCCGGCCAACTGGCCCCAGTTCTCGACGATATGGCCGCACCTCGGCCCGTCCGACGCGCGCAACTGCCAGGAGCCCGAGGCCCGCAGGCTGCTGATCGACCGGGTGCGCTACCTCTGGAAGCGCGGTGACTTCAGGACGGCCACCACGCTCTGCGAGGAGCTGCGCGACATCTGGCGCGAGACGCTGGGGGAGCGGGACATCCAGTACCTGTACCTCTGCTTCCACCTGTCCAACATCTACCGCTCGCGGGGCCGCTACGTGGAGGCCAGGGAGCTCGACGAGATCACCCTGGCGACCCAGCGGGAGGTGCTGGGTCCGGAGCATCCGCACACCTACATGAGCACCAGCAGCCTGGCGACCGACCTCGGGACGCTCGGGGAGTACACCCGGGCGATCGAGCTGGCGACCGAGGCGACCGAGGGGTTCAACCAGATCTTCCACGACTCGCACCCCAGGGCCCTGGCCGCGGCCAACAACCTGGCGTTCACCCTGCGGTCCATCGGCCAGTACGCCAAGGCCCGCGAGATCGACCAGGACGTCTTCGACCGGCGTCGCGAGGTGCTCGGCGAGGAGCACCCGTACAGCCTCTCCTCCGCCATGAGCCTGGCCCGTGACCTGCGTGACGTCGGCCGGTACGAGGACTCGGTGGGTCTGCTGAGCCGTACGTACGACAGCTACAAGGCGACGCTCGGCCGGTCCTTCCCCGGAACGCTCAGCGCGGCGAAGGCACTGGCCGTGTCGCTGCGGCGGGCCGGGCGGCTGGACGACGCCCGGCGGCTCACGGTGGCGACCAGGGCCCGGTACCGGGCCAAGTACACCTCCGCCAACCCGGAGTGGCTGGCCTGCGACCTCAATATGGCGGCCGACCTGTACGCGGCCGGAGAGGCGGACGAGGCCAGGAACACCGCCCGGGAGGTCGTCGACCAGTACATGAAGGTGCCGGGCGAGAAGCATCCGTACACCCTGGCCGCCCTGAACAACCTGGGCGTCTACCTGCTGGGGTCCGGCGCCGCGGAGGAGTCGGAGCAGGTGCTGACCCGGGTGGTCGCCTCGATGCGCGAGGTGTACGGGCCCGAGCACCCCAACACGCTGTTCAGCGTGATGAACCTGGCCAACACCACCGCGGAGCGGGGTGATCTGGACCTGGTGCTGACGACCGAGCGGCGGCTGGCCGGGCAGTTCCGGCTGGCTCTGGGGGCGCATCACCCGGAGACGCTGAGCATGAAGTCGAACATGGCGGTGACGCTGGACGCCATGGGGCGCCATGAGGAAGCGCTCCAGGTCAGGGCGGAGACGGTCGAGGAGCTGTCCCGGCAGCTCGGCGACGAACATCCGCTCACCCGGATCGCCCGGGACGAGCGCCGGTTCCAGCGCGAACTGGAACCGCTCGCGGTATGACGGAGCGGGAGCGTCCGGCCGTCGCCGGACGCTCCCGCCCCGCCGCTCGGCTCACCGCTCGGCCGTGTCCAGCAGCCAGGTGAGGATCCGGGGGAGCGCGTGCAGCGCGTCGAAATGCGCTGCCGCCGGTTCCACCACGACGGTGGCGCCCGGGATGCGGCTCGCCAGCCAGCGGGTGTGCCCGACCGGTGAGAAGACGTCCTTCTCGCCGTGCCACAGCAGCACCGGACCGGTGATGTCGGCCGGATCGAACCCCCAGGGACGGCTGAACGCGAGCGCGTCGTCGATCCAGCCGTACGCCGAAGTGCGCAGCCCCTCGCGGTAGTTGCGCAGCAGCATGGTGCGCACACCGACGTCGTTGACCACCATCCGGTCGGAGTCGGTCAGCTCCCGGCGCAGATCGTCGATGAGCCGGACCGGGTCGCGTCTGATCACCGCGGACCGTGAGATGAAGGACTCCGCGAGCCCGTCCGGATCGTCGGCCGCCGTGGTGTACGCCGCCACGTTGGAGGCGGCCATCCCCTCGAACCAGTCGAGGCCGGCGGCGTCCCAGGGGGCCAGGCCCACCAGGGCCGCGGTACGCGTGACCCGCTCGGGCATCAGCGCGGCGCAGGCCAGGGCGTGCGAGGCCCCGCCGGACCGGCCGACGACGGCGAACCGGTCGAGCCCGATGTGGTCCGCGATGGCCCGGACATCCTCCACCGCGTCGGCGACGCAGCGGCCCGCCTGCCGGTCGGAGTCGCCGTACCCCGGCCGGTCGTAGGTGATCAGCTGGGTCTTGCGCTGGTACAGCACCATGCCGCGCGGAGCCGGACCGAGCCTGCTGCCGGGCATTCCGTGCAGCAGGAAGACCGGTCTGCCACGGGGATCCCCCAGACGCTCCACCACCAGTTGCCGTCCGTCGGTTGCGCGCACGCGACTGCGCACTCCGCGCCTCCTTGTGTCCGTGCGGGCACGACGTGCCCGACTGCCCCGCTTTGATTCGATGATGGACCATCAAGGCGCATATGGGGACTGCGCGTTGAACGAATACAGGGCGCGCGGAGGGGGCGCGCGGGCCGGGCGACCGCCGGACGCGTCGAGATCCGGACGCGCGGGGGTGAGTACCGGACAGTAGGGGGTGACCGCCGGTACGTGAACACGATGAGACCGAAGGGGTGTTGTCGTGTGTGCGTCCTGAGGTCGGCCTTGTGTGCTATCCGCTCCGTCGGAATAGTGGGCGCCTCATCCTCCGCGTACGGGCGACCCCACATCACCCGTGCGCGGCCCCCACAGGAGGTCGAAGTTGAAGCATCGACGCATATCCAGGAAGCGGGCAGTGCTGGCGGGTTCGGCGGTGGTCGCCCTGGTCGCAGCGGGAGCGACGTTCCAGAGCGCGAACGCCAGTGAAGGGACGCCGGAGGTCACCGCACGGACGCTGACGGCCGACGCGGCAGGCAAGCTGGCGACCGGTCTTGGCAAGGATCTGGGCGGCGACGCGGCCGGCTCGTACTACGACGCCAAGTCGAAGAACCTCGTGATGAACGTGGTCGACCGGGCGGCCGCGGACCAGGTCGAGCAGGCGGGCGGCCGGGCCAGAGTCGTACCGAACTCGCTCGCGGAGCTGAAGTCGGCCCGGCAGACCCTGGCCGGCAAGGCGGCGATCCGCGGCACCTCGTGGGCCGTCGACCCGGTCAGCAACAAGGTCGTCGTCACAGCCGACCGTACGGTCAAGGGCGCGGCCCTGGACAAGCTCAGCTCGGTGGTCGAGTCGCTGGGCGGCAAGGCCCAGCTCAAGAAGTCCGCCGGGGAGTTCAAGCCCCTCATCGCGGGCGGCGACGCGATCTGGGGCGACGGCGCCCGCTGCTCGCTCGGCTTCAACGTGGTCAAGGACGGCGAACCGTACTTCCTGACCGCCGGGCACTGCACGGAGGCGATCTCCAGCTGGTCGGACTCGCAGGGCGGCGGGGAGATCGGCACCAACGCGGCGTCGGAGTTCCCGGACAACGACTTCGGCCTGGTGAAGTACACCTCGGACACCGCGCACCCGAGCGAGGTCGACCTGTACAACGGCTCCACCCAGCCGATCACCAAGGCGGGCGAGGCGACCGTCGGGATGACGGTGTCGCGCAGCGGTTCCACCACCCAGGTGCACGACGGCGAGGTGACGGGGCTGGACGCCACCGTCAACTACGGCAACGGTGACATCGTCAACGGGCTGATCCAGACGACGGTCTGCGCCGAGCCCGGCGACAGCGGCGGCTCGCTCTTCGCCGGTGACACGGCGATCGGCCTGACCTCGGGCGGCAGCGGCGACTGCTCCTCGGGCGGCGAGACGTTCTTCCAGCCGGTGCCGGAGGCGCTGGCGGCCACCGGGGCGGAGATCGGCTGACCCTCCCGCACGCGACAGTGGTGAACGGCCCCCGGCGATGCCGGGGGCCGTTTCCGCTACTTCACGCGCCGTGCCGCCAGGCGTTCGAGGAGCGTCGCGCGGTGACTGTCGTCGGCGGCCAGACCGATCGCGGTCCAGGCCATGGCCAGTCCGCCGTCCAGGACCGCCCGGTCGGCGCCGGGGCCGGTCCCGTACGCGGTGAAGTCGGGGTTGTGCATGATGGCGTCGCCGCAGTCGTACCCGATCATGGGGTGGATGGTCGGCACCAGGTGGGAGACGTTGCCCATGTCGGTCGAGCCGGACCGCATCCCCGGCTTGTCCTGGATGGTGCGGCCGAGGTCGCGGGCGACGTCCCGGTAGATGCCCGCCATCGCCAGGTCCTGTCGCAGGTCGGCGTAGTCGTTGCCGACCGACTCAAGGCTCAGCTCGGCTCCGGTGGCTAGTGCCCCGGCCTCGAAGCAGGCCCGGATGCGGGCCTGGAGCGCGGTGAGGTCCTCGATCGTCTCGGCCCGGCAGTCGTAGTCGGCCGTGGTGCGGCCCGGAATGACGTTGGGGGCCTCGCCGCCCGAGGTCACGATGCCGTGGACGATGCCGCCGGGCGCCATCTGCTGGCGGTAGGCGCTGATGGCGACCTGGGCGATCATCATCGCGTCGGCGGCGTTGACGCCGCGGTGCGGCATGGCCGCGGCGTGTGCGGTGCGCCCGGTGTAGGCGACCTTCCAGCTGCTGATGGCCAGGGACGCCATGCCCACGGCGTCCTGCGGCGCGGCGTGGACCATCATCGCGGCGGCGACATCGTCGAACAGGCCGGCGCGCAGCATGTCGGCCTTGCCGCCGCCGTACTCCTCCGCGGGGGTGCCGAGGAGCTTCACGGTCACGCCGAGCTCGTCCGCGAGGGGCGCGAGGGCCAGCGCGGCGGCGGTGGCGGAGGCGCCGTTGACGTTGTGGCCGCAGGCGTGGCCGATGCCGGGCAGGGCGTCGTACTCGGCGCAGATGCCGATCACGAGCTCCCCGGAACCGGCGGTCGCCGTGAACGCCGTCGGCAGGTCCGCGACGCCGCGGGTCACGTCGAAGCCGCCTCGCTCCAGTTCGTCGGCGATCTTGCGGGCGGACTTGTGCTCCTCGTAGGCGAGTTCGGGTTCGGCGTGCAGGCTGTGGCTCAGCGCGGTCATCCGGTCCCGGGAGGAGGACAGGGCGGTGCGGCTGCGCTCACGCAGAGCGGACGTGTTCATGCGGTTCTCCAGTAGGGGGCGTGGCGGGTACGGGTACGGGTCAGTGCTTGGCGGGCGACCGGCGCAGGAAGAGGGCGATCACCGCGCCCAGCAGGGAGACGCCGATGCACACGGTCCAGCTGGTGGTGTACGCGCCGAGGCGCGGCAGCGGGCTGCCTGCGGGCGTGGCCTTCGCGGAGATGGCCAGGACGGCGGCCGCGCCCAGCGATCCGCCCACGTTGATCAGCAGCTCGTTGATTCCGGATCCCACCGATGTCTGGTCGTGCGGGACCAGTTCGACGGCGAGCGTGCGGGTCGACTGCTGGAGGAATCCGCAGCCCGCCCCGGAGACCAGCGTCGTCACGAGGAAGGGCCAGAGCGACTGGTGGGTGAGGAGCGCCCCGGCGTAGCCGGCGGCCATCAGGAGTGATCCCGCCACCAGCGTGAGCCGGTCTCCGAACCGGCCCGCCAGCGCCGGAGCGGTGAGCGAACCGGCCGCCACCGCCCCCATGTACGGGAGCATCGCGAAGGCGGTGCGCAGCGGTGTCAGCCCCAGGCCGTAGCCGAGGGCCGATTCCGGGGTGCTCAGGAAGACGGGGTTCGCCACCTGAAGGCCGATCATGCAGAAGGAGAACGTGAGGGCGATCAGGGAGATCACGACGACGTCCCCGTGCGCGAAGAGCCGCACGTCGATCATGGGCTCGTCGGACCGCAGCTCGATCCGGGCGAACAGGGCTGTGAGCACGACTCCGCCGGCCAGGCAGCCCAGTGTCGCGGCGGAGTTCCAGGCCCATCCCGGCGTGCCGCCCTTGCCGAGTCCCAGCATGATCGCGACCAGTCCCGCGGACAGTACGACGCCGCCGAGCCAGTCCACCGAGCCGCCGGGGCGGTGGTCGCTCTCGGGCAGCAGCGGCCAGGTCACGATCAGCGCGACACCCACGCCCACGGCCGGTACCCACAGGGCCGCGGTCGGCTGTGCCACGTACTGGGCGATGAGTCCACTGGCCAGCAGACCGACCGCGAGGCCGCCGACCAGGGCGGCGACCATGAGGCTGATGCCCCGCCTGCTCTCACCGTCGCTGGTGCGGTTGCGCAGGATTCCGACGAGGAGGGGGAAGAAGCCGGCGAACGCGCCCTGGAGCACCTGGCCGACCAGCAGCATCCTGAACGAGGTGCTCATCCCGACGATCAGCGAACCGGTCAGCACGATCGCCAGGGTCCAGCGCAGGATGCGCCGGTGGCCGTAGAGGTCGCCCATGCGCGAGAGCACCGGGGTGAAGGCGACGCTGGCCAGCAGATTGCAGATGCTGAGCCAGTTGAGGTCGGCCGCCGTCACATGCAGGGTGCCCGTCAGCCTCTGGAGCAGGGGCGACAGGAACCCCTGCGTGACGCCGCTGGACAGTTCGACCAGGGCGACCGAGGCGATCACCGCCACCGGTGGTGTGGGGCGGAGCGCGGCGGCCGGCGTGGACGGCGCGGCGGCGCGAGTATCAGTCATACGTGGTGATCCGTTCTGATGACCGGCGGAGCAGACGGAAGCGGCGGAATGCGCACTGCAATGTCGTCCACGACCCGAATTCGGGGCAACAAGGTGCCGAACACTCGGCTGATACGGGCATGGCAGACTCATGAACGGCGAAATCCGGCCACGGACGGAGGCGACATGGCGGATACGGCAGGGACCCCTCACAGGTCCCGGTACTCCTTCGACGACGTGGACCGGGCGATCCTGCGCGTCCTGGGCCGCGAGCCCCGCGCGGCCCTGTCCGACGTGGGCGAACGCGTCGGAGTGCATGAGCGCACGGTCGCCCGCCGGCTCGACCGGATGACCGGCACGGGCCTCGTCCGGTTCATCGCAGCCCTGGTTCCGGAGTACCTGGGCGAAGGCATCACGGCCGAACTCGCCATCGGCTGCGCGCCCGGCCATCTGGGCAGCCTCGCCACGGCGCTGGCGAGGCGCCCCGACATCCGGGCCGTCGAGGTCGCCACCGGGGAACCGCAGGTCTTCGCGGAGATCCAGGCCCAGGACCAGGGCGGGCTGCTCGCCGCGGTCGACGAGGGGATCGGCGCCCTCGACGGGGTGCGCGGCGTCCACATCTCCGTGGTCCTCGACCTGTTCCTCACCGCCAACGACTGGGCCCCGCACGATCCCGAACCCACCTTGGTACGGCGCGCGGTCAGCGAGGGCCATCCCCTGCCGTCCGCGCCCGCGCTCGACGCGCTGGACCGCACGCTCGTCGCCCTGTTGGAGCGGGACGCGCGTATGCCGCTGACCCGGCTGGCCCGCGAGCTGAGTGTCGGGGAGACCACGGCCCGCCGGCGGCTGGCCCGGCTGATGGCGTCCCACGCCCTGCACCTGCGCCTGCTCGCCGAGCCCGCGGTGCTCGGCTACCCGGTCGAGGCCCGCTTCCGGCTCGCCGTGCGGCCCGGGGCGATCGGCGAGGCCGTGCGCAGCCTCGCGCGGGAGCCCTCGGTGCGGCACCTGGTGCGGACCACCGGGCGCGACAACATCCTCGGCTACACGAGCCATGCCTCCATGGACCGGTTCAGGGCCTTCGAACCGCGCGTCCTCGCCGGGCTCTCCGGCGTCCTCTCCGCGGAGACGTCCCTGCTCCTGCACACGTACAAGCGGGCCGGGGCCACCGCACGGATGTGAGGACGGACGTGCGGGGGAGACGGTGACGGGACGCGGCCCGGGCGGGTGAGCGGCCGTCCGGGGCGCATAGTTTTGCGGGAACGATTCGCCCGCCGGGGTCGACGGGGGACCCGCGCCCGAGCCTGTCCCGCGCTTCCGGTTCATGGGTTCCGGAGTGCCCGGTCCGGGGTGGAGATCACTTCGTTCAGTGTTTAACGGCTGTTGTGGCGTGGGTTATTGGCCACCCGCGTGCCGGATGATCCCATCGCCTTCTCCCAATCGGGTGGCCCTTCAGCGCTCAGGTATAGGGCAGCGTGTCGGAAGGAAAAGAGTCGGTAAAGCCCGGTACATCTATGCAGGTACGCGCAAAGGCGATCGAGAACGGTCGAGAACGTCCTGTGTGTGCATGCCGTCGCCGTGCGCCGCTCCTGTCGGCCGAGTGCGAGGCCTTACGGATCCCCGCCACCGATCCCCGCCATCGATCCCCGCCACTGATTCCTGTCACTGATTCCTGTCACTGGTTTCTGTGGCAGACCCGTCGGACCCGACTCCGTGTCGGGCGCGGGATCACCCCGTCATCGGCCGGTTCACGGCCGCACGCAAGGAGAGAGACATGCGCTACGGAAGCGCGCTGCGCCAGCAGATCCACACGCCCGGAACCACTCCGCTCGTCGGCATCTACGACATGTACTCGGCATCGGTGGCCGCCCGCCACTACGACGGCTTCTTCGTGTCAGGGTTCGGCTTCGCAGCCTCCTACTACGGGCTGCCGGACATCGGCTTCATCGCGTGGCCGGACATGGTCGCGTTCGTCGAACGGCTCCGGCACGCCTTCCCGTCCCACCACCTGCTGGTCGACATCGACGACGGATACGTGGACCCGGAAGTGGCGTGCCATGTGGTGCGGCAACTGGAGCGCAGCGGTGCGTCCGGAGTGATTCTGGAGGACCAGAAGCGTCCGCGCCGATGCGGCCACGCGGACGGCAAGACGGTGCTGCCCCTGGAGGAGTACCTGGAGAAACTGAACCTCGTCCTGGAGAACCGGGGGGACCTCGTGGTTGTGGCCCGCACGGACGCCACGGAGGAGGAGGACATCCTGCGCCGCGCCCAGGCGCTCGCGGAGACCGACGCCGATGTGGTGCTGGTCGACGGGGTGCGGGACGTCGAGTGGATCCGCCGGATCCGGAAGGTCATCAACGACAAGCCGCTGCTCTTCAACCAGATCGCGGGCGGCAAGTCGCCGAGGCTCTCGCTCTCCGAACTCACCGACCTGGAATGCCAGGTGGCCATCTACAGCACGCCGTGTCTGTTCGCCGCGCACACCGCCATCGACACCGCGCTCAGCGAGTTGAGGGAAGCCGACGGGCGGCTCCCGGAGTTCTCGCCGGGCTCATCGGTGGGGGTACGGGCCTCCACCGAACTGCTGGAGAGGAACATCAGCCGGCACCACCCGGCCGAACCCCGCCTCGTCACCGCCTGAGGCGGACCCGGGAGCAGCGGGCCCGGCCGGTGAGGGCGGACCGGCCGGCCCGCGTGGCAGACGTTCAACACGTCCAACACGTCCAACAGGTTCGGCACGTTCGGCACGTTCGGTACGACAGTCACGGACAACACATCAGGGAAGCGGGAACAGCATGACGGGATTCACCGTGCCCAGAGCGCGAGCCACCCTGGCGGTCCTCGCCGGTGTGCTGTGCGCGGCGCAGTTCGCGGAAGGCGCCGCGTGGGCCGACGCCCCCGACGGAGGCATGGAGACGAGACACGGCCCCTCGTTGATCACCATCGACAACTCCAACGCCGACTCCTGGCTGGAGATCGACAGAACGCTCAACGTGCTCGGCCCGCTGAGCAAGGGGACGGCGGGCAGTGACCACGACGGGGGCGGCGGTGCCATCGAACAGCACGTCACGGGCCCTTCGGACGCCAGGCTCCAGGCCGCCCCGGTGGAGCAGGGCGAGCGGGACGAACCGGACGACCGGGAGACGGGAGCGGCAGCGGGCGGCGACGACCCCGAGGGCGACGCCGACCGGGCCACCACGGGTTGACCGCTAAGCGAGACTTGAGCCGCCGCTCGCCGTCCCCGTCCCCGTCCCCGTTCCAGTTCCTGTCCCCGTTCCTGGTCCCGTGAGCCGGGTGTCGTCCGCCGCCTCCGGCTTCTTCCGCATCGCCATCAGCAGGGTGACGACCGTGCCGACCACCGCCCACGCGGACAGCACCAGCAGCGGGCCGGTCACCGCGTTGCCCCGGAAGTACGCGATCGAGCGCGCCACCCAGGTGCCGGCCCCCGGTGGCAGTGCGGGGCCGATCGCCCGCCAGAAGTCCGGGAGCATCGGGAGCGGGAAGGCGCCGCCCGCGCTCGGGTTGCCCGCGATCACCACGAGCAGGACGGCCAGGCCGATGCCGACGATGCCGGTGAGCGCCTCCAGGGCGAGCGTGATCATGCCGACCGAGAAGACGGTCAGCGCGCCCAGGCCGGACAGCCCCCAGAAGGATCCGGGCAGGGCTCCCAGGATCGGGCCGATGATGATCGCGCCGCCGATTCCGCCCGCGATCGAGTACAGCGCCATGACCCCGGTCCGGATCACCGCGCGCTGACGGTTGGCGGGGCGGGTCCCGGCGCTGATCGCCAGGATCGACGCGCAGAGGTACCCGCCGACGCACCAGCCCACCACCAGGTAGAAGGACGAGAGCCCGTCGAAGTCGTCGTCCGAGGCCGGGGCCACGTCCACGGAGCGGACCGTGCGCCGCTGGGTGAGGTCGACCTTCGTGATGATCTTCGTCAGCGAGTCGGCCAGCACGGTGCCCCCGCCGGAGGCGACCAGCACGGTGTCGGTGGTGCCCCGGGGGCTGACGATCAGGGCACCGTCGATGTCGCGGTCGAGGATCTGCCGGCGGGCGGTGGCCGCGTCGCTGACCGTGCGGGGATCCAGCGGGCCGCCGGGGAGGTCCTTCAGCTCGGTGAGGAGCCGGGCGGAGATCTGCTGGGGTGCGACGACCCCGAAGGGGACGTCCGTCGGCTTCGGCTTGTGCAGCGCTCCGACATAGGACGCGATGAATAGCAGTTGCAGCGCCAGTACGCCGATGACGAGCAGCGCGGCCCGCGGAGTGATGGCGTTCTTCACCTCATCAGCGAAAGTCATGCCCCCACCGTCCTGCGTGCCCGTCGTCCACGCAGTCGGGGCCGGGCCGAATGGCTGACCTCGCGGGTCTCCGGAGTTCCCCTCATTATCTAATCGAATGAATGTGCGAACATGGGGTTAGGGTACTTCTCTCGATCGGGGTGAATCGGGATGACACGGACAACGCAAAGGGGGGCCATGAGTAGCAGGAGGTGTGTATGTCGTTTACGCACCTCCGTGCGGCGAGCGGTTACTCGCTGCGGTACGGAGCCAGCCACCCGCACGCACTCGCCGAGCGGGCTGCCGAGCGTGGCCTCGACGCCCTGGCGCTGACCGACCGGGACTCCCTGGCGGGCGCGGTGCGCTTCGCGAAGGCGTGTGCGGGGGCCGGGATCCGGCCGCTGTTCGGCGTCGACCTGGCGGTGCCCGGCGTACCGGCGACCGGACCGGCGTCGGCGAAGAGGCAGCGGGCCACCCCCTCCCGGGGCGGTGCGTTCGTGACGGAGGCGCCGCAGCGCGCGGTATTCCTGGCCCGGACCGCACGCGGCTGGGCCGAGCTGTGCCGTCTGGTGTCGGCCGCGTCGGACCGGGGCGTCACCTGGGAGGACCTGTCCTGCCCGGACGACGAGCTGTTCGTCCTCCTCGGGGCGGACTCCGAGGTGGGGCAGGCGCTGGCGTCGGGGCGCCCGGACCGGGCCGCCGTACTGCTCGGCCCCTGGCGCGAACGGTTCGGCGGGTCGTTGCGCATCGAGGCGTCCTGGCACGGGCGGCCCGGCACCGGGCCGGGATCGCTGCGGCTGGCCGCGCGCATGGCGGGCTTCGCCGCCGAGCAGCAGCTGGTCCCCGTACTGAGCAACGCCGTGCGCTACGCCGACCCGGACCGGGGCGAGGTCGCCGACATCCTGGACTCCGCCCGCCTGCTGGTGCCGATCGACGCCCGTGACGCGTCCCGGCTCGACAGCGGGCAGCGGTGGCTGAAGGACGCCGGGGAGATGGAGCGGATCGCCGGGCGGATCGCGGAGGCCGTGGGCGGCCGGGGCGGGGACGCGCGGCGGCTGCTCACCGCGACGGAGGAGACGGCCGAGGCGTGCGCGGTCGATCCCGGTGACGCGTTCGGGCTCGGCCGGCTGAACCTTCCGGAGCCCGAACTCGTGGGCGCGAGCGCCGAGTCGGCGGACCGGGTGCTCGCGGACCGGTGTGCGGCGGGCATGCTGAGCCGGGCCTACCACCGGGAAGGGGAGCGCTGGGACCGGCTGGAGAACGAGTTGCGGATCATCGCCGGGCACGGCTTCGCCGGGTACTTCCTGACCGTCGCGGAGGTCGCGGCGCAGGCCCGTCGGCTCGGTGTCCGGGTGGCCGCGCGCGGCTCCGGCGTGGGCTCGCTGGTCACGCATCTGCTGGGGATCAGCCCGGTCGACCCGGTGGCGCACGGCCTGGTGATGGAGCGCTTCCTGTCCGAGCACCGCTCGGCCCTGCCCGATATCGACCTGGACGTCGAGTCCGCCCGCCGCCTGGAGATCTACCAGGCGGTGCGGGAGCGGTTCGGGGGCGACCGGGTGGCGACGCTCGCCGTCTACAAGACGTACCGGGCGCGCGGGGCGATCGAGGTCGTGGCCCGCGCCCGCGGCATGGCACCGGACGAGGCGGCCCGGCTCGGCAAGGCGTTCCCGCACATCCGGGCCAAGGACGTGCGGGCCGCGCTCGCCGAGCTGCCGGAGCTGCGCGAGGTCGCCGCGGAGGACCACGGCCGGCTCTGGGAGCTGGTGGAGGCGCTCGACGAGCTGCCGTTCGAGGCGGCGATGCACCCGTGCGGGCTGCTCGTCTCCGACGCGGCGCTGGTACGGCGCACCCCGCTGGCGCCGACCACCGTCGAGAACATCGCCATGTCCCAGTTCGACAAGGAGGACATCGAGGACACCGGACACCCGAAGATCGACGTCATCGGCGTACGGATGCAGTCGGCGCTCGCGCACGCGGCCGCCGAGATCGAACGCGTCACCGGCGAACCCGTCGACCTGGACGATCCCGCACAGGTGCCGCCGGACGACCCCGCCACGTACGACCTGATCTCCTCCGGGGACACCCTGGGCACCTTCCAGCTGGAGAGTCCGGGCCAGCGGGAGCTGGTACGGAACCTGCGGCCGCGCTCGTTCGGGGACCTGGCGCTCGACATCAGCCTGTTCCGGCCCGGACCGGTCGCGGCGAACATGGTGGAGCCGCTGATCAGCGCCCGCGAGGGCCGGAACGTGACCCGTTACGCGCACCGCGACCTGGAGGCGATCCTGGCCGAGACCGAGGGGCAGGTGGTCTACCACGAGCAGGTCATCGCGATCATGGTGGCGATGACCGGCTGCGACCGGGGCATGGCGGACGAGGCCCGCCGCGCCCTGTCCGCTCCCGAGCGGGCGGGCCGGGTCAGGGCCTGGTTCGCCGATCGGGCCCGCGGGCGCGGCTACTCGGTCCAGGTCGTACGGGACGTGTGGAAGACCCTGGAGAACTTCGGCAGCTTCGGTTTCGCCAAGGCGCACGCCGCGGCCTTCGCGCAGCCCGCCTACCAGTCGAGCTGGCTCAAGGCCCACCGGATGGCGGCCCTGCTCGCGGGGCTGCTCACGCACGACCCGGGGATGTACCACAAGCGGGTCCTGGCCGCCG
Organism: Streptomyces sp. NBC_00341; assembly: GCF_041435055.1. Lineage (NCBI taxonomy): Bacteria > Bacillati > Actinomycetota > Actinomycetes > Kitasatosporales > Streptomycetaceae > Streptomyces > Streptomyces sp. NBC_00341. The sequence continues at coordinate 1,650,805 of NZ_CP108002.1, read as the reverse complement.
ACGCCCGGCGTCACGGGGTGCCGCTGCTGCTGCCCGACGTCAACCGGTCCCAGGCCGCACACATAATCGAACTGGTGTCTGGTAAGTGGGGGGTGCGGATCGGCCTCTCGCAGGTGCGCGGCATCACGGAGGCCGAGAGCGGGCGCATCGCGGCCGGGCAGCCGTACACCTCGGTCGAGGACTTCTGGGAGCGTGCCCGGCCCAGCCGCCCGCTGGCCGAACGGCTGGCCAAGGTCGGCGCGTTGAGCGCGTTCGGGCCCCGCCGCGAGCTGCTGCTGACCCTCGCCGAGCTGCACCGCTCGCGGCGCGGCACGGGGGGATCCGCCGCCGGTCAGCTCCCCATGGCGGACGCGGGGAGCGCGGAGAGCGCGGAGGGGGTGAACGGCTCGGCGGGCGCGGGGAACACCTGCGCCGGGCCGGACGACGGTGGAGCGGCTACCGCTGCCGACGCCGTCAGTACCACGGGCCTGCCCGCCATGAACGCGTCCGAACAGCTCGCCGCCGAGCTCGACGTACTCGGCATGGACATCTCCCACCACCTCCTCGACGAGCACCGCTCCCTGCTCGCCGACATCGGGGCGACCCCCGCCGCCGATCTGCCGGGCCTCCGGCACGGCACCACCGTGCTCGTCGCCGGTGTCAAGGTCGCCACCCAGACCCCGCCGATCCGCTCCGGCAAGCGCGTCATCTTCGCCACCCTGGACGACCCCACCGGCCTGTCCGACCTGGCGTTCTTCGAGGACAGCCACGGGCGTTGCGCCCACACGGTGTTCCACAGCGGTCTGCTGCTCGTACGCGGCACCCTCGCCCGCCGTCCGCCGCGCGCCTTCAGCATCACCGGCACCGCCGCCTGGAACCTGGCCGAGCTGATCGACCTGTACCGCGAGGGCGGCCCCGCCGCCGTCGCCGACCGCCTCACCCGTCCCGAGCCCACCCCGCGCGGCGCCGGGCCGCGCCGCACCCTCACCCAGCCGAACGGCTACGCCCTGCACCCCTGGGCCGACCTCCAGCCGCCCGGCACCCCCGCCTCCGCCACCCTGCCCGCCCTCGACGCGCTCGACGGACGGTCCTTCCACCACGCGAGCCCCGGAAGCGCGGGGTGACCGGGATGATCCTCTACCTCCACTTCGGCGCCCCGCAGCCGGACCCCGCGTACCACCGACTCCTCGACATGGTCGGCGAGTTCACCCCGGTCGCCCAGGCCCTTCCCCCGGACGCGGCCCTGGCCGACGTGTCCGGGAGCACCCGCTACTTCGGCCGCGACGCCGCCGGGCTCGCGGCCCTGATCCGGATGCGCGCGGCGGCGCTCCACGGCCTCGACGTGACGGTCGGCATCGGCCCCAACCCGCTCCTCGCCCGGCTCGCCGCCCACCGCGGGGAGCCCGGCGCCATCCGCACGGTCCCGGACGACCCCGAGGCCGTCACCCGGTTCCTCACCGGCCTCCCCGCCGCCGCGCTGCCCGGCGTCGGCCCGGCCACCGCCCGCACCCTGGCCTCGTACGGCCTGCGCACCGCCGACCGGATCGCCGCCACCCCGCTGCTCACCCTCCAGCGCATCCTCGGCGCGGCCTCCGGGCGTGAGCTGCGCGAACGCGCGGCCGGCATCGACCCCACCCGCGTCGCTCCCGGCGCCCCGCCCCGCACGGTCGACGCCGAACACCGCTTCGGCCACGACGAGTCCGACGCCACCCGACAGCGCGCCGCCCTGACCCACCTGACCGAACAACTCGGTGCCCGCCTCCGCGACGAGCGGCAGACCTGCCGGGCGCTGACCCTGACCGTCCAGTACGCCGACCGTGCGGGGCAGTCGTCGATCACCCGCAGCCGAACCCTGTCCGAGGCCACCGCGCACAACCCCCGGCTCCGCGCCACCGCCCACGCGCTGCACGGGTCCCTGGGGCTCCAGCGGGCCCGGGTCCGCTCGCTCGCCCTGCGCGCGGGCGAACTGGGCGACGCCGCGTCCGCCTCCCGGCAGTTGACCTTCGACCCCGACGACGACAAGACCCGCCGCATCGAGGCCGCGGCCGACCGCGCCCGCGCCCGCTTCGGGCCGGGCGCGGTACGGCCCGCCAGCACCGCGGGGATGCGGTGAGCGGCGGTGCACCGCCGCTGCTGCGGGCTGTCCGGAAGTAGCGGTTACCGCCGGTCAGTTTTTACCGACGCGTAACTTCCCAGGAAACCCTACTCGTGCGTAAGTTGGCATGAGCACGCTTAACAAGGCGTGCGGAACACCGTCAGAACTTGTGGTCCGGGCCGCAGGGTGCACAGACATCGCAACTCCCTTGAGCCGCAAGGAGAACACACGATGCTGCCCTGGACCCGTGCGCCGCGTACCCCACGAGCGCGCAGAACCCTCGCCGCACTGCTCCTCGCGGTCGCCGCGCTGGCCGCCCCCACGGCCACCGCCGCTGCCGCCGCCCCCACCGCAGCCACAGCCACCTCGCACGGCTGGAACGACTACTCCTGCAAACCCTCCGCAGCCCACCCCCGGCCCGTCGTCCTGGTCCACGGAACCTTCGGGAACTCGGTCGACAACTGGCTCGTCCTCGCCCCCTACCTGGTGAACCGGGGCTACTGCGTCTACTCGCTCGACTACGGACAGCTCCCCGGTGTGCCGCTCTTCAACGGCCTGGGTCCGGTCGACAAGTCGGCCGGGCAGCTCGCCACCTTCGTCGACAAGGTGCTCGCCTCCACCGGGGCACCCAAGGCGGACATCGTCGGCCACTCCCAGGGCGGCATGATGCCCAACTACTACCTGAAGTTCCTCGGCGGGGCAGCCAAGGTCAACGCCATGATCGGGCTCGCGCCCGACAACCACGGCACCACCCTCCTCGGACTGACGAAGCTGCTGCCGTACTTCCCCGGCGCCGCGTACCTGCTCAACGCCGGCACCCCGGGACTCGCGGACCAGGTGGCCGGATCGCCCTTCGTCACCAAGCTCAACTCGCTGCCCGACACCGTGCCCGGCGTGCACTACACCGTCATCGCGACCAAGTACGACGAGGTCGTGACCCCGTACCGGACCCAGTTCCTGGACGGGCCCGACGTGCACAACGTGCTGCTCCAGGACCTGTGCCCGGTCGACCTGTCCGAGCACGTGGCGATCGGGACCATCGACCGGGTCGCCTACCACGAGGTGGCCAACGCCCTTGACCCGGCGCACGCCACCCGGACCACCTGCGCCTCGGCCGTCGGCTAGGGACTCCCGTCCGGACCGGGGCTTTGCGGAATCCGCCGCTGTCAGAGGCGGATGGCACGATCGGTGCATGACGACGATCGACTGGGACTCCGCCGCCGATTCCTTCGACGAGGAGCCGGACCACGGGCTGCTCGACCCCGTGGTCCGGCACGCCTGGGCGCGACGGCTGGAGAGCTGGCTGCCCCGGGAGCGTTCCGAGGTCCTCGACCTGGGCTGCGGCACCGGAAGCCTGGCGCTGCTCGTCGCCGGGCAGGGGCACCGGGTCACCGCCGTGGACCGCTCGCCGCGCATGGTGGAGCAGGCGCGCGCCAAGCTGGCCGGCACGGGGACGGAGGTGCTCGCCGGGGACGCCGCCGCGCCGCCTGTCGGCAAGCAGCGGTTCGATGTGATCCTGGCCCGGCACGTGGTGTGGCTGCTGCCCGACCCGGCGGCGGTCCTGCGGCACTGGTCCGGTCTGCTGCGGCCCGGCGGCAGACTGGTGCTGATCGAAGGCGTGTGGAACGGGGTCGGGCTGTCCGCCGGGCAACTCACCTCGCTGCTCGCCCCGTTCACCGAGCGAATCCACCACGAACGGCTCTCCGGCGACCGCGACCTCTGGGGCAAGGACGTCGACGACGAGCGCTACGCCCTGGTCGCCCGCGCCGAACCGCCGCGCCGGCACACCGAGGTCGTGGACGTACACCTGATCCTGCGGCGCGGCTCCGACGTCCTGCTCGCCCGCCGGGCCGGTACGGGGTACGCGGACGGGCTGCTGCACGCCCCGTCCGGGCACCTGGAGGACGGTGAGGACGTCCGCGAGGGCATGATCCGGGAGGCGGCGGAGGAGACCGGGATCGCGCTGGAGCCGGAGGAGCTGCGGGTGGCCCTCGTCATGCACCACCGGGGGCCCGGCGGCGGTCCGCGGACCGGCTGGTTCTTCGAGGCGGAGTACGACCCGGCCCGGCCGCCGTACAACCGCGAGCCGGACAAGTGCTCGGAGCTGGCCTGGTTCCCGCTGGACGCCCTGCCGGACGACATGGTGGCGTACTGCAGGGCCGGGCTCGACGGCTACCGGGCGGGGGAGCGCTTCCTGGTCCACTGGCACGAGGACGGCGACACCGTCGCGTACGAACCGCGCGGACCCCGCCGCGCGGTCCCGCTGCCGGCCGGCGGGGTCCGCACCGGCCGGGTCCACCACATCGAGCTGTGGGTGCCCGACCTGGCGGCGGCCGAGGCGGGATGGGGCTGGCTCCTCGGCGAGCTGGGCCATGAGCCGTACCAGCGGTGGGCGCACGGGCGCAGCTGGCGCCGGGGCGACAGCTACGTGGTCGTCGAGCAGTCGCCCGACCTGGTCCCCGGAGCACACGAGCGGTGCCGTCCCGGCCTCAACCACCTGGCGTTCCACGTGGCGGACCGCGAGGCCCTCGACGCGCTGGTGGCCCGCGCCCCGGAGCACGGCTGGCGGCTGCTCTTCCCGGACCGCCATCCGCACGCGGGCGGCGACGGGCACGTGGCCGCGTACCTGGAGGACGCGGCGGGGTACGAGGTCGAGCTGGTGGTGGGCTGAGGGGCGAGGGTCCTGCTACCGGCCCAGCAGGACGGCGAACCCCTCCGGCGCACGGGCGAGGCGCTCCAGCTCGTCCAGCGCCGCGACGGCGGCACGCGCCGCCTCCGGATCGCGCCCGGCTAGCCCGCTCTCCTCGAACTCGTCCTCGTCCAGGCGCAGTACGTCGCAGCGGTCCGCCGACACCCACAGATCGAGATCCAGGTCCTCGACGATCAGCTCACCGTCCCGCAGCACCGCCGGGCGGGTCACATCGCAGTACCAGCCCTTGAGTTCGCCCGCCCCCGTGCGGACCTCCTTCACCGCGAACCAGGCGTCGCGCCAGTAGTGCTCGGTGAAGACGTAACCCGGCTCGAAGCGTACGAAGCCGAAGTCACGGACCCCGGGAGCGGCCCAGGGCGCCCGCACCGTCACCCGGGTACCGTCGTCGGCGACCAGGGCCGCGGGATAGCGGATCTTGGTCTTTCCGGCCTTGACCAGGACGACCGTCAGTCCGGACTCCGGTCCGGTGCCCGGTCCCGCGTTCCGTCCGGCCTCAGCCGAGCCTGCGGACATGGCGTACCTCCGTGGCACAGATCTCGTAGCCGAACCAGCGGTTGACCGCCAGCATCGGACCGTTGTCGGCGTCATTGCCGGTATAGGCGTCGGTGTACCCGGCGGCGCGCGCCCGGTGCAGCGAGTCGTTCTTGGCGAGCTTCGCCAGCCCGCGGCCGCGGTACGCCCGCCGGGTGCCGGTCATCCCCGACCAGTAGCGGCCGGAGCTGTCGCACCGCGCCGCGCTGAACGCCGCGACCTCGCCGTCGACGACCACCACCGAGGTGAGGCGGCGGTCGAGCGCGGGGTCGGCCCAGGTCCCGGTGAGCCACTCCTCGTAGTCCGACGGCTGGGCCGGGGTGTCGCTCGGCTCGTCCGCCGTCGTCTCGGCGTCCGCCTCGAAGAGCGGTCGCGGGTCGTCCTCGAAATCGGCGCCGGTCCGCAGCTCGACACCGGCCGGGAGCTCCTGACGGGGCGGCAGCGTGCCGCCGGCCAGATCCAGATGCAAGAAATGCGCCGGGCGGCTGGGTCCGTAGCCGTGCCGCTCCGCGAACGCCCGGTCGCGCGGGGCGTCCAGCACCCAGGCGTAGACCTCGCGCGCACCGGCCAGGGCCAGATACTCCTCGGCCGTGCGCAGCAGCAGGGAGCCCGCGCCCCGGCCGGTCCGCTCCGGATGGACGTGCGGATTGCAGGAGGCCTGACCTGGCCTGGGGCTCCCATGGGCGAGACCGGCCTCGACCGTCCCGATGATCTCGCCGTCCTCCTCCGCGACCAGCAGGCGGTAGCGCCGGCCGGGACGGGCGTTCGCCAGGCTGAAGACGACCGCTTCCGGGGTGGTCACCAGGAACGGGAGCGCCGCGCGGCGCACCCGTACCCAGTCCTCGGCGTCGGAGGTGCGGAAGTCGCGAACGATGACAGTCATGCGGCGGACCGTACCCGCAGGCACCGCCGGTGCGCCCGTGATTTTCCCGGCGGCGGGGCGGGCACCGGCGGCCTCGGGCGGTAGGGGGAGAATCGGGCCGTGACTCTGAAGATCTCCGTTGACCCGGATTCCGGCGCCGCCCCGTACGAGCAGCTGCGCACCCAGATCTCCGAACTGGCCCGCTCCGGCGCACTGCCGGTGGGCTACCGACTTCCGACCGTACGCGGCTTCGCCGAGGAACTGGGCCTCGCCGCCAACACGGTCGCCAAGGCGTACCGGGCGCTGGAGGCGGACGGGGTGATCGAGACGCGCGGGCGCAACGGCACGTTCATCGCCGCCGCGGGGGACGCGGCCGAGCGCAACGCGGCCTCCGCCGCGCAGGAGTACGCGGAGCAGGCCCGGCGGCTGGGCCTGTCCCGCGCGCGGGCGCTCGCGCTGGCGCAGGACGCGGTGCGGGCGGTGTACGCGGGGTGAGGCCGGTTGTCCGGGTGCCGGGACGTCCGGCGGGCCGCTTCGTCCTCAAGCGCCGGACGGGCTTGAATGTGCGCTCAGCGGGCTTGTGCCTGGTCAGAGGTACAGCCCCGCGTCCGCGCCCGAGTCCTGCTTCGGGACCGAGGCGGGGCCCGTGCCGCGGTGCAGGGCGTACAGCTCTGCCAGGGTCGCGCCCTCGGGTGACCCGTCGCGGCCCAGGCCCTCGTCGGTGCCGAGCCAGGCCGCCGACTCCTCGCGGGTCAGCGGGCCCACCTCGATCCGGGCCAGGCAGCGGCCAGGCCGGACGACCGCCGGGTGCAGGCGTTCCAGGTCCTCGTTGGTGGTCACCCCGACGAGCACGTTGCGGCCCTGGCCCAGCAGCCCGTCCGTGAGGTTCAGCAGCCGGGACAGCGCCTGGCCGGCCGTGTGCTTGGCCTCGCCGCGGATCAGCTCGTCGCAGTCCTCCAGGAGCAGCAGCCGCCAGCGGCCCTTCGCCGTTCCGTCGTCCTCGCCGATCGCTATGTCCATCAGGTAGCCGACGTCGTTGAAGAGCCGTTCGGGATCGAGTACGCAGTCGACCTGGCACCAGTCCCGCCAGGACCGGGCCAGGGTGCGCAGCGCGGAGGTCTTGCCGGTGCCGGGCGGGCCGTGCAGCAGGAGCAGCCGGCCGGCGATGTCGTCCGGGGTGACCTTCATCAGGCCGTCCATGGCATCGGCCACCGGCGCGGTGTAGTTGGTGCGGACCTCGTCCCAGGCGCCGGCCGTGATCTGCCGGGTGGTGCGGCACGGGCCGCGGCGCGGCGACAGGTGCCAGAACCCCATGGTCACGCTGTCGGGCTGCGGTTCCGGCTCGTCCTGGGCGCCGTCCGTGGCCTCGTCGAGCACCTTCTGCGCCAGCTCGGGGGTGGTCGCGGTGACCGTGACGTCGGCGCCCCGGTTCCAGCGGGAGACGAGCAGCGTCCAGCCCTCGCCCTCCGCGAGCAGAGCGCTGCGGTCGTCGTCACGGGCGGCGCGCAACACCGTGGCGTCCTGGGGCAGGAGCGTGGCCCCGCTCCGGACCCGGTCGAGGGAGGTGCTGTGGGAGTACGACTGCTCGCCCGTCGCGAACCGGCCGAGAAACAGGGCGTCGACGACATCGGACGGGGAGTCGCTGTCGTCGACGGTGAGCCGGATCGGCAGAGCTGACTCGGGGGTGACAGACATGGCGCCCATGATCCGTCACCCGGGCACCCGGCGCACCCAGGTTTCACCACTTCCCGCAGCGTGGGCCGGTGCCGCCGGACAATGCGGCCCGTCGCCCGCGCGATCCCCCTGTGCGCCGGAGTGACGCGCCCTCAGAGCACCGGCGCCAGAAGGTCATCCGATGGACTTGGCATGCACACTTCCGAAATGACTCTCCCTGCTGCTACCACGTAGGTGGCAGAGATCCTGCTGGTCGGTCCAAGGGAGATTCCATGAAAATGTCCAGACTCGTGGCGTTCTCGTCCTCGCTCCTGTTCGGTGCCGTCATCGCCCTGACCGGGGCGGCCACCGCGAACGCGGCTCCGTCCGTCCAGGCCGTCGACTACGTCGCCCTCGGTGACTCCTACTCCTCCGGAGTCGGCTCCGGCAGCTACATCGGCTCCAGTGGGGACTGCAAGCGCAGCACCCTCGCCTACCCCTCGCTCTGGGCGGCCGCCAACTCGCCCGCCTCGTTCGCCTTCACCGCCTGTTCGGGTGCGCGCACCGGCGATGTGACGGCCGGCCAGCTCGGACCGCTCAACTCCTCGACCGACCTCGTCTCGATCTCCATCGGCGGCAACGACGCGGGATTCTCCGACGTCATGACGACCTGTGTCCTCCAGTCGGAGGCCACCTGCCTCAACCGCATCGCCACCGCCCGCGGTTACGTGGACTCCACGCTCCCCGGCAAGCTCGACACGGTGTACGACGCCATCCACGCCAAGGCCCCGTCCGCCCATGTCGTCGTCCTCGGCTACCCGCGCTTCTACAAGATCGGCGGCAGCTGTGTCGTCGGGCTCAGCGACAAGGTGCGCGCCGCCATCAACGGCGCGTCCGACTACCTGAACGCGGCCACCGCCAAGCGTGCCGCCGACCACGGCTTCACCTTCGGTGACGTCGCGGGGAAGTTCACCGGGCACGAGATCTGCTCGGGAAGCGCCTGGCTGCACAGTCTCAACTGGCTCGACATCGGTGAGTCGTATCACCCCTTCGCCGCCGGGCAGTCCGGTGGCTATCTGCCGGTACTCAACTCGGCCGCCTGACACCCGCGCCGAAACCCTTCCGCCGGGAGGGGGTCCCCGCAGGCCGGGGCCCTCTTCCGGGTGCCTTCCGGGCGCCCCGCGCGGATCGGTCCCGGGGTGTCCGGTCATCGGCGCCCTGTCCAACTCGCCCTGGAATCGGGCAAAGTCGGTGAACCGTCGTCAACCTCCGTATGTGTGTGCTCAATCCTGCGCCCGGGATACACGGGTGTCGTCGCGGGGGGATAGGGTTAACCTGCCCGGGCCGGGTGCCCTCGTACGGGTGGGGAGTGACATGGAACAGATAACGGTGCGAAGCAGGCCGCGAGTGCCTGCTATTACCTGCGGGACCGGGGCGACGAGTTCGCGCCTCGACCGCCATCTCGCGGTGCTGGGCGGCCCTGTCGTCCCGCAGCGCGATTCCGCGGAGGCGACGCTGCTGATGCGGGAGCTGACCTCGCGCGACGCCGCGCACACACGTCGGAGCAAGAGCGCGCGGGTCTCGCTCTTCGCGCCTCTGCGACGACTGCGACGCTCGCTCTTCGGCAGCCGCCGCTGATCCGACGGCCCCCGGTCCAGGTATCGCGCCGCTGCCCACTCTTCCGTCATCCCCGGAGTCGGCAGTGGCGCGTCGCCATGTCCGCGTGAGGCCTGGGAGCCGCTGCGGCGCCCGGCTGTCAGTCATCGAATGGGCGTCGAGGTAATTCGGCGCCGAAATACTTCTACACTGGCGGTATGCCCGAGAAGCGAGCCGCGCGTCTGAGTCCCGACGAGCGAAGGGCGCAGCTGGTCTCGATTGGCGTGGACATGCTCGCCGATTGTTCGCTGGACGAGCTCTCCACCGACGATGTGGCGCGCCGCGCGGGCATCTCCCGGGGGCTGCTCTTCCACTACTTCGACTCCAAACGCGACTTCTACCGCTGTGTGGTGCGGCGGGAGTGCGACGACTTCGCCGCGGCCACGGACCCGGATCCGTCGCTGGAGCCCGTCGCCTGGCTGCGGTCGTTCATCGCCGGATTCGCGGCGTACGTCACGGAGCACCGCAAGGTCTACCTCGCGCTGGTCCGCGGCGCGGCCGGCAGCCACCCCGCGGTGGAGGACATCGTCGAGTCCACCCGCGCCATCCTGGCCCGGCGGGTGGAGGAGGGCCAGCGGCGGCTCGGGATGCCGGACTCGCCGCGGCTGCTCGTCGCCGCACGCGCCTGGATGGCCTTCGCGGAGGAGGCCGTCACCAGCTGGCGGCTCGACGAGCCGGACGCGCTCGCGGAGCTGGGCGCGTTCCTGGAGTCGAGCTTCATCGCACTGCTGGGCGCACTGGACCGGCCGGCCGCACTGCCCGGCTGAGACGCTCGCCGGCTGAGCGGCTCCCCGAGTGACCGCGTGACCGCGTGACCTTGTGATTGTGTGACCGGCCGGGCGGCCGGACCCGACCCGGACGGCGCTCACAGCAGTGCGAACTGGCCGTCCGGCCCCTCCTCCTGGAGACCGAGTACGGAGGCGGGCCGCCGCGCCGAGGCCGGCACCGGCAGTACCCCCGCCGCCCGCAGCTCCCGCGCGCCGATCCCCGCACCGGGCGCCAACGCGTCCTGCCGGGGCCGCAGCCCGTCCAGCAGGGCGAGCAGCGTGATCAGTTCCAGCAGCTCGGACGTCCACTCCTGCGGCCAGGCGGGCGGCCGTACGGCCTCCAGGCCATCCGCCTCCGCCCCGGTCACCGCCGTGCGCCGCTCGAACCAGAGCTCCAGCATCCGTACGCCGCCCACCCGGAACTCCCACGCCCCGGCGTCCACCGGCGAGATGCGGCCCGTACCGATCCGCAGCACCTGCTCCTCGGCGTCGTAGGACAGCTCGGCCGGGGCGGGCGGCACGGCGGCCCGCACGTACGGGCGGCGCCCGCCGGGCAGCCGGGGCCGCTCCCCGCCGCGGGCCCCGCGCAGCTGGAGCCGCAGCAGCTCCCGGCCCAGCTCCACCCCCGCCGTCCAGCGCGCGGTGTCCACGGGCAGCGGTACCACGCAGCCGGCCGGGGAGTGCCGGGCCGCCGCGAGGATCCACGCGAGCACGGACTCCGGGGAGACCGCGTCCCCGTGCCGGGCGCGCAGAAGGGCGAGCAGTCCGGGCGCCAGATTGGGTTCGAGACCGCCGGGGCGCCGGTAGAGCGGCCGGATCCGGCCGGGGCGCCCCGCGGGGGAGTGCCCGTCGGGGAGCAGCGCCGTCACGGACAGCGCGGGTCCGGTGTCCTGCGGGATCCGGCCGTGCTCGACGACGAACAGCTGGTGCCCGTCGGCCACCCGCCACAGTTCGGGCCGGGCCGCGTCTATCAGCCGGTGGTCGGGGAGCAGCCACTGCTCGTCGTACGGGCCGTGCAGGATCCGTACCGGCTCCGGGCACGGGCCCGGCTCGCGGGCGAACCGGGCGGTTGCGGTGGTCTGTCCGGGCAGCGCGGCCACCGGAGTGTGCGGGGTACGGGAACGGGTGGGGCCGAAGAGCCGCTCCCGCTCGGCGTCCTGGGCCCGCACGAGCCGGTCCCAGCGGGCCCTGAGCGAGGCCGCGTCCGGGGCCGTCACCCAGGCGCGTCCGGTCCTGAGCGGCCGTACGGACCAGGGCATGAGGTCGTCGAGGAGCGGGCCGGACAAGTCGTCGCCGGAGCCGGCCGCTGCCGGAGCTGCCACCGTGTCGTCCTCCCCGTCGCCACGCCTGCCGCCTTCCCCGGCATCGTAACGGCGCTGCGGGACCCCGCGTCAGGGCGCCTCCGTGCGGGGTGCCGGGCGGGGTGTCAGTGCGCCTCCACCGTGACCGAGAACGAGAACCGGTCGCCCCGGTAACGGATCTGCGCCACATCGACCACCCGGCCGCTCTCGTCGTACGTCACGCCCGTGTAGTACAGGATCGGGCTGAGCAGCGGGACCCGGAGCAGTTCGGCGGTGACCGGGTCGGCCAGTCTCGCCTCGACCGTGTCGGTGATCCGCGCGATCCGGACCCCGACCCGGTCGCGCAGCACCTTGGTCATCGGCCAGCGTTCCAGGTCCGCCGGGTCGAGTGCGGCCGCGACCTCCGGACGGAGCCAGTTCTGCGCCCAGTTCGTCGGCTCGCCGGATTCCTCCTCGCACCGCAGCCGCCGGTAGCCGACCACCTCCGGGCAGCCGGGGAAGTGCTCCGCGACATCGCCCGGCACGGCGAGCGGGCCGTGGTCGAGCAGCGTGGTCAGCTCGCCCGACTGCTGGGCGACGATCGCGTCGATCGAGCCGAGCAGCCGGACCGGCGCCCCCCGGCGGGCGCGCGGCTCGATGAACGTGCCGCGCCGTCGGTGCCGGCTGATCAGCCCCTCCGTCTCCAGCTCCTTGAGCGCCTGCCGCATGGTGAGGACGCTGACGCCGTAGTGCGCGGCGAGCTGCTCCTCGGTCGGCAGCCGCAGTGTGGCGTCCGGCGTGCGGCCCAGTATCGAGGCCCGCAACGACTGCGAGACCTGGTACCAGAGCGGCAGTTTGCGGTTCAGGACCAGCGAGTCGGGTGCGAAGGCGGCCCCCTGGGGCGCGGGGGGCTTCAGAGGGGTCTGCGACATCCGGGTCACCTGTATTCGTCGTCACTGGCACGGGGAGACACCGCCCCGTGCCGGTGGCACGGGGCACTGCCACGGGGGACCGGCGCGAGCGGGCCCGCTACGGATGGAAGTTGCGGCTCAGACCCTGCCACACGTCGTCGTAGCCGTGCTGAAGATGGCCGGCGGTGGTGGCCAGGCCGGTCGCCGTGACGGGCCAGCGGGTCTCGAACATGAAGGCCAGACCGTCGTCGATCTTCTGCGGCTTCAGCTCCGCCGCGCTCGCCCGGTCGAAGGTCTCCCGGTCCGGGCCGTGCGCCGACATCATGTTGTGCAGCGAACCGCCGCCGGGCACGAAGCCCCCCTTGCCGGCCGTCTTCGCGTCGTACGCGCCCTCGATCAGGCCCATGTACTCGCTCATCACGTTGCGGTGGAAGTACGGCGGCCGGAAGGTGTCCTCACCGACCAGCCAGCGCGGGGCGAACACCACGAAGTCGACCCCGGCCAGCCCGGGGGTGTCCGAGGGGGAGGTCAGCACCGTGAAGATCGACGGGTCCGGGTGGTCGTAGCTGACCGAGCCGATGACGTTGAACCGGTGCAGGTCGTAGACGTACGGGGTGTGGTTGCCGTGCCAGGCGACCACATCGAGCGGGGAGTGGTCGTACGTCGCGGACCAGAGGTTGCCGCAGAACTTGTTGACCACCTCGACCGGGCGCTCCACGATCTCGTACGCGGCGACCGGGGCGAGGAAGTCCCGCGCGTTGGCCAGGCCGTTGGCGCCGATCGGGCCCAGATCCGGGAGGGTGAAGGGCTGCCCGTAGTTCTCGCAGACGTAGCCCCGAGCGGTGGCGTCGAGCAGCTCGACCCGGAAGCGGACGCCGCGCGGGATCAGCGCGATGTGGCCCGGTTCGGCGCGCAGCAGGCCCAGTTCGGTGCGGATGAGGAGGCCGCCGTGCTCGGGGACGATCAGCAGCTCGCCGTCGCTGTCGCTGAACACCCGGTCCGTCATCGCGGCGTTGGCGTGGTAGAGGTGCACGGCCATGCCGCTGCGCTGCCCCGCGTCGCCGTTGCCCCCCAGCGTCCAGAGGCCGGCCAGGAAATCGGTGCCGGGCGCGGGCTCCGGGAGCGGGTCCCAGCGCAGCCGGTTGGGATCGGGGACGATCTCGGTGAACGGGGCGGTGCGGACGGCCCCGTTGTCGATCCGGCGGAACGGCGGATGGGCCGCGGAGGGGCGGATCCGGTAGAGCCACGAGCGCCGGTTGTGCGCCCGTGGCTCGGTGAACGCCGATCCGCTCAGCTGCTCCGCGTAGAGCCCCAGGGGCGCGCGCTGCGGCGAGTTGCGCCCGTGCGGCAGTGCCCCCGGCGCCGCCTCCGAGCTGTGCTGATTACCGAAACCGGCGGAGTGCTCCAGCCCCTCCGCCGTCTTCCTCGCCTGCTCGATGCCACTCATGCGCGCTCCCGGTGCCGAAGGAATCCTATGGGTAACCGTAGGAATCATAAGGAGGCGAGTCAACGGCATTCGTCGCGCACAGGGGGGTTCCAAAAGTTGAACAATGCTCTACTCTCCCGCACATGTCGTGGACACGTAGACTCCTGGTGATCCTGGCGGCGCTCGCCGCCGCCCTCCTCGCGGCCCCGGCCGCCCAGGCACACGAGGAACGCCCGGTCACCCTGCCCGACGGAACCGGCAGCGTCCCGGCGCACCGCGCGGGCGAGCCGGACCTCCTGGTCTGCAAGAGCGACCGGGCCGACTTCGAGCACCGGATATCGGGCTTCCCCGAAGCGCTGCGCTCCAGGAACCTCAAGCTCTTCGACCGGTGCCAGAAGTCCGGCTACCGCCACCTCCAGCAGGCCGTCGACGCGGTCACCGGCCCCGGCAAGAACATCGCGATCCTGCCGGGCCTCTACGAGGAGGAGCCCTCACTGCCGGCGCCCACCGGGGAGTGCTCCCGGCTGAAGGCCCCCAACTCCCAGCTCGGCTACCAGATCCTGAGCTACGCCCAGCAGGCGAAGTGCCCGCACAACCAGAACCTGGTGGCGATCCTCGGCAAGAAGGACCTCCAGATCGAGGGCACCGGCGCCGAGCGCACGGACGTCGTCATCGACGCCAAGTACCGCAAGCTCAACGCGATCCGGGCGGACGGCTCCGACGGCGTCTACTTCAAGAACTTCACCGCCCAGCGCACCACCTTCAACTCGCTGTACATCCTGGCCCAGGACGGCTTCGTCATCGACGACGTGCTGACCCGCTGGAACGACGAGTACGGCTTCCTGACCTTCGCCAGCGACCACGGCCTCTACAAGAACTGCGAGTCGTACGGCAACGGCGACTCCGGCATCTACCCGGGCAGCGCGTCGAACATCAACGACGGTTACGGCTACAAGGTCCCCCGCTACTCGATCGAGATCACCGGCTGCCACAGCCACCACAACATGGTCGGCTACTCCGGCACCGCGGGCGACTCCGTCTACGTCCACGACAACGAGTTCGACCACAACATGGGCGGCGCCTCGATGGACAGCGCCTTCCCGGGCCACCCCGGGCTGCCGCAGAACCACGCCCGCTTCGAGCGCAACCTGATCCACGACAACAACGCCGACTACTACCCGTACGTCGCCGACGGCACCTGCGCCAAGCCGCCGGTCGAGCGCGGTTACGAGAACGGGGTGGTCTGCCCGCAGATCTCCATGCCGCCGGGCACCGGCATCATCACCGCGGGCGGCAACTGGAACATCTACGAGAACAACTGGGTCTACGGGCAGCAGCGCGCCGCCTTCTTCCTGAGCGCCGTCCCCGCCTTCATCCGGGGCGAGAGCGCGCTCGGCAAGCAGACCGACACCTCGCACCACAACCGGTACGCCAACAACCACCTCGGCACGGACAAGGCAGGCAACGCGCGGCCCAATCGCACCGACGTGTGGTGGGACGGCCAGGGCGACGGCAACTGCTGGCAGTCGGACGCGGGTCCCTCCACCCCCCGCTCGCTGCCCGCCTGCGGAGACGAACGCGGCGCGGTCACCGGCAGCACCGACCGGCTGATGGGCGAACCCGTCAAGCTCGCCCAGCTGCTGGTCTGCGCCGACTACAACGTGCAGGCGCGCCGGCTGCCGGCCGGCTGCGACTGGTACGGCGCACGCGGGATCGAACGCATCGAGCTGCAGGCGGCCCTGGGCATCGCGCTGGTGCTCGTGCTGGTCGGCGGCGTCCTGTGGTGGCGCAGGCTCCGGTCGAGCCGGCTCGCCACGGCGGCCTCGGTCCTCGGGCTCATCGGCCTCGGTCTCGACGTGGCCGGGTCGACCATGGGGCTCGCCGCCGGTTACCTGCCCGCTGTCGCGCTGCTGCTGACCGGGCTGTGGTGGACGGGCATCGGCCTCGTGCTGCGGCGGCGGGGGCGGCCGGGGCTGGGCTGGACGACGGTGGTGCTGGGCGCGCTCACGCTGCTCGACGCGCTGGACAAGGGCGTGTTCATGATCCCGTGGATCCCGCTGAGCCCCGCCTGGGTGCGGGGGCTCCTCGGCGTGGTCTGGGTGGTCTGGGCCGTGATGGCCGCCGCCCGGCACGGCGAACGGTCGGAGCCGGACGGGAAGCCGGTTTCGCCCGGCACGCCGGACGGTGAACCGGTTTCGGCCCCCGCGCCGGCAGGCCAACCCGTTTCGCCCCCCGCACCGGACGGAGAACCGTCGTGAACCGCACCCAGAACCGGCACCCGAACCGCACCCGGAACCGGCACCCGAACCACACCCGGAACCGGCACCCGAACCACGCGTCAGCCCCGGTGCGCAGGTCCGTCGCCGCCCTGCTCGTCGTGGCCGCCCTCGCGCTCGGCGCGGGCGCCTGCGGCGGGCGGGCCACCACCCATCACAAGCCGGGCACCAGCCACGAGCAGGCCACCGGCAGCGTCGGCCGACTGCTGTCCTCGGACGACGGCTCCGGTCACCGGCTGCGCCAGGTCGACGCCGAGGGCGCGCCGGAGGTGACCGTCGCCGTGCGGCCCGACTCGGAGGACGGCTGGAACGTCCACCTCTCGGTGCGGAACTTCCGGTTCACCCCGGACAGCGTGGGCGGCGGCGCACTCCTGGGCCGGGGCCACGCCCGCCTCTTCCTCGACGGCCATCCGCTCGCCCGGGTCTACGGCGCCTGGTTCCACCTGCCGGAGTCACTGCTCCGGGGCGCCGGGGGCGGCACCGAACTCACCGCCCGCCTCTACGCCGACGACCACACCGCCTGGGCCGTCGGCTCCACCCCGGTGCAGGCCACCGCCGCTCTCACCGCCACTCCGACGACCGCACCCGCCTCCACCCCCGCCGCACCCGACCCCGGCACCACGCTGGAGATCTCCGTCCGCGACGGCAAGGTCAGCCCGGCGCCGGGGCGCGCCGAGATCAAGAAGGGCCGGACCGTGCGGCTGAAGGTCCGCAGCGACCACGACGACACCCTTCATGTGCACGGCTACGACAAGGAGGCGCGGCTGCCCGCCGGCCGGACCGTCACCCTCACGTTCACCGCCGACCGCACCGGGCTCTTCGAGGTCGAGACACACGAGTCCGACCTGCTCCTGACCCAACTCGTCGTACGGTGACGGCCGGTCCGGCCGCTTTGGCCGGCGGCACCGGCCCGGCCCCCGGCGCCGTGGACGTCCTCGCCCACGGCATCGGCGCCCAGCACGATCTGCCGCTCTCGCCGTTCTACGCGTTCGCGGGCGCCTTCGCCGCGCTGTTCGTCTCCTTCCTCGCGCTCGGCCTGCTCTGGTCCGCCTCCCGGTTCCGCGGCGACCTGGCGGGCCGCCCGCTGCCGGCCGCCGTCCAGCGCGCGGCCGACGCACGCACCACCCGCGTCGCGGCCCGCGCGCTCGGCCTGGCCGCCGCGCTGTTCGTCGTGGCGCACCTCCTCCTCGGCCCGGCGGACCCGGACCGCAACCCGGCCCCCGGGGCCGTCTACGTACTCCTGTGGGTCGGGCTCGTCCCGGCCTCCCTGCTGTTGGGGCCCGTCTGGCGGCTGCTCAATCCGCTGCGCACCCTCCACCTCCTGGCCTGCCGCGCGCTGGGGCGCGACCCCGATGCCGGCCGGCCGCTGCCCGTACGCCTCGGGATGTGGCCGGCGGCGGCCGGGCTGCTCGCCTTCACCTGGCTCGAACTCGTCGCCCCCGACCCCGCGTCACCCACCGCGGTCCTCCTCTTCCTCGCCCTGTACTGCGCCGTCCACCTCGCGGCCGCCGCCCGCCACGGCGCCCACTGGTTCGACCACGCCGACGCCTTCGAGGTCTACTCGGGGCTGCTGGCCAGGCTCTCCCCGCTCGGCCGCCGCCCCGCCGACCGCCGCCTCGTCCTGCGCTCCCCGTTCAACGGACTCGACGCCACACCCCAGCTCCCCGGACTCGTCGCCACCGTCTGCGTCATGCTCGGCTCCACCGCCTACGACGGCTTCTCCGACGCACCCTCCTGGATCACCACCGTCCAGACCTCCCCCCTGGGCCGTACCACCGCGGCCACGCTCGGACTCCTGGGCGCCGTCGCCCTGGTGGCCTCCCTCTACGCGCTCTGCGCCGGTGCCACCCGGCTGCTCTCCGGGCGACTGGCGCACCCCCTCACCGCTTTCGCGCACTCGCTCGTCCCGATCGCGCTCGGCTATCTCGTCGCCCACTACTTCACACTCTTCGTCACCGAAGGTCCACGTACAGTCATGGTGGCACTCGGCACTGACAATCCCGCTCCGCCCGAGCCACCGCTGGGTCCGGGCGGTGTCGCCGCACTCCAGGTCCTCGCGATCGTCCTCGGCCACGTCCTGGGCGTCGTCGCGGCCCACGACCGTTCCGTACGGCTCTTCCCGCCCGGCCGCGCGATAGCCGGCCAACTCCCGCTGCTGATCCTGATGATCGCGTACACCGTCGGCGGACTGAGCCTGCTCATCGCCTGATGCCGGTGCGCGGGAGGCGATCGCGCGACGTGCTCCGGTGCCCCGGCCGGACCGCGTCGTAAACCATTGGTCGGCCGCGACATCCCGGAGGGAAGCTGTACCCCATGACCACAACCTTGATCACCGGGGCCAACAAGGGCCTCGGCCACGAGACCGCCCGCTGCCTCATCGCCGCGGGACACACCGTCTACGTCGGGGCGCGCAACCCCGAGCGGGGCAAGGCGGCCGCGACCGAGCTGGGCGCCCGGTTCGTACAACTCGACGTCACCGACGACGCGTCGGTCGCCGCCGCGGCGGCCACCATCGAGGCCGACGGCGGCCTGGACGTCCTCGTCAACAACGCCGGAATCGAGGTGCGGTCACCCGGAGGCGACATCATCGGCGCCGCGGAGCTGACCGCCGACGTGATGCGTGAGGTGTTCGAGACCAACGTCTTCGGCCTGGTCCGGGTCACCCACGCCTTCCTGCCGCTGCTGGAGCGCTCCGCGGCCCCGGTCGTGGTCAATGTCAGCAGCAGGCTGGCCTCGCTGGCCCAGGCCGGCAAGGGGTATCCGGGGGCCGCCTACCCGGTCTCCAAAACCGCGGTCAACATGCTTACCGTGCAGTTCGCCACGGCGTTCCCGCAGATGCGGATCAACGCTGTGGAGCCCGGCTACACCTCGACCGACCTGAACCGGCACGAGGGCACGCAGACCGTCGAACAGGGCGCCGAGATCATTGTCCGGATGGCTCAGCCGGGTCCGGACGGCCCGACCGGTGGCTACTTCGACGCGGAGGGCCCGCTGCCCTGGTAGGCGAGGTCCATGGCGAGATCCGTAATCCTTTCCGCGCTTGACGAGCGGTGTGGTGGCGGGCGGCGGGGGCCGGGCCGAAGTACGGCACGGTCCTCACCGGACGTCCCGTGGGGCCCGCACTTCCCGACGGCGGTCGCGGACCGAGTCCTTACGCCCGGCGAAGGAGGCCCACGGCATCATGGAGCCCGTGCCCCACGTGAACACGAACCTCCGCCGCGCCCCCGTACAGCAGCGCAGCGCCGAACGTCTCGCCCGGATACTCGACGCCTGCGCCGAACTCCTCGACGAGACCGGCTACGAACAGCTCTCGACCCGGGCCGTGGCGGTACGCGCCGAGGTCCCCATCGGCTCCGTCTACCGCTTCTTCTCCAACAAGCGGGCCCTCGCCGACGCCCTCGCCCTGCGCAACCTGGACAGCTACGCCGAGCGCATCACGTCCCGGCTGGCCGTCATCCCGGCCGACGACTGGCGCCGCGCCATCGACGCCGTGCTCGACGAGTACCTCGCGATGAAGCGTTCCGTACCCGGCTTCGCCCTGGTCGACTTCGGCGCCCCGGCACCCGACGAGGACCCGGCCGACGACGCCAACCACCGGGTCGCGAGCCGGCTGGCCGACCTCCTCTGCGGGCACCTGGGCCGCACCTCTGACGAGGACCTGGTGCGCACCGTCCTGGTCTGCGTGGAGGCCACCGACGCCCTGCTCAAACTCGCCTTCCGCATCGACCCCGACGGCGACCACGCGATCGTCACCGAGACCCGGGTACTGATCCAGGCGTACCTGGCACGCGTACTGGACTGAGACGGTCCGACGCGGGGACACTCGGCTCCCGGGAACCCGGGCCGAAGCGGAATCGCACCTGGCACTTCCGGCCCGGCGGCCCCCGTGACCGGCGAGCTTTGCGCGAATCATTCCCTCACCCCGCCCAGTGGGTTAATTTCAGGCCACTGCTGCCGCTCCCCACCGCTCCACCACCATCCTTCCGGGCGGAACCACATGACTCGCGCCATCATTCTGAACAATGTCAGCAAGGCGTACGGGCGGTCCTCGCGTGCCGTCGACCGTCTCTCGCTCTCCATCGACCCGGGCGAGTTCGTCGTCCTGCTGGGCCCCTCGGGCTGCGGCAAATCGACCGTGCTCCGCATGATCGCCGGTCTTGAGGACGTCTCCGAGGGCGAGGTGCTGCTCGACGGAGAACCGGCCAACCACCTCACCCCCCGCGAACGCGGAATGGCCATGGTCTTCCAGAACTTCGCGCTGTACCCGACGATGACCAACCGGGCCAACATCGGCTTCCCGCTGAAGCTGGAGAACCCGCGCCAGGACCACAGCGAGCGCATCGAGAACACGGCCAGGATGCTCGGGATCGAGAGCGTCCTGGACCGGCTCCCCGGCCAGCTCTCCGGTGGGGAGCGCCAGCGGGTCGCGATGGGCCGGGCCATTTCGCGCCAGCCGTCCGCCTTCCTGATGGACGAGCCGCTCTCCAACCTCGACGCGAAGCTCCGCAACCACCTGCGCGCCGAGATATCCCAGCTCACCAAGGAACTCGGCGTCACCACCGTCTACGTGACCCACGACCAGGCGGAGGCGATGTCGCTGGGCCACCGGGTCGCCGTGATGCGCGGCGGGGTGCTCCAGCAGGTCAGCCCGCCGCGTGAGGTCTACGCGCTGCCGGAGAACGTGTTCGTCGCCGCGTTCATCGGCACCCCGAGGATCAATCTGCTCCAGGCCGTCGTGCACGCGCCCCTGGAGGGGCGGATGTCGATCGACCTCGGCCGCCAGCGCCTTCCGCTGACCGAACCGCTCAGCCCCGACCACCAGTTGCTCCGCATCCAGCAGGGCCGCCGGATCATCGTCGGACTGCGTTCCGAAGCGGTCCGGATCGCCCCGCCGAGCCAGGCCCGCCCGGGGGAGGTCGCACTCAGCGGCATCGTCGAGCACGTCGAGTACCAGGGGCACGAGGCGCTGGTCCACCTCAACACCGGCTCGCAGCCCGCCGTGGTGCCGGACCTGGAGTCGGCCCGCCCGGAGCACGGTGCCCAGCGCAGGCGCCGGGGTGCCGAGGGCGGAGCAGGGGTGCTGGGGCGGCTCAGGGAGCGCGCCGCCGGGCACCTCGGCGGCTCCGTCGCCGTCCTGGACGCACCCGAATCCGAGACGCCGGCGCCGGGGGTGCGCAGCCCGGACCGCCCCGCCGTCACGGCCAGCGACCTCGTGGTGCGCACCGGCCCGGACATGCGGCTGCGCACCGGAGGCCAGGTCCCGCTGCTGGTGGACCTGGCGCACCTGTACGTCTTCGATCACCAGGGGCGCCGGATCTGCCCGTTGCCGAGGGATGTGCCGGGGCTGGACATGTAACGGGGCGGCCGGACGGGCGGGGATGGCGTGACCTGTGTCTCTGGCGCCTGAAAACTAACGGCGCTAGTTTGGGGCGTGGACGACCCCGTCCGTCACCGTGCCCGGGAGGAACAGCCATGAAGGCCCACGACGGTATGTACATCGGCGGCGCCTGGCGGCCGGCCGCGGCAACGGACACGATCGCGGTCGTGAATCCGGCGGACGAGCAGGTCATCGCCCATGTCCCGGCCGGGACGGCCGTCGATGTCGATGACGCGGTACGGGCCGCCCGCGCCGCCTTCCCCGGCTGGGCCGCGACCCCGCCGGCCGAACGCGCCGCCCGGATCGGCGCGCTGCGCGACGTCCTGGCGGCCCGCAAGGACGAGATCGCCGCGACGGTCACGGCGGAACTCGGTTCGCCGCTGCCGATGTCGCAGGCCGTGCACGCCGGGGTGCCGGTGCTCGTCGCCGGCTCGTACGCCGAACTGGCCGCGACCTACGCCTTCGAGGAGCGGCACGGCAACTCCACCGTGCTGCTGGAGCCGGTCGGTGTGGTCGGCGCGATCACCCCGTGGAACTACCCGCTGCACCAGATCGTCGCCAAGGTCGCCCCCGCGCTCGCCGCGGGCTGCACCGTCGTCCTCAAGCCCGCGGAGGACACCCCGCTCACCGCTCAGCTCTTCGCCGAGGCCACCGAGGAGGCCGGACTGCCGGCCGGGGTGTTCAACCTGGTCACCGGCCTCGGCTCGGTCGCCGGACAGGCGCTCGCCGGGCACGAGGACGTCGACCTGGTCTCCTTCACCGGCTCCACCGCCGTCGGGAAGCAGATCGGCGCGACGGCGGGCGGCGCGGTCAAGCGCGTCGCACTGGAGCTGGGCGGGAAGTCCGCCAACGTCATCCTGCCCGGCGCCGATCTCGCCAAGGCGGTCAACGTCGGCGTCGCCAACGTGATGTCCAACTCCGGCCAGACGTGCAGCGCCTGGACCCGGATGCTGGTGGACGCGGACCGGTACGAGGAGGCCGTCGCCCTCGCAGCAGCGGCCGTCGCCAAGTACGTGCCCGGCGAGCGGGTCGGCCCGCTCGTCAACGCCAAGCAGCGGGCCCGGGTCCGCGGCTACATCGAGAAGGGCATCGAGGAGGGCGCCCGGGTCGTCGCGGGTGGCCCCGAGGCGCCGCTCCCGACCGGGTACTACGTCAGCCCCACCGTGTTCGCCGACGTCACCCCGGAGATGACCATCGCCCAGGAGGAGATCTTCGGCCCGGTCATCTCGATCCTGAAGTACGAGGACGAGGACGACGCGCTGCGGATCGCCAACGGCACCGTGTACGGGCTCGCCGGCGCCGTCTGGGCCGCCGACGACACGGAGGCCGTCGCCTTCGCCCGCCGGATGGACACCGGCCAGGTCGACATCAACGGCGGCCGGTTCAACCCGCTCGCCCCCTTCGGCGGCTACAAGCAGTCCGGCGTCGGCCGCGAACTCGGCTCCCACGGCCTCGCGGAGTACCTGCAGACCAAGTCCCTCCAGTTCTGAACCGGTCCACCGAGTCCGCCGCCCGCAATCCGTTTCCCCTCTCAGCAAGGAGCCAGTCCGTGGTCCGCGCCGCCGTACTGCCCGCCGTCGGAGCCCCGCTGGAGATCACCGGCATCGAACTCCCTGAGCCCGGCCCCGGCCAGGTGCGCGTCCGGCTCGCCGCCGCCGGGGTCTGCCACTCCGACCTCTCACTGTCCAACGGCACGATGCGGGTGCCGGTGCCCGCCGTCCTCGGCCACGAGGGAGCAGGCACCGTCCTCTCCGTGGGCGAGGACGTCGGCCACGTCGCACCCGGCGACGGGGTGGTCCTCAACTGGGCCCCGTCCTGCGGGAACTGCCACCACTGCGGGATCGGTGAGGTCTGGCTCTGCGCCAACGCCCTGGCCGGCGCGGCGAACATCCACGCCCGCACCGCCGACGGCACCGAGCTGCACCCCGGGCTGAACGTCGCCGCCTTCGCACAGGAGACCGTGGTCGCCGCGAACTGCGTGCTGCCCGCACCGGACGGCGTCCCGCTCACCGACGCCGCGCTGCTCGGCTGCGCGGTGCTGACCGGGTACGGCGCGGTCCACCACAGCGCGCGGGTCCGCGCGGGGGAGTCCGTCGTCGTGTTCGGCATCGGCGGCGTCGGCCTCGCGGTGCTCCAGTCCGCCCGGATCGCGGGCGCCTCGCGGATCATCGCGGTGGACGTCTCCCCGGCGAAGGAGGAGCTGGCCCGGAAGGCGGGCGCCACCGACTACGTCGTCGCCTCCGCCACCACGCCCCGCGAGATCCGCGGCCTCACCGGCGGCCAGGGCGCGGACGTCGCGGTCGAGTGCGTCGGCCGGGCCGCCACCATCCGTACCGCCTGGGAGTCCACCCGCAGGGGCGGCCGCACCACGGTCGTCGGCATCGGCGGCAAGGACCAGGAGGTGACCTTCAACGCCCTGGAGATCTTCCACTGGGGCCGCTCCCTGACCGGCTGCGTGTACGGGAACAGCGACCCGGCCCGCGATCTGCCGGTGCTGGCCGGGCACATCGCGGCGGGCCGTTTCGACCTCTCCATGATGGTCACGGAGCGGATCGGGCTCGACGGCATCCCGGCCGCCTTCGACAACATGATCGCGGGCAAGGGCGGCCGGGCCCTGGTGGTGTTCTGAAAAGCTTCAGCTCTGGTTCGTGCTGACGGGCCGGGCGGGACGCGTCGGCGCCCGCCCGGCCCGCGGCCGTGTCCGGGACACGGCCACCCCGGCGAGGCAGAGCAGCCCGCCGCCGATGGTGAGCGGCGCGGGCACCTCGTCCAGCAGCAGCCAGGCCATCAGCACGACGAGCGCGGGCACCGCGTAGGTGGTGGCGCCCATCCGCCCGGCGGTGGTGCGGGCCAGCGCGTAGGCCCAGGTGGTGAACGCCAGCGCGGTCGGGAAGAGGCCGAGATAGACCATGTTCAGCGTCGCGGACAGGGGTGCGCCGGCGGCGTCCGAGATGAGCGCACCGGAGAACGGCAGGCACGCCACCGTACCGACCAGGCAGCCGAACGTGGTGATCTGGAGCGCGGAGCCGTGCCCCAGTGCGGGCTTCTGGCCGACCACCCCGGCCGCGTACGTCACCGCGGCCAGCAGGCAGAGCAGCACGCCCAGGACCGGGGAGCTGCCCTTCCCCGACATGGAGAGCCCCACGACCACGGCGCCCGCGAAGGACACGCCCATGCCCAGGGCCAGCCGGCGCGGCAGGCCCTCGCCGAGCAGCCGTGAGCCGAGCAGCGCGATCAGCAGCGGCCCGATGTTCACGACCATGGCGGCCGTCCCCGCGTCCACCTGCTGCTCACCCCAGTTGAGCACCACCATGTACAGGCCGAACCAGAGCAGTCCGGAGACGATGATCCCCGGCCAGGCCGCCCTGGGCGGCAGGCCCTCGCGCCGTACGAGCAGGAGCGCGCCCAGTGCCAGCGAGCCGGTGAGCAGCCGTCCGAGGGCCAGCGCGCCGGGGGAGTAGGCCTCGCCCGCGCTGCGGATGGAGACGAAGGCGGAGGCCCACAGCACCACGGTGGTGCAGGCGGCGGCTGGGGCCCGCCAGTCGGAGCGCGGTGCGGGGGCGGGGATAGTCGTCATGGCCCCGACCGTAAGGCCGCGATCCTTCGGCGCCTACCGAATAGTCGCCGGATCGATGCCCAGCCGCGCGGCCAGGGCCCGTTCCCCGTCCGGGGTGGCCCGCACCGCGCGCCCGGACCCGATCCGTACGCACCAGCCGGACTCCAGCACGTGGCGGCACAGAGCGGCGCCCGCGGTCCCCGCCAGATGAGGCCTGCGCTCGGTCCAGTCCAGGCAGCCGCGGACGAGAGGGCGCCGCGACCGGGTCTCCAGGCCGATGCCCAGCGCGCCGAACCAGCCGAGCCCGGCGTCGGTGAGCGCGAAGCCGGTGTCCTGCCGCAGCAGCCCCCGTGCGGTCATGGCATCGGTGATCGCGAGTCCGATGCGGCCCGCGAGATGGTCGTAGCAGGTGCGGCCGCGGGCCAGCGCGCTGTCGGCGCCCGACGCCCCCAGGGTGCGCGGCCGGGCGGCGGGGCCGGGCGCCTCCCGGCCCGCCAGCTCCTCGACCAGGTGCGCGGCCTGTTCACCGGCGAGCCGCAGATAGCGGTGCCGGCCCTGTCGCTCCTCGGCCAGCAGCCCGCCCGCCACGAGCTTGCCCAGGTGCTCGCTGGCGGTCGAGGGGGCCACCGAGGCGTGCCGGGCCAGCTCGCCCGCGGTCCAGGCCCGGCCGTCGAGCAGGGCCAGGCAGAAGACGGCGCGGGTCTCGTCCGCGAGGAGGGCGGCCAGGGCGGCGAGCCGGGGCGCGGCGGGGTCGGGATATGCCATGTGTTCCAGGATGCGTCAGGAACGCTTCGGCGCGGGCCGAACGGTTCCGGTGGCGGTGGGCGGCGCGTACTGCAGGGCGAGTCCGTCGATCAGCGCGCGCAGCCCCGTCTCGAAGGCCCCCTCGTCGACCTGCTGGCGGCGCTCGGCCAGCAGATGGGCCTGGCCGAGGTGGGGGTAGTCGGCGGGGTCGTACGCGGTCTCGTCGTCCACGAAGCCCCGGGCGAAGGAGCCGAGCGCGGAGCCGGTGATGAAGTAGCGCATCAGCGCGCCGATGTACGTGGCCTGGGCGGGCGGCCAGCCCGCGCGGACCATGGCGCCGAACACCGCGTCGGCCACCCGCAGACCGGCCGGGCGGCGGCCGGGGCCCTGGGCCAGCACCGGGACGATGTGCGGGTGCTCGGTGAGCGCCGCACGATAGGAGACCGCCCAGTCGTGCAGGGCGGCCCGCCAGTCACGGCTGTCGGACTCTTCGAACATCGACAGGTCGACCTGTGCGGAGACGGCGTCGGCGACCGCGTCCAGGATCTCGTCCTTGTTGCGGAAGTGGTTGTAGAGCGAAGGGCCGCTGACCCCGAGCTCGGCCGCCAGCCGGCGGGTCGAGACGGCGTCGAGCCCCTCGGCGTCCACCAGGGCACCCGCCGTCGCGACGATGCGGTCTCTGCTGAGGAGGGGCTTGCGCGGGCGGGCCATGCGGCACATAGTAGGCCCTGCGCAGCTAAAACTAGCAGTGCTAATTAAGGTGGAGGGCCGACTGATGAACCTGGAGCTCAGCGAGGAGCAGGAAGCCGTCCGGCAGCTCGCCAAGGAGTTCGTCGCCCGCGACATCGCGCCGCACGTCGTCGAGTGGGACCGCGCCGAGAGCGTCGACAAGTCGATCGTGAAGAAGCTGGGCTCCCTCGGCTTCCTCGGCCTGACCGTCCCCGAGGAGTACGGCGGCTCGGGCGGCGACCACCTCGCGTACTGCCTGGTGACCGAGGAGCTCGGCCGGGGCGACTCCTCGGTCCGGGGCATCGTCTCCGTATCCCTGGGGCTGGTCGCGAAGACCATCGCCGCCTGGGGTGACGAGGAGCAGAAGCGGCAGTGGCTGCCGCGGCTGGCCTCGGGCGACGCGGTGGGCTGCTTCGGGCTCACGGAGCCGGGCACCGGCTCGGACGCCGGGAACCTGACGACCAGGGCCGTGCGGGACGGCGGGGACTACGTCATCAACGGCTCCAAGATGTTCATCACCAACGGCACCTGGGCCGATGTGGTGCTGCTCTTCGCCCGCACCAACGACACCCCCGGCCACAAGGGCGTATCCGCCTTCCTGGTCCCCGCCGACACCCCCGGCCTCACCCGCCGCACCATCCACGGCAAGCTCGGACTGCGCGGCCAGGCGACCGCGGAGGTGGTGCTGGAGGACGTCCGGGTCCCCGCCACCACGCTCATCGGCCCCGAGGGCAAGGGCTTCTCGATCGCCATGTCCGCCCTGGCCAAGGGGCGGATGTCGGTGGCGGCCGGCTGCGTCGGCATCGCCCAGGCCGCTCTCGACGCGGCCGTCGGGTACGCCGGTGAACGCGAGCAGTTCGGCAAGGCCATCGCGGGCTACCAGCTCGTCCAGGAGCTCATCAGCGATATCGCCGTGGACGTCGACGCCGCCCGCCTGCTCACCTGGCGGGTGGCCGACCTGATCGACCGGGGCGAGGAGTTCGCCACCGCCGCGTCCAAGGCCAAGCTCTTCGCCTCTGAGGCGGCCGTACGTGCCGCCAACAACGCCCTCCAGGTGTTCGGCGGCTACGGCTACATCGATGAGTACCCGGTCGGCAAACTGCTGCGCGACGCCCGGGTGATGACGCTCTACGAGGGCACCAGCCAGATCCAGAAGCTGATCATCGGCCGGGCGCTGACGGGGGTCTCCGCGTTCTGAGGCGGTCCGGCGCCGCACGGCTCGGCCGACGCCGCGCTGCTCGAACGGGCGTCTGAGTACCGGACTGAGTACCCGGACGGATGTGGTGTACGTCATGCCGCCGGGATGCTGGGCGGCATGAGTGAGACGACATCGGTCAAGCAGCAGAGCACCGCCGCCTTCTACGGTCAGGCCGTCGCGTCCTTCGGGGTGGCGATGGGCGCGGTGGCTCTCGGTATCTACTTCCTCGACGCGGACGCCTGGGTGCGGGGGTTCCTCGCCATCGGCGTCCTGTATCTCGTCACGTCCTGCTTCACCCTGGCCAAGGTCATCAGGGACCGGCAGGAGGCGGGCCAGCTGGTCAGCCGGGTCGACCAGGCCAGGCTGGAGAAGATCCTGGCCGAGCACGACCCCTTCCAGAAGCTCTGACGATCTCATCCACCGGACCCCTAAGCGCTTGCTCAGGAACAGGGTATGGTGTTCGTCCTGACCGAGAGGGGCCATGACGATGAGCACGGCGGAGGAGACCGACGGCGAGAGCGCGCCGTGGGCCGAAGTGACGCCCGAGGCCGCCAGGCGGCTTCTGGTCGCCGCCGTGGACGCCTTCGCCGAGCGCGGGTACCACGCGACCACCACCCGGGACATCGCGGGCCGCGCCGGAATGAGCCCCGCCGCGCTCTACATCCACTACAAGACGAAGGAAGAGCTGCTCCACCGGATCAGCAGGATCGGCCACGACCGCGCCCTGGCCGTCCTGGAGGCGGCGGCCGACGGTGAGGGCACGGCTGCGGAGCGGCTGGCCGCCGCGGTCCGCTCCTTCGTCCAGTGGCACGCCGAGCGGCACACCACCGCCCGCGTCGTGCAGTACGAACTCGACGCCCTCGGTGCGGAGCACCGCGCCGAGATCATCGAACTGCGCCGCCGGAGCGACGCGGTGGTGCGCCGGATCATCGGGGAGGGCGTGGCGGCGGGGGAGTTCGACGTCCCCGACGTGCCGGGCACCACGCTCGCCGTGCTCTCGCTCTGCATCGACGTGGCGCGGTGGTTCAACGCCCAGGGCAGCCGGACGCCGGACGAGGTCGGCGACCTGTACGCCGGCCTCGTGCTGCGCATGGTCGCGGCCGGACGCTGACCCGGCCGCCTCCGGGCGGAGGGCTCAGAAGTAGTACCGCGACACCGACTCGGCCACGCAGGCAGGCTTGTCGCCGCCCTCGCGCTCCACCGTGACGACCGCGGTGACCTGCACGCCGCCGCCCGCCTCCTCGACGCTCTTCAGGACGGCCGTCGCCCGCAGCCGCGACCCGACCGGCACCGTGGAGGGGAAACGGACCTTGTTGGTCCCGTAGTTGATGCCCATCTTCATGCCCTCGACCCGCATGACCTGCGGCACCAGGGCCGGCAGCAGCGAGAGCGTGAGGTAGCCGTGCGCGATCGTCGTGCCGAACGGCCCGGCCTTCGCCCGCTCCGGGTCCACGTGGATCCACTGGTGGTCGCCGGTGGCGTCCGCGAAGAGATCGATCCGCTGCTGCTCGATCTCCAGCCAGTCGCTGTGCCCCAGCTGCTCGCCCACCCCGTCGCGCAGCTCCTGCGCGGACGTGAAGATCCTCGGCTCTGCCATGTCCCTGGCCCTGCCTTCCCGCTCTCGGCCATCCGTGGTCGCGCCTGTCTAAGCGCTTGCTCAGCATGGTTCGCGGGTGCGTTCCTGTCAACGACGGACCGGCCGGGACGAGGCCACGTAGGGTTCGAGGGGTGCCCCAGATCCCGCAGACACTCCATGAACTCACGGTCGGCCAGCTCTCCGCGCGCAGCGGCGCCGCCGTTTCGGCCCTGCACTTCTACGAGGCCAAGGGGCTGATCAGCAGCCGCCGCACCAGCGGGAACCAGCGCCGCTACGACCGTGACGCGCTGCGCCGGGTCGCCTTCATCCGCGCGGCGCAGCGGGTCGGCATCCCGCTCGCCACCATCCGGGACGCGCTGACCGAACTCCCGGAGGAGCGCACCCCCAACCGCGACGACTGGGCACGGCTCTCCGAGGCGTGGCGCTCCGAGCTGGACGAGCGGATCGTGCAGCTGGCGCGGTTGCGCGACCACCTCACCGACTGCATCGGCTGCGGCTGCCTGTCGCTGGAGAACTGCGTGCTCTCCAACCCGGACGACATCTCCGGCGAACGGATGAGTGGCTCGCGCCTGCTGCCGGGCAAGCTCGCGAAGGGGGCCGGGGAAGGGCGCTGAGGCGCCTGGCCGTACGTGTGTTGTTGCCCGTCCGGCAGCCGCCTGCGCGTGTTGCCCGTCCGGCCGCCGTGTATGTGTTGCCCGTCCGGCAGCCGTGCGTCCCTCGGACGCCGGGCGGGCCGCTCCGTTCCTTCAGGTCCTCAGGCGACCGATGCCAGGCCGCACAGCCGGGTCCGCCGGGCCTTCGCCAGCGCCGCCCGGGTGAGTACGGGCTGCGGCACCACGATTCCGCAGCCGGTGCAGACCGGACCGGACCACGGCTCGCTGTCCAGGTCCTGCCGCCAGGCGATCCGGCCCTGCGCGCAGACCGGGCAGCCGTTGCCCGGCTCCGACTCCAGGGCGGAAATCAGCCGCGCCAGTACCTCCGCGAGCGGCGCCGCGGGGTGGACGGCCGGGTCGTCGCACCGCGCGACGCCGTTCCCGCCCCAGGTGCGCCGGTGCCAGTCGTCGAACGCGCCGGGCCGGCGCAGTCCGTCGTGCTTCTCCCGCCGGCGGCGCTCGGCGAACCCCGCCTCGTAGTGCAGCCAGACCGCGCGGGCCGTCTCCAGCTCCTCCAGCGCGCGCGTCAGCCGCGCCGGATCGGGGGCCCGGTCCTCGGGCTCTATTCCGTGCCGGGCACACAGGTGATCCCAGGTCGCCCGGTGTCCGTAAGGGGCGAAGCGCTCCAGGCACTTGCGCAGCGAGTACCGCCGCAGTGCCAGATCGCTCCGCGGATCGCGGACCTGTCTCGCAAGACTCCGGAAACCGGCCATTGCGCTGCCACCTCCGTCGTTCGTACTCCGTCGCCCGAAATTCGGCGTCAACTCAATGGACGTACGACTGCCCGGATCGGCTCCATCCATGAGTGCGGTCGTCCATCTGCTGAGATGACCGGTCGTCATGTGACCGCATGTGGCGATTCGGAAAAGGTGACTGATGCTCACCTTACCGACGGGTCATACCGCCGGTAACGTCCGGCGCATCGGCCTTTCCGAGGAGCACGCATGCCCCCACGCACCGGCACCACCGCCCGCACCGGCAAGTTCCGGGCCGCCACGATCGCGGCCGTTCTCGCACTCGGTGCCTCTCTGCTGGCCACCGCGCCCCACGCGGGCGCCGCCGAGCCCGATCCCGTACCCGACTACTGCCAGGGACAGTGCGACGACATCCTGCCCCCCGGCGAGAACGGCAACGCCACCCTCGTCGACATCCTGGGCAACAAGGCGTTCGGCACCCATCCCGCGCACAGCGACGACCAACTCGACCGCTACGACGGGCTGGTGGCCGGACACACCGGCCTGACCGACCAGAAGCTCACCGACTTCTTCAACGACGCCTCCTTCGGCGTCCCGAAGGACCAGGTCGAATCCGTCACCTCGCCCCGCGACGACGTCACCATCACCCGCGACAAGGTGTCCGGCGTCCCGCACATCAAGGGCACCACCCGCTACGGCACCGAGTTCGGCGCCGGCTTCGCGGCCGGGCAGGACCGGCTCTGGCTGATGGACCTCTTCCGCCACATCGGGCGCGGGCAGCTGACCTCGTTCGCCGGCGGCGCGCTGGCCAACCAGGGCCTGGAGCAGCAGTTCTGGCCGCAGGCCCCGTACACGGAGGACGATCTCAAAGCCCAGGTCGAGTACATACGGACCCACGAGGGCCCCCGCGGCGAGCAGGCCATGGCCGATGCCCAGGCCTATGTGGACGGCATCAACTCCTACCGCGAGAAGTCGAAGAAGGGCCGCTACTTCCCCGGCGAGTACGTCCTCACCGGAAAGATCGACGCCATCACCAACGTCGGTGAGATCCAGCCGTTCGAGCTGACCGACCTGATCTCGATCGCCTCCGTCGTCGGCGGCCAGTTCGGCGGCGGGGGCGGCGGCGAGGTGCAGGCGGCGCTCTCGCTGCTCTCCGCCCAGCAGAAGTACGGAGTGGCCGAGGGCACCAAGGTCTGGGAGTCGTTCCGGCAGCGCAACGACCCGGAGGCGGTGCTCACCGTCCACGACGGAACCTCCTTCCCGTACGCGAACAAGCCGGACAAGGCCGTCGGCACAGCCCTCCCGGACCCCGGCTCCGTCACCGCCGAACCCCTGATCCACGACCGCACCGGCTCCGCGGGCACCAACGCGAAGGCCCCGGTCAAGGCACCGGCCGAACTCAAGAAGGCCCAGGGCATCTACGACGACGGGGTCATCCCCGAGGGCTCGCTCCCCGGCTCCGGCACGGGAGCCCAGAAGCGCGGCATGTCCAACGCGCTGCTGGTCTCCGGCAAGAGCACCGCGAGCGGAAACCCGATCGCCGTGTTCGGCCCGCAGACCGGCTACT
Organism: Streptomyces sp. NBC_00341; assembly: GCF_041435055.1. Lineage (NCBI taxonomy): Bacteria > Bacillati > Actinomycetota > Actinomycetes > Kitasatosporales > Streptomycetaceae > Streptomyces > Streptomyces sp. NBC_00341. The sequence continues at coordinate 1,618,543 of NZ_CP108002.1, read as the reverse complement.
TCGCCCCGCAGCTGATGATGCTCCAGGAGATCCAGGGCCCCGGCATCAGCGCCCGCGGCGTCTCCTTCGCCGGCGTCGGCATGTACATCCAGATGGGCCGCGGCCAGGACTACGCCTGGAGCGCCACCTCGGCCGGCCAGGACATCACCGACACCTACACCGTCGAACTGTGCGAGCCCGACGGCTCCGCGCCCACCAAGAACTCCACGCACTACCTCTACCGGGGCGACTGCACCGCCATGGAGAAGCTGGAGCGCACCAACTCCTGGAGCCCCACCGTCGCGGACTCCACCGCGAAGGGCTCCTACCGGATGCAGGTGTGGCGCACCGGCTACGGAGTGGTCACCCACCGCGCCACCGTGGGCGGCAAGCCGGTCGCGTACACCTCGCTGCGCACCACCTACCGGCACGAGGCCGACTCGATCATCGGCTTCCAGATGCTCAACGACCCCTCGTACGTCTCCGACGCCGCCTCCTTCCAGCGCGCGGCGAGCAACATCGACTACGCCTTCAACTGGTTCTACGCCGACTCGCGCACCGCCGCCTTCTACAACAGCGGCATGAACCCGGTGCGCGCCCCCGGCGTCGACCCGGCACTGCCGATCAAGGCCGAGAAGGCGTACGAGTGGCAGGGGTACGACCGGGCGGCCAACACGGCCGACTACACCCCGTTCGCCGAGCACCCGCACTCCAGCGGCCAGGACTACTACGTCTCCTGGAACAACAAGCAGGCCGAGGGGTACGCCTCCGCGGGCTTCGGGCTCAGCGCGGTGCACCGGGCCGATCTGCTCGACGAGCGGGTGTCGAAGCTGGTCCAGGAGGGCGGCGTGACCCGCGCCTCCCTCGCCCGGGCGATGGCGGACGCCGCACTCACCGATCTGCGCGGCGAGCAGCTGCTGCCCGAACTGCTGAAGGTCATCCGCTCCCAGCCGGTCACCGACCCGGACCTGAACGCGGTGGTCCAGCAGCTGGATTCCTGGCGGGCGGCGGGCGCCCAGCGCAAGGAGAGCAGTCCCGGTTCGCACGCGTACACCTACGCCGACGCGGTACGGATCATGGACGCGTGGTGGCCGAAGCTGATCGACGCGGAGTTCAAGCCGGGGCTCGGCGACAACCTGTACGGGGCGCTGACCGCCAACCTCGCCACCGACGAGTCCCCGGCGGCCAGCCACGGACCGAGCGGCGCGCACAGCGGTTCGGCCTTCCAGTACGGCTGGTGGGGCTTCGCCGACAAGGACCTGCGCCAAGTGCTCGGGCAGCCGGTCAAGGGGCCGCTGGCCAGGTCCTACTGTGGCAACGGAGATCTGAGCAGCTGCCGCGCCGCGCTGCTGTCCACGCTGAAGCAGGCGGCGGCGGTACCGGCGGCCGAGGTCTACCCGGCCGACGACAACTGCAAGGCCGGTGAGCAGTGGTGCACCGACTCGATCATCCACCGGGCACTGGGCGGGATCGGGCAGAAGGCGATCCACTGGCAGAACCGCCCGACGTACCAGCAGGTGGTGGAGTTCCCGGCGCACCGCTGAGCGATCCGGGCGGGCCCGTGTCCGACGGGCCCGCCCGGCACCACCTCACCGGTACTGCAGGTACCGCTTCCGCACGGCCCGGAACGCGGCGAGATCCTTCGCCCACGCCCCCACGACCTCATCCGTGTCCGCACCCGCGTCGATCATGGTGCGGACCCGGGTGTTGCCGGTGAGCTTGTCGATCCAGTTGTCGGACCGCCAGGCGAACCCGCTCCACGTCTGCTTCGCCGTGACCAGCAGCGCGATCCCGGTGCGCACCGGGTCGAAGACCTCCCGGTCGCGCACATGGACCTGCACCCCACCGACCGTCTTCCCCTCGAACTTGGAGAACGTCGGCGCGAAGTACGCCTCGCGGAAGGCCACTCCGGGCAGGTCGAGCGCGTTGGCGGCGGCCGCCCAGGTGTGGTCGATCCCCTCCGCGCCCAGCAGCTCGAACGGGCGTGTCGTGCCGCGCCCCTCGGAGAGGTTCGTGCCCTCGAACAGGCAGGTGCCCGAGTAGACGAGCGCCGTGTCGGGCGTCGGCATGTTGGGGCTCGGCGGCACCCACGGCAGACCGCTCGCGTCGAAGAAGTCCGAGCGCGACCACCCCGACATCTTCACAATCTCCAGCTCGGCCGGACGGTCCGCGAGGAACTCCCCGTTGAACAGCAGGGCGAGTTCGGTGACCGTCATGCCGTGCGCCTGGGCGATCTCCCGGCGGCCCACGAAGGTGCCGAAGGCCGGATCGAGGACCGGTCCGAGGGCCGCCCGCCCGGACACCGGGTTCGGCCGGTCCAGGACGACGAACCTCTTGCCCGCCAGGGCCGCCGCCTCCATGCAGTCGTACAGCGTCCAGATGTACGTGTAGAAGCGGGCGCCCGCGTCCTGGATGTCGAAGACGATCGTGTCGACGCCGGACTCCGTGAACACGTCGGCCAGCGGCTGCCCGCTCTTGAGGTAGGTGTCGTAGACCGGGAGCCCCGTCGCGGGGTCGTCGTAGCGGCCCTCGGAGCCGCCCGCCTGCGCGGTGCCGCGGAAGCCGTGCTCCGGGCCGAAGACGGCCTTCAGATCGACCCGTCCGTCCGCGTGCATCTCATCGACGATGTGGCGTACGTCGGAGGTGACCCCGGTCGGGTTGGTGACGATGCCGACCCGCTGCCCCTTCAGCAGCGCGTAGCCGTCCGCCGAGAGCCGGTCGAAGCCGGTACGGAGGCTGCCGTGCCCGCCGCCGTGTCCGTCCCCGTGCCCGTGGCCCTTGCCGTGCGACGTACCGGCGGCTGCGGGAGCAGCCGTCGCCGCGAGGGCCCCCACGGCACCGCCCGCGGCCAGCAAACCACGCCTGGTCAGGCTCATTCCGCTACCTCCATGATCGCGACGTCTGTCATGGTCACGCACGCTAGCGCGCGCTCGGGCCGCAGGGAACGAGCCGGACGTGACCGATGTGGCAGGCGTGACGCATGAGAGGCGCCAGCCCCTTCCCCGACGACATACCGACTGGTTAGTCTGCTGGTGCAGTCGGCAGAGAGGCAGGACCGATGAGTACGGTGCAGGGCGCGGGCGTAGTGGTCACCGGGGCCGGAGGCGGCATCGGAGCCGCGCTGGCCCGCAGATTCGCGGCCGAGGGCGCACGGGTCGTGGTCAACGACCTCGACGCGAGCCGGATCGAGGCGCTGGCCGAGGAGATCGGCGGTACCGCCGTCGCGGGGGACGCCTCCCGGATCGTCGACGCCGCCAGGGACGCCCTGGACGGCACGGTGGACATCTACTGCGCCAACGCGGGGCTCGCCTCGCCCGGTGACGTCTTCGCGGCCGAGGAGGTCTGGGCCGACGCCTGGGACGTCAACGTGATGGCCCACGTCCGCGCGGCCAGGGCGCTGCTCCCGCACTGGCTGGAGCGCGGCAGCGGCAGGTTCGTCTCCACCGCCTCGGCCGCCGGACTGCTCACGATGATCGGCGCGGCGCCGTACAGCGTCACCAAGCACGGGGTGGTCGCCTTCGCGGAGTGGCTCGCCCTCACCTACGGCCACCGGGGCGTCAAGGTCCACGCGATCTGCCCGCAGGGCGTGCGTACCGACATGCTGACCGCCGCCGGATCGGCGGGGGAGCTCGTCCTCGCCCCCAGCGCCATCGAGCCCGAGGCCGTCGCGGACGCGCTCTTCGCGGCGATGGCAGAGGACCGCTTCCTCGTCCTGCCGCACCCCGAGGTCGCCACGTACTACCGGGCCAGGGCCAAGGACACCGACCAGTGGCTCGGCAGCATGAACCATCTCCAGCAGAAGTGGGAGGCGACCGGCGCATGACCGAGTCGATCTACGCGGCGAAGCCCTGGCTGCCGCTGCTCAGCGAGGCCCAGCGGGCCCCCGTCCACCCGGCCGCGACCCTGGTGCACGCCTTCCGGGACTCGGTGGCCCGCAGCCCTGAGCACCCGGCGCTCGCCTACTTCGACGGGCGCCTCAGCTACCGCGAGACCGACGCGCTCTCCGACTCCGTGGCCGGCCACCTCGCCGCCCGGGGGCTGGAGCGCGGCGACCGGGTCGCGATCATGCTGCAGAACTCGCCGCACTTCGTCATCGCCCTTCTGGGCGCCTGGAAGGCCGGGGCGACCGTCGTCCCGCTCAACCCGATGTACAAGTCCGGCGAGGTCGGCCATGTGCTGAAGGACGCCGAGGTCTCCGCGCTGATCTGCTCGGACCGGGCCTGGGCGTCGTATCTGCGGGACACGGCGGCCGCCGCCCCGGCCGTCCGGATCGCGCTCACGGCCTGCGAGCTCGACTTCCAGACCACGAGCGACGACCGGGTGCTGAACTTCGAGAGGCTGCCCGCCGCCGAGGACGCCGACGATCTGGTCGCCGTCGCGCGGCAGGGGCTCGCGGCCCCCGCCGACCGGGAGCTCACGGCCACCGACGTGGCGCTGATCAGCTACACCTCCGGGACCAGCGGCACCCCCAAGGGCGCCATGAACGCGCACGGCAACATCATGGTCAACGTCGAGCGCCAGCGCACCGGCCACCCCATCGCCGAGGGCTCCGCCTACTTCGCGCTCGCCCCGCTCTTCCACATCACCGGCATGGTGTGCCAGCTGGCCGTCTGCCTCGCCCATGCGAGCACCCTCGTCCTCGCGTACCGCTTCCACCCCGGCGTCGTCCTCGACGCCTTCGCCGAGCACCGCCCCGCCTACACCGTCGGCCCCTCCACCGCCTTCATGGCGCTCGCCGCGACCCCCGGAGTCACGCCCGAGCACTTCTCCTCGTTCCGGGTGATCTCCTCCGGCGGCGCACCGCTGCCGCCCGCGCTCGTGGAGAAGTTCCGGGCGGGCTTCGGCCCGTACATCCGCAACGGCTACGGCCTCACCGAGTGCACCGCGCCCTGCGCCTCCGTACCGCCCGAGCGGGAGGCCCCCGTGGACCCGGTCTCCGGCACCCTCTCGGTCGGCGTGCCGGGCCCGGACACGGTGGTGCGGATCATCGACGAGAACGGCGCGGACGTGCCCTTCGGCGAGCAGGGCGAGATCGCGGTGCGCGGACCGCAGGTCGTCTCCGGCTACTGGCGGCTTCCCGAGGCCACCGCCGCCGCCTTCCCGGACGGCGAACTGCGCACCGGCGACATCGGCTTCATGGACCGCCAGGGCTGGCTCTACGTCGTCGACCGCAAGAAGGACATGATCAACGCCTCCGGCTTCAAGGTCTGGCCGCGCGAGGTGGAGGACGTCCTCTACACCCATCCCGCCGTCCGCGAGGCGGCCGTCGTGGGCGTCCCCGACGCCTACCGGGGCGAAACGGTCCGCGCCTACGTCAGCCTGCGGCCCGGCGCCTCGGTGGAACCGGACGAACTGGGCGCGTACTGCAAGGAACGGCTCGCCGCGTACAAGTACCCGCGCGAAGTCGAGATCCTGGCCGAACTCCCCAAGACGGCGAGTGGGAAGATCCTCAGGCGGGAACTGCGTTCACCCCGGTAGAACCCACATACGCACTACGCACTACGCACGGAAGGAAGGCGGCGGCTATGGCCAAGGCGACGGACGGGAGCGGCACCCCCGTTCCCCAGCGGCTGCTCGCCGCCGCCACCCGGCTCTTCGCGGAACAGGGGTACGACCGCACCTCGGTCCAGGAGATCGTCGAGGCGGCCGGCGTCACCAAGGGCGCGCTCTACCACTACTTCGGCTCCAAGGAGGACCTCCTCCAGGAGGTCTACGCCCGGGTGCTGCGGCTCCAGCAGGAGCGCCTCGACGCCTTCGCGGACGCCGACGCCCCCGTGGAGCAGCGGCTGCGCGAAGCGGCGGCCGACGTGGTCGTCACCACCATCGAGAACCTCGACGACGCCTCGATCTTCTTCCGCTCGATGCACCACCTCAGCCCCGAGAAGAACAAGCAGGTCCGGCTGGAGCGGCGCCGCTACCACGAGCGCTTCCGGGCCCTGGTGGAGGAGGGGCAGCGCAGCGGGGTGTTCTCCACCGCCACCCCGGCGGACCTGATCGTCGACTACCACTTCGGCTCGGTCCACCACCTGTCCACCTGGTACCGCCCCGACGGCCCGCTCACCCAGCAGGAGGTCGCCGACCACCTGGCCGATCTGCTGCTGCGCGCGCTGCGGCCCTGATCCGTCACTCCGGACCACCGCCACCGGCCAGCCGGTCCAGCAGCGCCACCGCCGCAGGGTTGCGCGGCCGGGGCGTCCGGCCCGCCAGCATCACCGTCCGGCCCGGCTCCGGCTGCCGGATGCTCACACACGGCAGCCCGGCATCCTCACCGATCCGGCGCGGCACGATCGCCACACCGATGCCGGCCCGTACGAGATCCACCAGCAGCCGGATCTGGGTGACATCGCAGGTGATCCGGCGCTCCAGACCACAGTGCGCGGCCAGCCGCCGCACCGCCGTCTCCAGACCGGTACCGGCCCGGAAGTCCACGAACGGCTCCCCGGCGAGGTCCTTGACCAGGGTGCGCCCGGCCGTCGCCAGCCGGTGACCTGGGGCGGTGATCAGGACCAGGTCCTCCTGCCAGGACGCGAACGCCGCGAGGCCGTCCGGGAGTCCGGCGGCGTCCGGCGCCAGAAAGCCGAGGTCCAGCTCACCGGCGAGCAGCCCCGCCAGCAGCTCCGGGGTCGTCGCCTCGCGCAGGGAGATCTGCACCCCGGGCCACAGCCGGTGGAAGGCGGCGAGCTCGGCGGCCAGATCCACGCAGGTCAGCGTCTGGATGGTGCCGATCCGCACCCGGCCGGTGGCCAGCTCGGAGACGGCGGCCACCGCGTCGCGCGCCGCGTCCGTCCCCGCGAGGACCGTCCGCGCCGACGGCAGCAGCGCCCGGCCCGCCTCGGTCAGCACCACCCGGCGGCCGGTGCGGTCGAACAGGTCGGCGCCCAGCTCCCGTTCGAGATTGCGCACGGACGTGCTCAGCGCGGACTGCACGATCAGTTCGGCGCGGGCGGCGGCGGTGAAGCTGCCGTGCGTGATGACCGCCATGAAGTGGCGGAGCTGGCGAATCTCCATCCATCTACGGTAGCGATGGCAGCCAGCGAATCCATCTGTTGGACCGAACCGGCCGACGGGTTCACGCTGGATACATGGCGCACATCCAGACAACGACGCGGGTCCCCGCCCTGTGGACCGTCGCTTACGGGCCGCACCGGCCGCGCACCGTCCGGGCCCTGGCACGGTGCCTGCTGCGGGTGCGGGCCTTCGCCCGCGAGCTGGCACTCGCCGACCACGTACCGTACGGCGGCTACTGAGCCGGAGGCGCGGGCCCGAAACGCGTTGGTGGGCCCCGGGAGCGTCCGGCTAGCATCCGACGATGCGGACGCCGGCCGGACAAGAGCTGCACACCCTGGGACGAGAGATCGGGCAGGAGGACCCCGGGCAGCGTCACACGGCACTGGTCCGGCTGACCGAACTCGTCGCCACCCGCCCCCCGTCCGACGGGGAGATGGACACACTCGCCGGACTGCTGCCCCAGTCCCTCACCGGACCGCCGGAGGCCGACCTCCTGCTGGCCCGGCTCTACGAGCGGCTCGGCCACCGGCTGACGGACCGCCCCCGGCCCCGGTGGCGCGCGGCCGGCCACCTTCCGGCGACGGTACGCATCGCCTGGCTGCGCGCCGATGTGCTCCACGACCCGGCCGTCCTCCGCGACGAGACCCCGGGCGAGCTCCTGTACCAGGCCGTGCGCGAGCTGGACATCAGCGTCACGCACCGGCCGGGCCCGCTGGTGGACGAGCTGGCGGACAGCGGCGATCCGGTGCTCAGGGCCGAGGCGCTGCGACTGGCCCGCGAGGCACTGCACACCGGACTGCTGGCCCCGGCGACGGTCCGGGAGAAGCTGATCGGACTGCTGGCGGCGGACAGCGCCCCGGTCGTCGCGGGCGCGCTCGGCGCACTCGCCGAACCATGGGCGGCGGCGGCCCCGCTGCCGCCCGGCCTCCTCGCCCCGTTCCTGGGCCCGGAGCCGGTACGGGAACGGCCCCCGGTGGCCGAAGCCGCCCTCGTGGCCGCCGCCCGCCACGGCCACCGCGAACTGCTGCGCCGGGTCGTCGAGGACCCCCGGCTGACGCCCGGCCTGCGCCGGAGCGGGATGGAACTGCTCGGTGAACTGGCGGACCGCGACGACATCGGCGCCCTGACGGCCGCCGCCACCCGCGATCCGCTGCTGCTCGGCGGCCCGGCCGTGGCCTGCCTGCGCGGGCTCCACCGCCGGGGGCACTTCCCGGACGACGACCAGGTCCCCGCCCTCGTCGGCCTCGCCCTCGCCGATCACTCCATCCCGGCCCGCGACGTGGCGACCGTCCTCTACACCTCCCGGAACGAGGCGCTCAAGGTACTGACAAACGCCCCGGCCGCGGATCCGGCCTGGCCGCGACGGCTCGCCCTGCTCGTCGCGCTGGCCGGACAGGGGGCGGGCGACCTCCCGGCCGGGGACGCCGTCACCCGCCTACTGCCCTCCGCGCCCTCACCCGTGCCCTTCCTCGAAGCGATCCGCGCCCTGCGCCACACAGACGCGGAAGAAGCCGTCATCGCCCTGCTTCCCTCGGCACCGGCCGCTGCCCTGGACACCCTGGAGGCGATCGGCGGCGAACCGACGGTACGGGCCCTGCGCGAAGGGCTGGGCCTCAGCACCGGCGGGACGGCGCCCCACCTGCGCCCCGTGCGCGGCCGGGCCCTCGAACTCCTCTGGCAGCTGAATCGGGATCCGGCCCTGCGCCGCGCCCTGCTCGCCCGGCTCGACCCCGTCGATCTGCCGCCGCGCGTCGCGGCCGGACTCGGCGGACCGGACGCCGCCGAACTGGCGCTGCTCAGCTCCCACCTGGACCCGGACGCGCCGGTGGCGGCGCTGTGCCGGCTCGCCGCCCACGGCGACGCCGCGACCCTCCCGGTCATCGCGGACCTGCTGTCGCGCATCGTGGCGGACCTGGCCGCTTCGCGGAGCCCGGACGCGGCGCCCCGGACCGGGGAGCACGGGCAGCCGGCCGGTGAGCCCGTGGTGCCGCAGGACGTCCTGGACGCCATGACCGCCCTCGGCCGCCGGCTCCACGAGCGGGGCGCGATCCGGCCCGTCTGCCTGCTCGACGCCACGGACGCCCAGGAGGCCGGGCACGCCCTGGTCGCGAGCACGGCACTGGACCTCCTCGACGGCCCCGCACGCTCCGACGACGAGCGGGTGGTCCTGCTCGAACTGCTGCTCAGGGCGGACTGGACGGGCACCCGCGCACGGGTGTACCGACTGCTGCGCCACCGCGACCGGCACGTACGCAAGCACGTCATCGCCCTGCTCGCCCACGACGCCACCGGGGAGGACACCCAGGCACTCTCGGCGTCCCTGACCGCCCTGACCAGGGCCCAGGACATCCAGACCGTCCGGCAGGCCCTGCTCGCCCTGGGCCAGGTCCGGGCCCACTGGGCGAGCGGCGCGATCTCCGCCTGCCTCGACCACCCGAACATGAACATCAGGAAGACCGCGGCCGATGCGCTGGTCAGGGCGGGCTCACCGCAGGCCGTCCCGAAGCTCCTGGCCATGCTCGGGCAGGACGGCAACCCCGGTCTGCGCGAGTCCCTCGTCGCGGCCCTGCGCGCCGTCCTCCGCGACGCCTACCCGGCCACCCTGGTCGCCGCCGCCGAGCACAGCCAGGACGACGCCACCCGGCGACGGCTGCTGGTGGGCCTGCACGGTGTGGTCACCGCGCGCTCGGTGCGCGCACTGGACGAGCAGCGGTCCCCGGTGGCGTACCCGCTACTCACCCTGGTGGCCGCCCGCGCGGTCGCACTGGCCGACGGCTCCGTGACGGATCTGGCGCCGGCCATGACCGCGCACGGGATCACCGTCCCGGCCTCAGACCCCGCCGCGGAGGCCGGGACGGACCGCGACATCGAGGCCCTGGTGACCGGGGGCTGGGACCAGGGGACCGCACTGCGCCTCGTGGCGCGGGACGAGCCGCTGGGTTCCCTGCGCGCCCAACGGCTGCGCCCGATGCTGGCCGACTGGCTCGCGCTCGCGGGCTCGCGTCCAGGGACCGGGGCCCCGGTCATGCGGTTCACGCTGAGGCTCTGTTCCTGGTCCCTGAGCCGCCCGGAACTCACCGTGCTCGCCCGGTCGTTCCCGCTCCTGCTGGACGCGCTGGCCGACGCCCGCGACGCGGACCGGCACGCGCTGATCGGCGTACTCGAAGCGGCGGCGCCGCTGCTGGCGGCCACCGGGAGACCGGCCGCCGTCACCGCGGTCCGCGCCCTGGCCCCCGCACCGGCGGTGCCGGGCCGCTCCACGCTGACACTGCTGCGCCGCCTCGGCGCGATACCGGTCCGCGCCGACCTCGACCGCGCCCTCGCGGAGGCCCGGCTCTGCGCAGAGCCCGCGCGGGCCGCGACCGACGTGCTCCGGGAGGCCTTCGCGGTAACGGAGCCCGCGCCCGCCACCGCACCCGGGCCGGACGCGGCACGGGCCTGGCGGTCCGCGCTGGCCGACGCGGTCCGGGAGCCGGGCGCACTGGCGGAGTTCCGCCGCACGGACGACGGCACCGTCCCCTCCCGGATCCGGCTGGCCGCCCTGATCGAGGCGCACAACGGCGCCGCCCCCGGGGTCCGGTCCGCCCTCGTCGACTGGATGACCCGGCTCCAGCCCCTGGACGCGCCGCCCTGGACCCTCGCGGAGAGCGCCCGCGCACCGGAGCCGGCCCCGCGCCGGGTCCACGCCGACGACCTGGACCAGCCGCGCTCCGCCGCCCTGCGGGAGCGGCTGCTCACCATGCTCGGCTCGGCGGAGGCGGGGCGCCGGCAGACCGCGGCCGAGGCGCTGGCGCGGTGGCCGGAGCCGGAGGCCCGACTGGCGGTGCTGCGCGCGTACCTGACCGGACGGATCGCCCGGCCCGCCGCAGCCGACGTGGGCGGCGCGCTCGGCGCCATCAGTGTGAGCGAACTCCGGGGCGACGCGATCCGGCGCGACCGGGTGGCGGAAGCGGCCGCGGGGCTCGAACCGCAGGAGCGGCAACGGCTCGTCCCGCTGCTGCTGGAGTGGTGGGAGCACACGCCGCCCGCCTCGGCCGGGGCCGTCACCGACGTGCTCCGCGCCCATCCCGCCGACGCGCTGGCCGAAGCGTTGGGCGACCGGCTCGACGCCGGGGCCTGGGGATTCCTGGACCTGCTCACCGGTCGCCGGCTCCTGCGCACCCCGGCGCTCACGCGGGCCCGCCACCGGCTGCGTACCGAAGGGCGCGACGAACTCGCGGACCGGATCGTCCTGGTGGACGGGCCGTTGCGGGGGCCGGACGCCGGACGGCAGGACGCGGCTGCCCTGGCCGCACTCCGCGACCGGGACGCGGCCCGTCCCGCCGCGACGCGGCGCCCCCGAACCCGGCGTGAGCTGATGGACCTGGCCGCGACCGGCGCCCCCGAGCAGATCTGCCGGGCGCTCACCGAGCTGTCCGAGGCGCACACCGGCCCCGGACCGGACCGGGACCCGCGCCTGGTCGACCTGCTCGGTGAGCTGCTGACGCACCCCAGGCCCCGGGTCCGGCTGCGGGCCCACCGCACCGCGCGCGCGATGCTCGACCGGACGGAGTACCTGCGCCGCACCGGGCAGTTGCTGGACGACCCCCGGCCGGACGTGGTGCGCATGGCCCTGCGCACGCTCTGCCGGGCGGGCTGGGAGCCGGCGTTCCCCGCCGTCACCGGACTGCTCCGGCACCCGCACGCGACCGTGCGCGACGCGGCGGCCGAGGCGCTGGCCGGGCTGGGCGGGGCGGCGGTCCCCGCGCTCCGGCACGCCGCCGCCCGCGCCCGGCCCGACCGGCGGCCCCTGTACACGGACCTGCTGGACCGGATCGGGGCCGACGAGCACTGACGCGGTCCGCCGCCAACCGCTCCTGGGGCCGACGGGCGCTGACGCGGTCCGTCGCCGGTCCCGTAACCGCTCCCCGGCTACAGGTACTTCTTGATCTCCCGGCGGGCCAGCGACCGCTGGTGCACCTCGTCCGGGCCGTCCGCCAGCCGCAGCGTCCGCGCCGCCGCCCACAGTTCGGCCAGCGGGAAGTCCTGGCTGACGCCGCCCGCGCCGTACAGCTGGACCGCCTGGTCGAGGATGGAGACCACCGCACGCGGAGTGGCGATCTTGATGGACTGGATCTCGGTGTGCGCGCCCCGGTTGCCCACCGTGTCCATCAGCCAGGCCGTCTTCAGCACCAGCAGCCGCAACTGCTCCACCTGGACCCGGGCGTCCGCGATCCAGTTCTGCACCACGCCCTGCTGGGCGAGCGGCTTGCCGAAGGCGGTGCGGGACACCGCGCGCCGGCACATCAGCTCGATGGCGCGCTCCGCCATGCCGATCAGCCGCATGCAGTGGTGGATGCGGCCCGGTCCCAGCCGTGCCTGGGCGATGGCGAAACCGCCGCCCTCCTCGCCCACCAGGTTCGTCGCGGGCACCCGCACGTTGTCGAAGAGCACCTCGGCGTGGCCGCCGTGGTAGTGGTCCTCGTAGCCGTAGACCTTCATGGCGCGCTTCACCGTCAGCCCCGGGGTGTCGCGCGGGACGAGGATCTGCGACTGCTGACGGCGGATGTCGTCGCCGTCCGGGTCGGTCTTGCCCATCACGATGAAGATCGCGCAGTCCGGGTTCATCGCCCCGGAGATGTACCACTTGCGCCCGTTGATGACGTAGTCCTCGCCGTCACGGGTGATCCGGGTCTCGATGTTGGTCGCGTCCGACGACGCCACCTCCGGCTCCGTCATCGCGAACGCGGACCGGATCTCACCCGCCAGCAGCGGCTCCAGCCACTGCTTCTTCTGCGCGTCGGTGCCGAACTGGGCGAGCACCTCCATGTTCCCGGTGTCCGGCGCCGCGCAGTTCAGCGCGGTCGGCGCCAACTGCGGTGAGCGGCCCAGGATCTCGGCCAGCGGGGCGTACTGGAGGTTGGTCAGCCCGGCGCCGTACTCGGCGTCCGGCAGGAAGAGGTTCCACAGCCCCTGCCTGCGCGCCTCGGCCTTGAGGTCCTCGACGACCTGCGGGGTGTCCCACGGCGACGCGAGCCCCTCCCGCTGCTCCTGCGCGGTCCGCTCCGCCGGGTGGACGTGCTCGTCCATGAAGGTGAGCAGCTTGGCCCGCAGCTCTTCGGTACGGGCGTCGAATGCGAAGTCCATGGGGTTGATCAGCCTTCCTGGAGGGTGGTGAGGCCGTGCGCGATGAAGACGGGGACGAGATCACCGATGCGGTCGAAGCCGCCGCCGACGGTCTGGCCCTGCGTGTAGCGGTAGTGGATGCCCTCCAGGATCACGGCGAGCTTGAACCAGGCGAACGCCGTGTACCAGGAGATGGCGGAGGTGTCCCGGCCGGAGCGGGCGGCGTAGCGCTCGATCAGTTCGGCGGGGGAGGGGTGGCCGGCCGCGCCGCTCGTGGTGGAGACCGGTGACTCGGGCAGCCCGAGGTCGGAGCTGTACATGACCAGCAGGCCGAGGTCGGTGAGCGGGTCACCGAGCGTGGACATCTCCCAGTCGAGCACGGCCCTGATCCGGTCGTCGGAGCCGATCAGGACGTTGTCCAGGCGGTAGTCGCCGTGCACCACCGTCGGTGCGGGGGAGGACGGCAGGGTGCGGCCGAGCGCCGCGTGCAGCTCGTCGATGCCCGCCAGTTCGCGGTTGCGGGAGGCGTCCAGCTGCTTGCCCCAGCGGCGCAGCTGCCGGTCCAGGAAGCCCTCGGGGCGCCCGAAGTCGCCGAGTCCGACCGCCTGCGGGTCCACGGCGTGCAGTTCGACCAGGGTGTCGACCAGTCCGAGCACGGCCGCCCGGGTGCGCTCCGCGCCGAGCGGGGCGAGCTGTTCCGCGGTGCGGTACGGGGTGCCCTCGACGTACTCCATCACGTAGAACGGCGAGCCGATGACGGAGTCGTCCTCGCAGAGCAGGATCGGCTCGGGGACCGGGACGGCCGTCGGGTGCAGTGCGCTGATCACCCGGTGCTCGCGCTTCATGTCGTGCGCGGTGGCCAGCACATGACCCAGCGGCGGGCGCCGGACGACCCAGCGGCCGGTGCCGTCCGTGTCCGTGACGGCGTAGGTCAGGTTCGAACGGCCGCCCTCGATGAGCCGGGCGTCCAGCGGTCCGTTCACCAGGCCCGGCCGTTCGCGGTCGAGGTGGCCGCGCAACCGGTCGAGGTCGAGGCCTGGCGGGTGGACTGGGCTCATCGTGCGCACCTCCGGGATGGATGAACGGTCGGTGTTCATGATGCCGACCAGTCGGTATGTCGTCCAGTGAACTCCCGGAACCGGATGTGACCGCTCCGGTGTGATCGGCTGCCCAGCCTCTGGTATTCAGTCTCATCTCTGAATAGAGTTCACGTATGGATACAGCGTTGTTGATCGAAGAAGTCCGGCTGACCCCGATCCTCATTGCCGACCCGCCGCTCCTCAACACCCAGGGCGTCCACCAGCCCTACACCCCGCGCCTCGTCGTGGAGGTCGTCACCCGCGGCGGAGTGACCGGCGTCGGGGAGACCTACGGCGACGGCAAGTACCTCGAACTGGCCGAGCCGCTCGCCGCCGCCCTGCCGGGCCGCCCGGTCAGCGATGTGAACGGGCTCTTCGCCCTCGCCGACGAGGTGTGCGCGGATTCACGCGCCGCCGACGAGCGGGTCGACGCGGGCGGGCTGCGCGGCGTCCAGACCGCGGACAAGCTGCGGCTCTCGGTGGTCTCCGGCTTCGAGGTGGCCTGCCTGGACGCGCTCGGCAAGTCCCTCGGCCTGCCGGTGCACGCGCTGCTCGGCGGCAAGGTCCGCGACACCGTCGAGTACAGCGCCTACCTCTTCTACCGCTGGGCCGAGCACCCCGAGGGCGGCGAGCGGGACGACTGGGGAGCGGCCGTAGACCCGGCCGGAGTCGTCGCCCAGGCGCGACGCTTCGCCCGCGACTACGGTTTCTCCTCGTTCAAGCTGAAGGGCGGTGTCTTCCCGCCGGAGCAGGAGATCGCCGCGGTCCGCGCGCTGGCCGAGGCGTTCCCCGGTCAGCCGCTGCGCCTCGACCCCAACGGCGCCTGGTCCGTCGAGACCTCGCTGTACGTCGCCGAGCAGCTCAAGGGCGTGCTCGAATACCTGGAGGACCCGGCGGCCGGTACCGGGCTGATGGCCGACGTCGCGGCCGGCACCGACGTACCGCTGGCCACCAACATGTGCGTCACCACCCTCGCGGAGGTCCCCGAGGCCTTCGCCCGGGACGCCGTGCAGGTCATCCTCTCCGACCACCACTACTGGGGCGGACTGCACCGCACCCGTGAACTGGCCGGGATCTGCCGCACCTTCGGCGTCGGGCTCTCCATGCACTCCAACACCCACCTCGGGATCAGCCTCGCCGCCATGACGCACGTCGCGGCCACCGTCCCCAACCTCGACTACGCCTGCGACAGCCACTACCCCTGGCAGACCGAGGACGTCATCACCACCCGCCACGTCTTCGAGGACGGCCGGCTCACCGTCTCCGACGCCCCCGGCCTCGGCGTGGAGCTGGACCGGGAGCGGCTGGCCGCACTGCACCGCCGCTGGCTCGACGACGACGGCACGATGCGCGAGCGCGACGACGCCGCCGCGATGCGCAAGGCCGAGCCCGGCTGGCGGACGCCGTCGATCCCGCGCTGGTGAGCCCCGGCCCCGGGACGGCCTGATTTGCGCTGCGCCTGACCTGCGCCGATGGTCGAAGGATGAAGGCGATCAGCTACAGCGGATACGGCGATGCCGACGTCCTGGAGTACGGCGAGCGGCCCGACCCCAAGGTCGGCCCCGACACCGTCCTGGTGAAGGTGCGGGCCGCCGCGGTCAACCCGGTGGACCGGCAGGCGCGGCAGGGAAATCTGGACTCCGCGCTCGACGCGGTCTTCCCGGTGATCCCCGGCTGGGACGTGTCCGGGGTCGTCGTGCAGCCCGGCGTGGCCGTGGACGAGTTCGCAGTCGGCGACGAGGTCATCGGATACGTGCGGGAGGACTTCCTCAGCCGCGGCACCTTCGCGGAGTACGTCGCCGCCCCGGTGCGCACCCTCGCCCGCAAACCGCTGAGCCTGAGCTTCGAGGAGGCCGCCGGGCTGCCGCTGGCCGGCCTCACCGCCTACCAGGTGCTCCACCGGTCGCTGCGGATCCGCAACGGCGACACCGTCCTGGTCCACGCGGCGGCGGGCGGCGTCGGCTCACTGGCCGTCCAGCTCGCCCGCCACGCGGGGTGCCGGGTCATCGGGACCGCGAGCGCGCACAACCACGAGCACCTGCGACAGCTCGGCGCGGAACCCGTGGAGTACGGGGACGGGCTCGTGGACCGGCTGCGGACGCTGGCCCCGGACGGGATCGACGCCGCCTTCGACACGGTGGGCGGGGAGGCACTGCGGGCCTCCGCCGAGACGCTCGCGCCGGACGGGCGGCTGACCTCCATCGTGGACAGCGAGGTGTTCTCGTACGGCGGCAAGTACGCCTTCGTGCGGCCCGACGCCAAGGACCTCGCCCATCTGGCCGAACTGGCGGAGCGCGGCATCATCACGGTCCACGTCGACCGGGTCTTCCCCCTGGAGCGGACCGCGGAGGCGCACCGGCTCAACGCGCAGGGGCGCACCCGGGGGAAGATCGTCGTGACGGTGGACTGGGAGAGCTGACGGGACCGGCGCGCCGCCCGGACCGGTGTCCGCCGGTCCGGGATCAGAACAGCATGGCGGCCGCGAACACGGCCAGCGCGACCGTGCACGCCGCCGCCGTCAGCGCGGCGCGCGCGCCCAGCGGCCTCGGGCGCGCGGTGCCCATGCCCTGCACCCGGCGGTTGGCCACCCGCAGGAACCCCAGCCAGGCGAGCACGCTCAGCGACAGCGCGATGATCCCCGCCGGGCCCGCCCCGCCGTGCAGCGCCTGCTTGCCCGCCAGCAGCGCCACCACCGTGCAGGACAGCGTGGTGCGCCGCCAGGCCAGCCTGGTCCGCTCCGGCTGGAGCCCCGGATCGCGTCCGGCCGCGGTCACCGGCCCTCCCAGCCGAACAGGACCACCACCACCATCGCCACGGCCACCACCGCGACCGCGAGACTCAGCAGCGTCGGGAACCGGGACACCGGCAGGTCCTCGCCGCGCCGCATCGCCCGCTCGCACCGCACCCAGTGGTTGACGGCCCGCAGCGCGCACAGCACCCCGGCCGCGAGCAGCGCCAGCGCCAGGCCGGCGCGCACGCCCCAGGACAGTTCGGGCAGGAACTGGTCGACCGCGAAACCGCCGCCGATCAGCGCGAGAGCCGTCCGGATCCAGGCGAGGAAGGTCCGCTCGTTGGCGAGTGAGAAGCGGTAATCGGGGGTGTCGCCCTCTTCGCGGATCCGCTGCGGCGCGAACCACAGCCGCAGGCTCTGTACGAATTCGTTCACGTCCGGACCTTATCTGCCGCTTCGGTACGCGCTGCGGGGCGGTTCAGGACACTCCACGGAACGCCCGCAGCCGCCGGTAGGCATCGAGGCCGTCCGGCACCCACGGCCAGTCGGCGAGCCGCCGCTCCAGCTCCTCGTCGGTGAGGAAGGTGTGCCAGGCGACCTCTTCCGCCTGCGGCTTCACCGGCAGCTCGCACCGCACCTGGTACACGTACGACCACCAGCTGTGCCCGTCGCCGTCGTAAAGGAACTTGAAGAGCGGCTCCGGCCGGGGGAGCCCCGTGACACCCAGCTCCTCCTCGGCCTCCCGCAGCGCCGCCTCGCCGTACGTCTCGCCCGCACCGACCACCCCGCCGACGAACATGTCGTAGTGGGACGGGAAGACCAGCTTGGTGGCGGTCCTGCGGTGCACGAAGATCCGGCCGTCGGCGTCCCGGGCCTCGATGAACGCGCAGCGGTGGCGCAGGCCGCGCGCGGTCGCCTCGCCGCGCGTGGCCTGCCCGACGACCTCGTCGTTCTCGTCGACGATGTCCAGGATCTCGTCAGAAGGTGTCATGCACCTCATCCAACAGCAGACCGCCCGGGGGTGATCACTGGCCCATGACGTACTTGACGGTCGGGCCGGTGGTCCAGCCGCCGTCCACGGCGAGTTCGGCGCCGGTGATGTAGGAGGCGGCGTCCGAGAGCAGGAAGACGACGGCCTCGGCGATCTCACCGGCCTCACCGACCCGGCCCATCGGGGTGTTGGGGTAGTTGCCGTCACCCTGCTGGATGCCGACCGAGGCGGTCATCGGCGTGTAGACCATGCCGGGGTGCACCGAGTTCACCCGCACCTTCGCCGTGCCGAGCTCCACCGCGCCGACCTTCGTCAGCCCGCGCACGCCCCACTTGGACGCGCCGTAGCTGGAGGTCAGGGCCAGGCCCATCAGCCCGGCGGCAGAGGAGATGTTGACGATCGAGCCGCCGCCGTTCTCCTTCATCAGCGGGATCACCGTCTTCATGCCGATGAAGACGGCCGTCAGGTTGATGTCGATGACCCTGCGGAAGTGCTCGACCGTCTCGCTCTCCAGCGGCTGCCCGGTGGAGACCCCGGCGTTGTTGACCAGGCCGTCGATCCGGCCGAACTCGGAGAGGGCGAACGCGGCGACGCGCTGCCAGTCCTCCTCCGAGGTCACGTCGTGGTGGACGAAGCGGGCCTTCGCGCCGAGCTCCGCGGCGGTCGCCGCGCCCTCCTCGTCGAGTACATCGGTGATCACGACGTTCGCGCCGCCGGCCACGGCGAGGCGCGCGGCCTCTGCCCCGAGGCCGCGGGCGGCGCCGGTGATGACGACGGTCCGGTCGGTGAGGTTGTTCTTGTCGGTCATGACATGTCCTTCATGCGGTGCGGGTGGTTCATGTGATGCGGGTGGTTCATGTGGTGCGGTGGTTCACGCGCCCTGCGGCGCGGGGGCGTCCAGGAACGCGGTGGTGGTCCCGACGAGATCGGCCAGGAAGAGCCCCTGGCCGGTCAGCGGCTCCGTGCCGTCGAGCCCCTGGCGGGCGCGGTCGGCCAGCGCCGCGCCGATCAGGGTGAGCGCCAGATCGAGCCGCTCCAGCCGGACCGGCTCCGGCAGTGTGTCCAGCCGGTCCCGGATCCGGCCGATCAGCCGGCCGTAGGCGGTGCCGTCCAGGGCCGGGTGTAGGGGGCCGGTCCGCAGACCGGTCTCGTGGCTCAGCTGGGCCGAGATCCGCAGACAGCGCCGGCCCCGGTCATCGGTGAGCAGGCTCGCCTCCGCCGTCACCAGCGCGGTGAGCAGCTCCCGTACACCGCAGCCGGCGCCCAGCCCGTCGAGCAGCGGCGCCACCACCTGCTCCGTACGGGCCTGGCGGCCGGCCATCACGGCGTCGAGCAGCCCGGCGCGGGAACCGAAGTGGTACTGGACCGCCGACGGATTGCTCTGGCCCGCCAGCCGGACGATGTCCCGCAGCTGGGCGCCGTCCGTACCCTGCGCGGCGAAGATCTCCTCGGCCGCGCGGATCAGCTTTTCCCTGGTCTCTTGTCCCGACGTTCGCGCCATACCGGCAACTGTAATGATGGCCATTATTAATTGCCAGGACGGGGCGGCCGCACTCCTGTGAGAAAAGGGACACCGGACGCTGTGCGCGTACCGGCTTCAGCGCGGCTCAAGGGTCTTGGTGCGCCGCCCGCCCACCGGCCCCTCCGGCATCGCCGGATGCAGCCCCAGCAGCACGATCCCGGTCACGATCGCCGCGAGCCCGGCCGCCTGCCAGGCCAGCGCGCCGGTGTCGGTGCGCACCTGGTCGCCGAGGAACCCGATGCCGCAGGCGATCCCGGCCAGCGGCTGGGCCGCGGTCAGCGCGGGCAGCGACATCCGCAGCGGTCCCGTCTCGAACGCGCTCTGCACCAGGAGCAGCCCCGTCACCCCCAGGACCAGTACCGCGTACGGCTGCCAGCTCATCACCAGCGCCGCCCAGCCGTCGTCCCCGATCAGCTGGCCGCTCACCCGGGTCAGCGCGTCCTGGAGTCCGTACAGCAGTCCGGCCGCCACCGCGAGGAGCGCCGGGGCCGCCACGGACCGCGAGCGTGCCGCGTACATGGTGAGCGCCAGGGCGATGCCCGCCACCACGCCGATCACCAGCCAGTGCCGCAGCGGGCTCGACACCGCGGAGCCGCCCTTCGGCTCGCCCGCCAGCAGGAACGCGGCGACCCCGCAGGCCAGCAGCCAGAGCCCGGCCCAGCCCTGCCGTCCGAGGCGCTGGCCGGTGCGGTGGCGGGACAGGGTCATCGCGAAGAGCAGATTGGTGGCCAGCAGCGGTTCGACGACGGAGACCTCGCCCTTGCCCAGGGCCAGCGCGCCCAGCACCATGCCGCAGACCATCAGGCCGATACCGGCCAGCCAGCTGCGTACCCGCATCAGGTCCAGCAGCAGCCGGAACGACAGATAGTCGCTCTTCGGGGCGTGGCTGGCGGCGGCCTGCTGCAGCACGAAGCCGAAGCCCAGACAGCAGGCCGCGCTCACGGCGAGTACCAGAACCAGCACCGACACGCTTCTCTACCCCAAGTCAGGCCGGAAGAGAGTGAATTGTTTCGACGATAGCGCCTGGACGCCACCGGTGCGGCCGGAGTGCCGCCGACCGGGCGGTTGACGCCGGGGCGGCCGGTACCGAAGATCTGACGCACCAGTAACTTCGCGAGGAACCTCACGGGCAGGTGCGGACCCTCCGCCGGACCGTGTCCGGATCGCCCCGACAAGGATGGAACCCATGGCGTACGACGCTGATGTGATCGTGATCGGGGCGGGACTCGCCGGGCTGGTCGCCACCGCCGAGCTGGTCGACGCGGGCCGCTCGGTGATCGTGCTCGACCAGGAGCCCGAGCAGTCGCTCGGCGGTCAGGCGCACTGGTCCTTCGGCGGGCTCTTCCTCGTCGACTCACCCGAACAGCGCCGGATGCGGATCAAGGACACGCATGAACTGGCCCTCCAGGACTGGCTGGGCACGGCGGGCTTCGACCGCGAGGAGGACCACTGGCCGAGGAAGTGGGCCGAGGCGTACGTCGACTTCGCCGCCGGTGAGAAGCGCTCCTGGCTGCACCAGCAGGGCATGCGGTTCTTCCCCGTCGTCGGCTGGGCCGAGCGCGGCGGGTACGACGCGAACGGCCACGGCAACTCCGTCCCCCGCTTCCACATCACCTGGGGCACCGGGCCCGGTGTCGTCGCCCCGTTCGAGCGCCGGGTCCGCGAGGGCGTCGCCAAGGGCCTGGTCACCTTCCGCTTCCGCCACCGGGTCACCGGTCTCGGCCGCACCGGGGGCGCCATCGACACCGTCAGCGGCGAGATCCTGGAGCCGAGCGGCGCGGCGCGCGGGACCGCGAGCAGCCGCGAGGCGGCCGGCGCCTTCGAGCTGCGGGCCCAGGCGGTGATCGTCACCTCCGGCGGCATCGGCGGCAACCACGAGCTCGTGCGCAAGCAGTGGCCGCAGCGGCTCGGCACCCCGCCCGACAGGATGCTCTGCGGCGTGCCCGCCCACGTGGACGGGCTGATGCTCGGCATCACGGAGGAGGCGGGCGCCCACCACATCAACCGCGACCGGATGTGGCACTACACCGAGGGCATCGAGAACTGGAACCCGATCTGGGCCAAGCACGCCATCCGCATCCTGCCCGGCCCTTCCTCGCTCTGGCTGGACGCCCGGGGCAAGCGGCTGCCCGTCCCGCTCTTCCCCGGCTTCGACACGCTCGGCACCCTCGAACACATCATGCGCACCGGCCACGACTACACCTGGTTCGTGCTGGACCAGAAGATCATCGGCAAGGAGTTCGCGCTCTCCGGCTCCGAGCAGAACCCCGACCTGACCGGCAAGTCCGTCCGGGGCGTGATCGGCCGGGCGCGCGCGGACGTGCCCGCTCCGGTGAAGGCGTTCATGGACAACGGGGCGGACTTCGTCGTCGAGGACGACCTCGGCGCCCTGGTGCGCGGCATGAACGCCCTGACCGGCGACGGGCTCATCGACGAGGACGACCTGCGCCGCGAGATCACCGCCCGCGACCGCGAGATCGCCAACCCCTTCACCAAGGACCTCCAGATCACCGCGATCCGGGGCGCCCGCGCCTACCTGGGCGACAAGCTGATCCGGACCGCCGCGCCGCACCGCATCCTCGACCCCAAGGCCGGGCCGCTGATCGCCGTACGGCTGAACATCCTCACCCGCAAATCGCTCGGCGGCCTGGAGACGGACCTGTCCTCCCGGGTCCTCACCGCGGACGGCACCCCGCTGGCCGGGGTCTACGCGGCCGGCGAGGCGGCCGGGTTCGGCGGCGGCGGGGTGCACGGCTACCGGTCGCTGGAGGGCACCTTCCTCGGCGGCTGCATCTTCTCCGGCCGGGCCGCCGGCCGGGCCGCGGCCCAGGCGGTCGGCTGACGGCTGCCCCGCCGGGCTCCGCGCGCCGCGTTCGCGCGTCCGTCCGGTGGGGTTCGGTGCCCGGGACCGTGCGCGGGCGCCGGATCCGGGCATGGGAAGAAGATGCCAGGAGTAGCCGAACCCGTCATCAACCTCGTCCGGCGCACCACCGAGCCCGTGGCCGCGCAGACCCTGCGCTCCACGGGCGCGGCGGTGATCGCCTTTGCCGTGGCGACCGCGACGCTGACCGAACCCGCACCGCTGACCGCACCGCTGACCGCGCTGCTCGTCGTCCAGGTCACCCTCTACGCCACCGTCAACATGTCGGTCAAGCGTGTGACCGCCGTGGTCGTCGGCGTCCTCATCGCGAGCGGATTCAGCGCCCTGGTCGGCCTGTCCTGGTGGAGCCTGGGGCTGACCATCTTCACCGCGCTGATCATCGGCAGACTGGTCCGGGTCGACGAGTTCGTCCCCGAGGTGGCGATCAGCGCCATGCTGGTCCTCGGCGTCACCTCGGTGTCCGCGAGGACGAGCATGGCGTGGGAGCGCGTGTTCGAGACGTTGATCGGCGCGGGCGTGGGCCTGCTGTTCAACCTGCTGTTCGCCCCGCCCGTCTGGGTGCAGACCGCGGGCACGTCCATCGACGGACTGGCCCGCGAGATGGGGCAGATGTTCCGCGACCTGGGCAGCGACCTCGCCCGTCCGGTCACCGTCCCGGAGGCGGCGGACCGGCTGCACCGGGCCCGCCGTCTCGACCACGACATCGTCGAGGTGGACGCCTCCCTGCGGCAGGCGGAGGAAAGCCTCATGCTCAATCCGAGGGTGCGGCAGGGGCTGCTCCACCGGGTGGTGCTGCGCACCGGTCTGGACACGCTGGAGATCTGCGCGGTCGTCGTGCGGGTGCTGTCCAGGACGCTGACCGACCTCGCCAAGGACCGGGGCGACGAACCCCTGTTCCCCGCCGAGGTCGCCGCCCACATCACGGAACTGTTCGGACAGATGGCGGGGGCCATCGAAAGCTTCTCGGTGCTCATCACCACCCCGATGGCCGCCAGCGCGGAGGAGGCGGAGGACCGGCTCGCCGACGCGCTCACCACCAGCCGGGCGACCCGCGACCTGGTGGCGGACATGCTGCTGGCCGCCGTCCAGGAACACCCCAGGAAGTGGCAGCTGCACGGGGCCCTGCTCGCCGAGGTGGACCGCATCCTGGACGAGCTGGACATCGAGAAGCGCGCCGAGCGCCTGGGCCAGGAGCTCGACCGGCGTTCGGCCGATCTGCACGAGCGCCATCCCCGGCTGCTCACGTTCCGGCGCCGGCTGGGCCTCGTGAAGGGCGCGGGCCGGGAGAAGGGGGCCGAGGAGGCCCAGGCGCGGTGAGCCCGCTCAGCCCTGCGGGGCGTCGGGGCCGACGCGCTCGACGACCCGGAACCGCTCGGCGACGATCATCGTGTCGTCGTCCACGGTGAACTCCGGGTCGCCGAGCGCGTCCCGCATCTCCTCGCTGTGCCAGAACCGCTCGTGGCCCGCCCGCCACTCGGCGACCGACGCATAGCCCTCGCCCTCGTCCAGCGCGTGCTGGAGGCCGACGTCGGCGAGCCGCAGCACACGCACCTCGGTCACTTCGAGCACCGCGATCTCCCGGCCGCCGGAGTCGATGAGGGCGGACCGCTCACCGACCGGAGGCAGCTCCTCCCTCTCGATCTCGTACTCCACGAGCAGGCCGGAGGTCGACACCTTCCGCCCGTCCAGGACCGCGGCGACCAACTGGTCGCGCAGCGGGCCGGGGAAGGCGAGCAGGAAGGGCTTGAGGGCTTCGCGGTTCGGCATGGCGCAAGTCTGGCATCCGCCCCGCGCCCGCCGCGCGGAGATTCTGACGGGTCGGTGACGTCCGGGCGCAGCCCCTGGCGTCCGGCGGCCCGGAGTGCTCGAATCAAGGAGTGAACAGTCCTCCTCCCGGCGCCGGCCCCGATCCGGCGGCGCCCGGACCCGATCCGGACGCCGTCGGCGCCCCCGTCGGCCGCCGCCTGGTCCTGACGATGCTCGGCCTCGGCGCCGCCGGGCTGGTCGCCGCGCCGGTCCTGCAGCGGACCCTGGAATCCGGTCTGGGCGCGGTCGCCGACAAGGACCCCACCGGGCTGACCGGCCTGCTGCCCAACGGCGGCGGCTTCCGGTACTACTCGGTGGCGTCCTCCGTACCGTCGAAGGGCGCGGCCGACTACCGGCTGACCGTCGACGGACTGGTCGACCACCCGGCCACGTACACCCTGGACGCCCTGAAGGCGCTGCCGCAGACGCGGATGGTGCGGGACGTCCAGTGCGTCACCGGCTGGCGGGTGCCGCAGACCCCGTTCGAGGGCGTACGGCTCTCCGCGCTGCTGGACGCGGCGGGGGTCCGGCCGGACGCGAAGGCGATCCGTTTCACCTGCTTCGACGGCACCTACAGCGAGAGCCTCACCCTCGCCCAGGCCCGCCGAGCCGACGTGCTGGTCGCGCTGCGCATGCAGGACCGGCCGGTGCCCCACTCCCACGGCGGCCCGGTCCGGCTCTACGTGGCCCCGATGTACTTCTACAAGTCGGCGAAATGGCTCTCCGGGATCACCGTCACGGACTCCGTACGCCCCGGATACTGGGAGGAGCTCGGCTATGACGTCGACGCCTGGGTCGGCCGGTCCAACGGCCGTG
Organism: Streptomyces sp. NBC_00341; assembly: GCF_041435055.1. Taxonomy (NCBI): domain Bacteria; kingdom Bacillati; phylum Actinomycetota; class Actinomycetes; order Kitasatosporales; family Streptomycetaceae; genus Streptomyces; species Streptomyces sp. NBC_00341. Next base: position 1,593,625 of record NZ_CP108002.1, on the reverse strand, counting down.
ACGACGCCCCCACGACCTGAGGCATCCGGCCGGGTACGGCGGTTCGGCCGGCCGGTGCGCTGGGTGCACCGCACCACCGCGGCCCTGATGCTCCTCTGCGTGGCGTCGGCCGCCTGTCTGTACGTGCCGCAGTTCGCCGAACTCGTCGGCCGCCGCCATCTGGTGGTCACCGTCCACGAGTGGTCCGGGCTGCTCATTCCCGTACCGCTGCTGGCGGGGCTGCTGGCGCGGTCCCTGCGCGCCGATCTGGGCCGGCTCAACCGCTTCGGGCCGCACGACCGGCAGTGGCTGCGGGCGGTCCGCCGCCGGGACCGGCGGCCGGGGTCGCGGCCCGCCGGGAAGTTCAACGCCGGGCAGAAGCTGTACGCGGCCTGGATCGCGGGTGCGGTGCTGGTGATGGCGGGGACCGGGCTGCTGATGTGGTTCACCGGGCTGGCCCCGCTGATGTGGCGGACCGGCGCGACCTTCGTCCACGACTGGCTGGCCCTGGCCGTCGGCCTGGTGCTGGCCGGTCACATCGCGATGGCGTACGCCGACCCGGAGGCACGCCGCGGCATGCGCTCCGGGTCGGTGGGGCGGGAGTGGGCCCGCCGTGAGCACCCGCTGTGGCGGGCGCCGGACGAGCCGCTAGAGGATCAGCGACAGCAGCAGGATGAAGACCAGTGAGACCACGGAGATGATGGTCTCCATGACCGACCAGGTCTTCACCGTCTGGCCGACGTCCATCCCGAAGTACTCCTTCACCAGCCAGAACCCGGCGTCGTTGACATGGCTGAAGAAGAGCGAGCCCGCGCCCACGGCCAGCACCAGCAGTGCGACGTGGGAGGTCGACATGTCGGCCGCCAGCGGGGCGACCAGACCGGCCGCCGAGATGGTGGCGACGGTCGCGGAGCCGGTCGCGAGCCGGATCGCCACGGCGATCAGCCAGCCGAGCAGCAGCGCGGGGATCGACCAGCTCTCGGATATGTCCAGGATCATCTGGCCCACGCCGGCGTCGACCAGGGTCTGCTTGAACCCGCCGCCCGCGCCGACGATCAGCAGCACCCCGGCGATCGGGGCGAGGGACTTCTCGACGGTGGAGGAGAGCCGGCCCTTGGTGAAACCGGCCGCCCGGCCCAGCGTGAACATGGCGACGATGACGGCCGCCAGCAGTGCGATCAGCGGCGAGCCGATCACGTCGGTCACCCGCTGGAGACCCTGCTCGGGGTCGTCCACGACGATGTCCACGAGCGCCTTGACCAGCATCAGGACGACGGGCAGCAGGATCGTCGCCAGCGTGGCGCCGAAGCTGGGCCGGCGGTCCAGGTCCTCCGACGGGCGCTGCGGGATCATCTTCTCCGGCGCCTTGATGTCCACCCAGCGGGCGGCGTAGCGCGAGAAGACCGGACCCGCGAGGATCACCGTCGGGATCGCGACGACCACACCGAGGGCCAGCGTGATGCCGAGGTTGGCGCCGAGGGCGTCGATCGCCACCAGCGGGCCGGGGTGCGGGGGGATGAGCCCGTGCATCACGGAGAGGCCGGCCAGGGCCGGGATGCCGATCCGCATCAGGGAGTAGTTGCCGCGCTTGGCGACGAGCAGCACCACCGGGATCATCAGCACGATCCCGACCTCGAAGAACAGCGGCAGACCGACGATCGAGGCGATCAGGACCATCGCCCAGGGCATGGCCCGGTTGCTCGTCCGCGCGAGGATGGTGTCGACGATCTGGTCCGCACCGCCGGAGTCGGCGAGCAGCTTGCCCAGGATCGCGCCGAGCGCGATGAGGACACCGACGCCCGCGACGGTCGAGCCGAGGCCCGCGGTGAAGCTCGCGATCGTCTTCTCCGGCGCGGCGCCGGCGAACGAACCGAGCGCCAGCGAGCCGATGGTGAGCGCGAGGAACGCGTGCATCTTGAACTTGGTGATGAGCAGGACGATGACGGCGATGCCCGCCAGGACGGCAATGCCCAACTGGGCGTTGCCGGCCGAGGTGATCGGTTCGACGGCGTCCGCTGCCAGCGTCTCGACGCTGAGACTGGTCACGGTGATGATCCTTAGTTCTCGAGCCGGCGCAACGCGGCGACGGCTCGCTGGGTGATTTCCTCCGGGGTGCCGGCCACATCCACGGCGACCCCGGCCTCGTCGTCAGCCAGGGGCTGGAGGGTGGCGAACTGCGAGTCGAGGAGCGCGGCCGGCATGAAGTGGCCCTTGCGGTCCGCCATCCGCTCCTCGATCAGGGACCGGTCGCCGGTCAGATGCAGGAACACGGCACCGGGAGCCTCCGCGCGCAGCCGGTCGCGGTAGGCCCGCTTCAGCGCCGAGCTGCTGACCACGCCGCCGAGCCCGGCCCGGCCGTGTGCCCACTGGCCGATCGCGTCGAGCCAGGGCCACCGGTCGGCATCCTCCAGCGGAGTGCCGGCCGACATCTTGGCGATGTTCGCCGGGGGGTGGAAATCGTCGCCCTCGGCGTACGGAACGCCCAGTGCGGCGGCGAGCAGGGGGCCGATCGTGGTCTTGCCGGTCCCTGCCACGCCCATCACCACGACGACGTGGGGGGTGCTCATTACGGTGCCTCGCTGTCCTCGTCGATGTCTTCCTCGACATCGGTCCGTCGCGCTACTGAAACTCATACGTACGACTTATTCAAGATGCTGTGACATAAACGTCGTACTTAATGTTCCCGAGAGGTGCCCCGTACCCTTGGTCCATGACCACACCTGCCCAGGGGCTGCATACGCATGTGCTGGACACCCTGGGTCTGGAGATCGCCGCGGGAGAGCACCTGCCCGGCCAGGTGCTGCGCACCGACGAGCTGGCCCGACGCTTCGACGTCTCCCGTACGGTCGTACGCGAGGTCGTCCGCGTCCTGGAGTCCATGCACCTGGTCGAGTCCCGGCGCCGGGTCGGCGTGACCGTGCGGCCGACCGAGGAGTGGAACGTCTACGACCCGCAGGTCATCCGGTGGCGGCTGGCCGGCACCGACCGGCCGCGCCAGCTGCGCTCACTGACGGTGCTGCGCTCGGCGATCGAGCCCGTCGCCGCCTCGCTCGCCGCCCGGCACGCCACCCCTGACCAGTGCGCGCAGCTCACCGAGCGGGCCCTCGGCATGGTCGCCACCTCGCGCGGCCAGCAGCTGGAGGGGTATCTGGAACACGACATCGCCTTCCACCGCATCGTCCTCAACGCCTCCGGCAACGAGATGTTCGCCCGCCTCGGGGACGTGGTCGCGGAGGTCCTGGCGGGACGCACCCACCACCAGGTGATGTTCGAGGACCCCGACCCGGCCGCCGTCACCCTCCACGTCCGGCTCGCCGAAGCGGTGCGCGAGGGCGACGCGGCGCAGGCGGAGCGGCTCACGAAGGAGATCGCGGTGGGCGCCCTGCACGAGCTGGACGTACTCGCGCCCTGAAGGCGGCCGCGCCCGGCCCTGCCGCACCCCGCACGGCGTACCGTTGTCCGTGATCGATCCTCGGGAACACATCGCTCCCAAGGGCGTGAATCGGTCTTCGGGAACGTCGGGAAAGGGAGTCCACGGGAATGGCGCAGCACGTACAAGGGGTCATCGCACCGGGAAAGAACGAGCCGGTACGGGTCGAGACGATCGTCATCCCGGACCCCGGCCCCGGCGAGGCCGTGGTGAAGATCCAGGCGTGCGGCGTGTGCCACACCGATCTGCACTACAAGCAGGGCGGCATCAACGACGAGTTCCCCTTCCTCCTCGGCCACGAGGCCGCGGGTGTCGTGGAGTCCGTCGGCGAGGGCGTCACGGACGTCGAACCGGGCGACTTCGTCGTCCTCAACTGGCGCGCGGTGTGCGGGCAGTGCCGCGCCTGTCTGCGAGGCCGCCCCTGGTACTGCTTCGACACCCACAACGCCAAGCAGAAGATGACCCTGCTGGACGGCACCGAGCTGTCGCCCGCGCTCGGCATCGGCGCCTTCGCGGAGAAGACCCTGGTCGCCTCCGGCCAGTGCACCAAGGTCGACCCCGAGGTCGCCCCGGCCGTCGCCGGACTCCTCGGCTGCGGCGTTATGGCGGGCATCGGCGCCGCCATCAACACCGGTCAGGTCGGCCGGGGCGACTCGGTCGCCGTCATCGGCTGCGGCGGCGTCGGTGACGCGGCGATCGCCGGTGCCCGGCTCGCCGGTGCGGCGAAGATCATCGCGGTGGACATCGACGACCGCAAGCTGGAGACGGCGAAGAAGATGGGTGCCACGCACTCCGTCAACTCCCGCGCCCAGGACCCGGTCGAGGCCATCCGCGCACTCACCGACGGCAACGGCGCCGACGTCGTCATCGAGGCGGTCGGCCGCCCGGAGACGTACAAGCAGGCGTTCTACGCCCGCGACCTCGCCGGCACCGTCGTCCTGGTCGGCGTCCCCACCCCGGAGATGCAGCTCGAACTCCCACTCCTGGACGTCTTCGGCCGGGGCGGCTCGCTCAAGTCCTCCTGGTACGGCGACTGCCTGCCCTCGCGCGACTTCCCGATGCTCATCGACCTCCACCAGCAGGGCCGGATCGACCTCGGCGCGTTCGTCACCGAGACCATCGCGCTCGGAGACATCGAGCAGGCCTTCGCCCGGATGCACGACGGCGACGTCCTGCGCTCGGTGGTGGTCCTCTGATGACCGCCCGCATCGACCACCTCGTCACCTCCGGCACCTTCGCCCTGGACGGCGGCGAATGGGACGTCGACAACAACGTCTGGATCGTCGGTGACGACACGGAGGCGGTCGTCATCGACGCCGCCCACGACGCCGCCGCGATCGAGGCCGCGCTGAACGGCCGTACGCTGCGCGCCATCATCTGCACCCACGCGCACAACGACCACATCGACGCGGCCCCGGCGCTCGCCGACGCCACCGGCGCGCCGATCCTGCTGCACCCCGACGACCTGCCGCTGTGGAAGCAGACCCACCCGGACCGGGCCCCCGACGGCGAACTCGCCGACGGCCAGGAGTTGACGATCGCCGGTACGGCCCTCAAGGTGCTGCACACGCCGGGACACGCCCCGGGCGCTGTCTGCCTGTACGCCCCCGGGCTGTCCACCGTCTTCACCGGCGACACGCTCTTCCGGGGCGGGCCCGGCGCCACCGGCCGGTCGTTCTCCCACTTCCCGACGATCGTCGCCTCGATCAGGGACCGGCTGCTCGCCCTCGACCCGGACACCGCCGTCCGCACCGGGCACGGTGACTCCACGACCATCGGCGCGGAGGCCCCGCACCTGGACGAATGGATCGCCCGCGGCCACTGAGGGCGGGACTCACCCCTGCGGCCACGCGGAGAGCCGCAGCCCGCTCTCGAAGCGGCGCGGCTCTCCCGTGACCGGGTCGGTGAACTCCAGCACCCGCGCCAGCAGTTGGAGCGGGCGCGACCAGTCGTCCGGCGCCCCCTCCGCCTCGACCACGGGATAGACCGGGTCATGGACGAGCGGCAGCCCCAGGCCGTTCATGTGGACCCGCAGCTGATGCGTCCGCCCGGTGGCGGGCAGCAGCCGGTAGCGGCCGAGGCCCTCCCGGTGCTCCAGCAGCTCGATCCGGCTCTCGCTGTTCGGCTCGCCCGGCTCCTCACGGGCGGCGATCACCCCGCGCTCCTTGACGATCAGGCTGCGCACGGTGCGCGGGAAGGCGAGGCGCGCGTCGTACGGCGCCACCGCCTCGTACTCCTTGCGCACCAGGCGGTCCCGGAACAGCGTCTGGTAGGCGCCCCGCTCCTCGGGCCGCACGACGAACAGCACGAGCCCCGCCGTCAGCCGGTCGAGCCGGTGCGCCGGCTGGAGCAGCGGAAGGCCCAGCTCGCGGCGGAGCCGGGCCACCGCCGTCTCGGTGATGTGCCGGCCGCGCGGCGTCGTCGCCAGGAAGTGCGGCTTGTCCGCGACGACCAGGTGCTCGTCACGGTGCACGACACCGACCGGGAACGGCACCGGCTCCTCCGGCGCGAAGTCCCGGTGGAACCAGAGGTACCGGCCCGCCGCGTACGGCTCCCGGCCCGTCACCGGGCCCTTGGCCGAGACGAACCGGCCGGCCGCGATCATGGCGTCGAGCCGGTCCGCCCCGATCGCGCCGCCGAACCGCTCCAGCAGATGATCACGCACCGTGGGCCACTGCCCACCGGGGTCCTCGGGGAGCCGCACCCGCACCGGATCGATCCCGTCGCGCTGCGGCAACGGGGACGGGGGAGGCTTGGCGCGGCCCCTCACCGGGGGCCGCCCGGCGCCCGGGTGCTGGTTCTCATGGTGCGGAGGATCCTTCCACAGCGGGCGAGCCCCGCGCGTCAGCGGGGCTCGCCCGGCACGCCGCCTCAGGCGGAGGGGAGCGTCAGCTTCTGGGGGCCGCAGCCGATGCGCTCCGCCTCCGCGGCGACGTAGCCCGGCAGCAGCTCATCGGTGAGCGTGAAGCCGCCCTTCGCTGTCTGCCGCAGCTGCTCCACCACGAACACCACGGGCCCGGTCTGGCAGCGCGCCCGGTACACCGCCCGGCCCCCGGTCGTCTTTCCGTAGCCCGTGGTGCCCTTCAGAGAGGCACCGGACCGCAGCGCGTCCCAGGAGAAGACCTCGGCCAGCGCCGGGTCCACCACCGTCGTCAGCCGCAGCACCGGTTCGCTGTAGTCGCTGCCGACCTCGCAGATCCGGGCCGGCCCGTCGTCGCCGGCACCGGTCAGGGTGCTGGACAGCTCCTTGCGGTACGCCGAGGGCAGGGCGAACCCCTTGGTGCCGCAGAGCGCGGCCGCGTCGGTGTCCTGCCAGGTGCCGACGGACGGCAGTGACCGCGGCGACGGGTAGCGGCCCGAGCAGCCGAAGGACCGGATGACCCCGTTGGCCGCGTCCACCAGGGCATCGGTGAGGGCGCCGCGGTCCTCCTTCGCGAAGTCCGACGAGAAGTCCAGGCCCGCCCGTCCCATCGCGATCTCCACCACAGTGGGCCCGGAGAAGTCGCCGCGCCCCGTGCAGCCCTGCGGCAGCGCCAGCCAGCCGCGTGACGCGGACACCATCCCGGGGAGCCCCTCGCCCAGCGACACCATGCCGGCCGCCAGGAACTCCTGGGGCCAGCGCGCCGAGTCGGTTCCCCGCAGCCCGTCCAGCTGGTGCACGTTGACGGTCACCTGACGCATGGCCCGGTCGTCCTTGAAGCTGGTGATGCGGCACTGCCCGTACGACAGTCCGTCGCCCTGCCGGGCGTTGCCCAGTGACTGTTCGTCGACCTCGATCCTGCGGTCACCGAAGAGCCCGGACACACTGGCGTCCCCGAGCGAGTCCCAGCAGGGAGCGTCCCCGAGCAGCGGCAGGGTATCGGTCCGCCAGGCGACCGCACCGGCGCCGAGCAGCACGCCGGCCAGTCCGGCGGCGGTGACGGCACGGGCGGTACGGCTCCTGAGCAGGCGGCGCACGAAGGACGGACGGCCACTGCCGCCGTCCAAGGCGTCCCCGGCACTCGCAGGATTCTCAAGGGTCGTGGGGCTCTCGGGACCCTCGGGGCTCGCAGGGCTCTCGGCGTCCTCGACCGGGACGGGCTGGTCCTCGCTCACGCGTCCTCACCGTCCCCGCAGCCGATGCGCTTGCCGACGGACTCCGTGAATCGGTCGAACACCCGCCGGTCGCTGGGCCTGCCCCGGTCCTGGAGACCGGTTTCGACGTGTCCGTAGAACACCGTCGGGCGTCCACCGCAGTTGGTGCGCAGCAGCCCGTGGGCCGAACCGGTGGGCAGGCCGTCGAAGAGTGCGACCAGGCGCGGTCGGCGGGCCATCACATACTGCGCCGACGGCTCGTCGGCAGCTCGCGGGGTCTGCCACACCACCGAACACGTCTGGAGCCGGTCGGTGACCGCGCCCACCTGCTGCTGATAGCGCGAACCCTGACCGAAGTCGAAGGACATCCCGGGTATCCGGCACAGCGGATTCTCCGCCCGCTCGTCGTCCTCCGCCACCGTCACCAGGGGCGACACCGTGCGCAGCGGCTTGCCCGGTGCGCAACCGGCCTTCTTCATCGTGGTGTTGGCGGCATCGAGCAGCATGCGTCCGACCTCGGCGGTATTGCCGATCGCGAACGGCATGGCCACCTTGCCGAGATGGCCGTCGCCCGTGCTCTCGCTCCGGATCGTCACCGCCGACGGCCGTCCGTCCGCGTCGCACTCCCCGGGTAGCACCAGCATGGCCCGGTCGGCGGCGACCAGCCCGTCGAGCCCGTCCGGGAGCGGCGAGGCCGAACCGTGGAAGTACTGGGCTATCCAGGCCCGGCGCTCCTTGGCGCCCGCGGGCACCGGCCCGTACTCCAGGGTGATCTGTTCCTTGAAGGTGAGCGGCTTGTCCGAGTCGCTGTCCTCGGCCTCCGAGGTCACCGCCAGTGTGCAGGTGCCGTGCGGCCGGCCGGCCGAGGGCGGCGCGGACTCGGTGGCCCGCCGCTCGGAGCCGGACTTGCCGAGCGCCTCTTCGCCGAGGAACGACGCGCCGCTGTTCTGCTCCCACGCGCCCCAGCAGTAGGAAGCGCGGAACGGCCAACTGTCGGTCGCCCACAGCCCGATGCCGGACACCAGCACCGCGCCGACGACACCTCCGGCAAGGACCGCGGCCCGCCGTCTGCCCCCGCTGACCATGACAATTCCCCCTTGCGCACCACGTAGATGACCGCGAACGGACGATGCTACGTCGTCACCGGCCTTGATGGGCAGGGAGGTTGGGGCAGGCGGCGCCGAAGGGTTCGGCGGGGCGGCGGCGCGATGACGCCGAGCGGGGCCGGGCGCGCAGGTCTGTTCCGGTCGGGGGATCAGCCCAGGGGCGAGAACACGAACGAGAACTCCGCCGGGGCCGCGTGGAGCCGGTGTTCCGGCAGCACGCCCGGTCCGCACGACTGCGAGCCGATGCCCTGCACCGCATGGTCCAGGCCGACCCAGACCCGCTCCCCGGCCACCAGGTCCGGCAGGTGCTCCGCGGCGTCCAGCCGCTCGTTCGTCCAGCGCCGCGCGGTGAACCAGAACGGCGTGCCGCCCTCGGCCCGCAGCCCCGCGCCGCTGCCGTCGGTCAGCTCCGCCCAGCGGACGTCGGCCCGCGCGCCGTTCTCCTGCGGCCGGACGTACGGGGTCTGCAGCGCGTCCACGTCCCGCTCCCAGAGCCCCAGCATCGCGGCGGCCCGGGTGTCCGGGTACGCCTCGCCCGGACCGCCGCCGAACCACCGCGCCCGGCCGAACGCGGCGGGCAGCCCGAACCGGATGCCCAGCCGGGGCAGCGGCACCCGCCAGTCGCCCTCCGGCACCACGGACACCGTGAGGCCCAGCCGGTCCCGGGCCGAGGTCCACCGGTACGTGGTCCGAAGGCCCAGGTCCGACCCGGCCGGAGCCACCCGGGTCCGTACGGTCAGGGCGTCCCGGCCGGTCTCGACCGCGTCGACGCGGTGCCGCATCCGGTGCAGCCCCAGCTCCCGCCACCGCACCCCGTACCGCTCGTCCGGCTGCCACGCCGCACCGTTGTCGTTGTCGGTGGGCGCCCGCCACACGTCCAGCCGCAGCCCCTCCACCGCGAGGTCCCCGAGCCGTACCGGAGCCCCGGTCGCCGCGTCGAAGACCCCGGGCCCCAGCGTGATCACCCCCGCGCCCCGGACCGGACGCGCACCGGCCGCCGGGGCGGGGGACCGGGGTGCGCCGGACTCCGCCTGGCCCCACGCCACCACATGCCCGCGCCCGGCCCACGCGGTGTCCTCGGCGAGCACCGCACGCAAGGTCCACACCCCCTCGCCGCCGGCGGTCTCCGCGGCCACCTCCGCCGATGCGCCGGGGGCGAGTTCCGGCACCTTCAGGGCGCCGGAGGCGACGACCACCCCCTCCACCTCGTGCGACCACAGGAAGTCCAGGTGGCCGAGGTCCGTGAAGTCGTACCCGTTGGTCACCGTGAAGGCACCCGGCCGGGAAGCCGGGCCGATCCGCACCGGCTCGATGACCTTCTTGTACTCGACGAGCCCGGGGGAGGGCGTGCGGTCGGGGAAGAGCAGACCGTCACAGACGAAGTTGCCGTCGTGCAGCTCCTCGCCGAAGTCACCGCCGTAGGCGAAGCCGTGCTCCGGGTGGGCGAGGCCGTGGTCGATCCACTCCCAGACGAAACCGCCCTGGCAGCGTTCGTACCGCTCGAACAGCCGCTGGTACTCGCTCAGTCCGCCCGGACCGTTCCCCATGGCGTGGGCGTACTCGCACATGATGAACGGCATCGCGCGCCGCCGGGCATCCAGCTCCGGATCGCCCCACGGCTCCTCGGCCCGCTGCCCGATCAGCTCGACCTCGGCGTGCGTCGGATACATCCGCGAGTACAGATCGACGTCCTTGCACGAGAGATCGCCCTCGTAGTGCAGCAGCCGCTCCGGGTCCCGCCCCCGGATCCACTCGGCCATCGCGCTCAGGCCGCGGCCCGAACCGCATTCGTTGCCGAGCGACCAGATGATCACCGAGGCGTGGTTCTTGTCGCGCTCGACCATCCTCTCCGCCCGGTCGAGCAGCGCGGGGGTCCACCGCTCGTCGTCGACCGGGTTGCCGCGCCACTCCAGGTCGACAAAGCCATGTGTCTCCAGATCGCATTCGTCGATCACCCAGAGCCCCAGCTCGTCGCACAGGTCCAGGAAGGCGGGGTGCGGCGGATAGTGGCTGGTCCGGACGGCGTTGATGTTGTGCCGCTTCATCAGCACCAGGTCGTGGCGCATGGCCCGGGCGTCCACCGTCCGGCCGGTCTCCGGATGGAACTCGTGCCGGTTCACCCCGCGCAGGAGCAGCCGCCGCCCGTTGACCTTGATGACGCCGTCCTCGACGGCGACCGTACGGAAGCCGACGCGCAACGCGATCCGCTCGCCGGGCGTCACCAGCTCCGCGTCGTACAGCCGGGGCGTCTCCGCGGTCCACGGCTCCACCGGCAGGGTCACCGGCTCGCCCGCCGGAGCGTCGACTCCCAGCTCCGGTACGAGAATCCGCCCCTCGGCGCCCTCGCACTCGACCCGCAGCGTGCCGCAGCCGTCACGGTGGTCGTACCCGGCGTGCACGAAGAAGTCCCGGGGCGCGCCCCGCGGCCGGTGCAGCAGCGTCACGTCACGGAAGATCCCGGGCAGCCACCACTGGTCCTGGTCCTCCAGATAGCTTCCGGAGGACCAGGCGTGCACCCGCACGGCCAGCACGTTCTCACCGGCCCGCAGCAGCCCGCCCACGGCGAACTCGTGCGCCAGCCGGGACCCCTTGAAGTCGCCCAGCTCCTGCCCGTTGAGCCAGACCCGGGCGCACGACTCCACCCCGTCGAACCGGAGCACCCAGTCGCCGCCCTCCGGCAGCCCGGCAGGCGGCGTGAACCTGTGCAGATGATCGCCGGTCGGATTCTCGGACGGCACCCGCGGCGGATCGACGGGGAAGGGATAGACCACATTCGTGTACGCGGGAGCGCCACCGGCCCCCTGCAGCGCCCAGTGCCCCGGCACCTCGACCGTCCGCCACCCCGAGGCGTCGAACCCCGGCCGCGCGAACGACTCGTCCCGCGCACCCGCGTCGGGCGAGAACCTGAAGGCCCACTCGCCGTTGACTGACACCCGCGGGGCATCGGACGCCGGGTACCAGGACCGGGGCGCGAGCCCGCCCGATCCCGGGCTCATGTCCTCGTACCAGGAAACTGCGTCGGCGGCTGTACTGCTCATGGGTCTCCTCGTTCGGCAACGCCCGTCTCACGGTTGGACGTTAACGAGGGGCGAACCGTCTCAACAAGGGGCGTCCGCTAGGCTGCGTGACCATGACTACCGGGACGGCCTCGCGCCACACACGGATCGGTTACCCGGCGCTCCTCTGAGCGCCGTACGGGCCGTCGCCGGCCCGCCGTCCGACCGGGGACCCGGCGCTGCCGCGCGGGCCCCGCCTCCTGTCGTGCTGCTCACCGCTCGACACGTTCATCACGACAGGAGAGAACCCATGCCCACCACCACCACGCTTCAGATCCCCACCGCGGACGGCCTGGCCGACGCCTTCGCCGTCTTTCCCGACAGCGGCCGGCGGCACCCCGGGGTGCTGATGTACCCGGACGGCTTCGGCATCAGGCCCGTGCTGCGGGACATGGCAGCCGAACTGGCCGGACACGGGTACTACGTGCTCGTCCCGAACGTCTTCTACCGGCACGGCCCCAACCCGGTCATCGAACTTCCCGAGTACATCGGGGAAGAGGCCCGCTCCGGGGTCATGGCCCAGGTGATGCCCCTGATCGGGGCGCACACCGCCGAACGCGTGCGCAGCGACGCCGACGCCTACCTGGGGTTCCTCGCCGGCCGCCCCGAGGTGAGTGACGGCCCGGTCGCGGTGACCGGATACTGCATAGGCGGACTGCTCGCGATGCGCACCGCCGCGGCCTACCCGGACAAGGTGGCCGCCGTCGCCGGATTCCACGCCCCCGTGGGCGCCGACGGTCCGGAACTCTTCTCCACGGTCACCGCTCAGGTCCACCTCGGCCACGCCGAGGGCGACATCACGCCCGAGGGCCTGGACGAGCTGAACCGGTCCCTGGACGCCGCGGGAGCCGGCTTCACTTCCGAGATCTACCCGGACACCGTCCACGGCTTCACCATGTCCGACACCGACGCGTTCAGCGCCTCCGGGCTGCAGCTCCACTGGGACCGCCTGCTGCCCCTCCTGGAGCGTTCCCTGCCCGCCGGCTGAGTCTCCGGTACGGCTGTGGCGCGGCCGCGTCGCGTGATTGACCGCGCCACAACGTGCCGGGACCCGCCCCGTTGGGGTCCGGTAGATTCGACCGACAGCCGGTCAGCGAATGGGAGCGGCCGGAGGCCGCGCGCGGGACAGGGGGCAGGGCAGTGCGGAGCGGACAGGGGCGGTACCACCACCGGGAAGCACTGCTGGAGTGCTGGCGCGCCATCGAGCTGTTCGGTCCGCCGAGCATTCCGGCACTGCCCCGACGGCGCTCCGCCGCACGGTCCGGGCCGGGCGACGAGTACATCGTCGATCTGACGCCGCTGCCGGGACAGGCGCCGCCGCTCCTGCCGTGGGACGGCGGCCACCCGGACACAGGCGCGCGCCGGGCGCCCCGCGGCCGGATGTGGCGTCACGAGATCTACTGCGGGATTTTCGAACTGGAACTGCTCCGGCAGGCCATGATCGCGGTACTCCCCGCGGGGACCGATCCGGATCCCGGTGTGCCGCAGTCCGAGCTGACGCTGGCGGGCGAGAGCGCGATGTTCGCCCTGATCCTGGATGAAGAGGGGCGACCGGTCGAGGACACGTCCGTGATCTCCGCCTGTGCCTGGGCGACCGGCCGCCTCTTCGATCCGGGACCCTCCGCGCGGGGTTGGCTGGACGGATTCGAGGACCTCGACGACGCGTTCGGCACGGCGATCGACGAACTGACAGCCACCACGATTCCCTACGGCTCCGCCGCCCCACCCCCTGGCACGACGTCCGAGCAGCGGCCGGGCTCCGGCCGTGAGCCGGGAACCGCGGCCGGCTCCGACCGCGCGAGTTGGCAGCGGCTGCTCGGCGAAATCCTGGGCGGCGCCGCCGTCGGCGCGGTCGAGGCCCTGTTCGGCGAGGTCGCCGGCGCCGCCTTGCAGGGCGCGGCCGAACCCCTGGTGAGCCGCGCCGCCGACTGGGCGGCGGCCCGTCGGCTCGTAGCGAACGAGGGGGAGCCCGGGGATCCGGAGAGCGCCGGAACCGTTCCCGGGCCGGTGCGGGCCGGCTCCGCGGACACGCCGGAGGCGCGCGAGGGCGGGTCCGGCCCCCGCGCGCTCGGGTTCGCCGATCTCGTCGCCCTCACCGCGCAGATCGCCGACCTGTGCGGGGTGCGGGACCGCCTGCGGCCCCGAGTGGTCCGGGTGCGCAGCAGGCTCGTCCACCGGCCCAGGGACCCGCAGGCGAAGGTGGCCGCCGCGGCCCCCTTCCTGAACAGTCTGCTTCCTCCTGATCTCGACCGGGTGGCAGGGGCGGTCGGCAAGGGGATCGGCCCGGCTCTGGACGCGTATCTGACCGAGCACGATGCCCTAGCCGTGGGGGCGCGGACGGATGTGCGCCAGGAGCGCGGAGTCGTCCTGGCCGGGGTGGGTCCGGAGCTGGTTCCGGCGGGGCGCTGGCCCGCACCGGCGCGGTTCCCGCTCGCGCTGAGCCAGCAGTTCGCGGTCGACCGGATGCTCGCGGACCGCGCGGGTACCGGGGGCGGGATGTTCTCGGTGAACGGCCCGCCAGGCACGGGCAAGACGACGATGCTGCGCGACCTGGTCGCCGCACTGGTGGTCGAGCGGGCGGCGGTACTGGCCACGTTCGACCGGCCCGGACAGGCATTCACCGGCCCGGCATGGCGGGGCAAGGACCGCCAGGGCACGCACACGCGGTTCGTGTCGAGGCTCGACCCCCGGCTGACCGGTTTCGAGATCGTGGTCGCCTCCTCCAACAACGGTGCGGTCGAGAACATCACCGCTGAACTGCCCGGCCTCAGCGCGCTCGATGAGCACTGGCACGGCGGACCCGACCACTTCTCCGACCTCGCCTCGGCCCTCCTCGGCGGCCCCGCGTGGGGGCTGGTCGCGGCGGTGCTCGGAAACAAGACCAACCGCAAGGAGTTCGGCGACCGGTTCTGGTGGGGCAGGCTGCCCGAGAGGGAGGCCGACGCCCGGTCCGAGGCGGGACGGCCGCCACTGCGCGGTATGCGGGCCGTTCTGAGTGACTGGATCCCGCCGAGGATTCCGCCCGGCGGCCGGCGCCCCGCCGCCTCGGCGGCCGGCGGCGCACCGGCCGGGCCCGTCGAGCCCGTGCCGTCGTGGTCCGACGCGGTCCTCGCGTTCCGCACCGCCCAGGACGAGGTCGAGCGCCTGCGCGTCGAGCGTGCCCGGCTGGCCTCCGAACTGGCGGCCGTCGACTCCCCGTCGGCCGGGCAGCGGATCGCGGACCTGGAAGCCGCCGTACCCCGCGCGGACCGGAAGGTCGTCGCCGCGGCGGCCGCCGTGGAGCGGGCCGCCGGCGTCACCGAAGAAGCGCAGAGCGCCACAGCGGCCGCCGAGGCCCGGCACCGGGCGGCGACCGAGCACGTGCCACGAGCCCGGCAGGAACTGGCCGCCGCCCGCGCGGATGTGTCGGCCGCCCGCGAACTGGCCGCGCACCACCGCGACTACGTCACCGCGCTCACTTCCCGCCAGGACGCACCACAAACCGTCGAGCCGGGCCTGCGCGGCGGGCTGCGGCGCCTGCTCCAGAGCTCTGCCGACCGGCAGGCCGCCCAACACCGGCAGGAGCGAACCCAGGCCGAGATCACGGAACTGCTCCTCCAGCACCGCGCCGCCCTCGACGACTCCGTGGCGCGGGTCGCCGCAGCCGTGCACGCCGAGTCCCTGGCCGTAGGCCGGATCTCGCGGTCCGCCACCGCAGCCGAAGAGGCGGCCGCCGGTCTCACCGCAGCCCGCGCGCACGAACGGACCGCGCGCACCCGGCAGGCCGCGGCGGACACTGCCCTGCGGCAGGCCCGGCAGGCCGTCGACACGGCCTTGGGCGACCTGCGGGCCGCCACGACCGAGCTCAACCGGCGCCACAACGCGCTGCAATGGGCGGCTGCGGCTCTGCCCTCACTGCCGCTCGGCTGGCAGCATGACGACGAGGCCGTGCAGGAACTCGGCTCTCCCTGGTCGGACGAGGAATGGTCCACCGCGCGCAGCGACCTGTTCCTGCGCGCTCTCGACCTGCACCGCGCCTTTGTGGCCGGGGCCGCGCAAAAGGTCCGGGGCAATCTCCAGGTACTCATGGAGCTGATGGCGGGAACCAATGGGCCGCTGCCCGACGAAGAGGTCGAGCATGCCTGGCAGACCCTGTTCCTCGTGGTGCCCGTAGTGTCCACCACGTTCTCCTCCGTCGGCAGCATGTTCGCGCGCCTCGGCCGGGAGTCGATCGGCTGGCTGCTCGTCGACGAGGCCGGGCAGGCCACACCACAGGCCGCCGTGGGCGCGCTGTGGCGTGCCCGCCGTGCCGTGCTGGTCGGCGATCCGCTCCAGCTCGAGCCCGTCGTCACCATGCCCACCGCTCTGCAGCGCAGGCTGCTGCGCGCCTACGGCGTCGACGAGCGGTGGCTGCCCTCGGCCACCTCGGCCCAGGCCGTGGCCGACCGGACCAACCGCTACGGCACCTACCTGCCGGCACCGGACAGCGACGACGGCCACGTCTGGGTGGGGTCACCGCTGCGCGTCCACCGCCGTTGCGAGGAGCCGATGTTCACCGTCAGCAATGAGGTCGCGTACGGCGGCCTCATGGTCCACGGCACCGCGCGACAGGCGTTCCCCGACAGCGAACGGGACGGGCTGCTGCCCAGCCGCTGGCTCAACACCGATGACTCCGCCCGCCCGGCCGACGCCCCGTGGGGCGTACGCGACCGGCGTGCGTTCGAGTTCGTCCTCGATCTCCTGGAGCGCAACGGCGTCGGCGTCGAGCGCATACGGGTCATCGCCCCGTTCCGTGCCCTCGTCGCCGAGTGCAAGAAGGTCTGCCGCGACCGCGCAGGCTGGACCGCTGAACTCCTGGAAGAACGCTGCGCCACGGTCCACCGCGCACAGGGCAAGGAAGCCGATGTCGTCGTCCTCGTGCTCGGCGGCGGCCGTCGCGGAGCACGCGAGTGGGCGGCCGGCAGCCCGCATCTGCTCAACGTGGCCGCGAGCCGCGCCAAGCGCCGCCTCTACGTCATCGGTGAGCGCGACCTGTGGGCCCCGCTCGCCCATTTCGACGTCCTCGCTCGCGAACTGACGGAGTTCGACCACGTCAGTGACCGCGAGACCTGGCCGCCGGACGGAGAGTGACCCTGCGCTGGTCCCCGCCGACCGGCACAGACAGATCCGCCTCCCGCGAACCGGGGGAGGCGGATCACGGTCCGGTGCACACAACAGAGCCGGTCAAAGCGACAAAGTGTCGCTTTGACCGGCTCTGTTTGGTCGATCGGCCATGGTGTCCGAGGGGGGACTTGAACCCCCACGCCCGATAAAGGGCACTAGCACCTCAAGCTAGCGCGTCTGCCATTCCGCCACCCGGACAAGGTGTCTGTCTCGCGGGCCCGGCCCGTTCCGACGTGGAAAACCATAGCAAACATTGGGAGGTGCTCGATCACGCCCCGGTCTGTGTGAAGGGCGGATGACGGGGGGTGGGGGGCCTTGGGTGTGCGGGCCGGGCGCGGGAGGATGAGGGGGAGCACCACAGCGACAGTGGAAGGAACCAGCGTGAGCGAGACCAATGCGGCCCGGACCGGCTCGGGTGAGAGCGCCGAGAGTGAGGTCGTGGACCTCTGTCGTGACCTGATCCGGATCGACACCAGCAACTACGGGGACCACTCGGGGCCGGGTGAGCGGCTGGCCGCCGAGTACGTGGCCGAGAAGCTCTCGGAGGTCGGGCTGGAGCCGCAGATCTTCGAGTCCCACAAGGGCCGGGCCTCCACCGTGGCGCGGATCGAGGGCGAGGACTCCTCCAAGCCGGCGCTGCTGATCCACGGCCACACCGATGTCGTCCCGGCGAACGCCCACGACTGGACGCACCACCCCTTCTCGGGGGAGATCGCGGACGGCTGCGTGTGGGGCCGGGGCGCGGTCGACATGAAGGACATGGACGCGATGACCCTCGCGGTCGTGCGCGAGCGGATGCGCAGCGGCCGCAAGCCCCCGCGGGACATCGTGCTCGCCTTCCTCGCGGACGAGGAGGCGGGCGGCACCTACGGGGCCCGGTATCTCGTCGACAAGCACCCCGACCTGTTCGAGGGCGTCACCGAGGCGATCGGCGAGGTCGGCGGCTTCTCCTTCACGGTCAACGAGAACCTGCGCCTCTACCTCGTGGAGACCGCGCAGAAGGGCATGCACTGGATGCGGCTGACCGTGGACGGCACGGCCGGGCACGGGTCCATGACCAATGACGACAACGCGATCACCGAGCTGTGCGAGGCGGTCGGGCGGCTCGGGCGGCACAAGTGGCCGGTTCGGGTGACCAAGACCGTGCGGTCCTTCCTGGACGAGCTGTCCGACGCGCTCGGCACCCCGCTGGACCCCGAGGACATGGACGCCACGCTGGCCAAGCTGGGCGGCATCGCCAAGATGGTCGGCGCCACCCTGCGCAACTCCGCCGCCCCCACCATGCTGGGCGCGGGCTACAAGGTGAACGTGATCCCGGGGCAGGCCACCGCCCATGTCGACGGCCGCTTCCTGCCGGGGTACGAGCAGGAGTTCCTGACCGACCTCGACCGGATCCTCGGCCCGCGCGTCAAGCGCGAGGACGTGCACGGCGACAAGGCGCTGGAGACCGACTTCGACGGCTCCCTGGTGGACGCGATGCAGATCGCGCTCAAGGCGGAGGACCCGATCGCCCGCGCGGTCCCGTACATGCTCTCGGGCGGTACGGACGCCAAGTCCTTCGACGACCTGGGCATCCGCTGCTTCGGGTTCGCCCCGCTGAAGCTCCCCCCGGAGCTGGACTTCGCGGGCATGTTCCACGGCGTGGACGAGCGGGTACCGGTCGACGGCCTGAAGTTCGGCGTCCGGGTTCTCGACCGTTTCATCGACAACAGCTGACCCCGGGCCGAGTAATTCGACAGCGTGTACGGGCAGACCGGAACGAGTGAAAGGGGGTTTCTGCTCGTAGCCCGAATGCTTTCTCCTCGTTACAGGTGATGCGGTCCGCGGCTGGGACCGCATTTGCCAACTAGGAGGAACAATGATCAAGAAGATCGTCGCCGCTGCGGCTGTCACCGGTGGTCTGGTGCTCGCGGGCGCCGGCATGGCCGTCGCCGACGCGGGCGCCCAGGGTGCCGCTATCGGCAGCCCCGGCGTGCTCTCGGGCAACGTCGTCCAGGTTCCGGTTCACATCCCGGTCAACCTCTGCGGCAACACCGTTAACGTCATCGGTCTGCTGAACCCGTCCTTCGGCAACACCTGCGTCAACGCCTGACGTTGCGCGTCAACCCGCAAGGGTTTGAGCCCGGTCGGCCTCGGAGCGCGCGCCATGTGCTCCGGGGCCGCCGGGTCCTTTGCCTCCGAACGCTCAAGTCCGGGGGTATTCCGGAAGGTAGAAGGCAGGAAACAACCTATGCGACAGGTCACGCGTAAAGGCCTGATCACCATGGCGGCCGCGGGCGGCGTACTCGCGCTCAGTGGCGGTTACGCGCACGCCGACGCGGGAGCGTCCGGCGGTGCGTCGAATTCCCCGGGGGTGCTTTCAGGGAATTCGGTACAGATCCCGGTCGACGTACCGGTGAACGTCTGCGGTAACTCCGTGAGCGTCGTCGGACTGATCAATCCGACCTTCGGGAACGCCTGCGGAAACGGTTCTGGGGGTGCGGCCGCAGGCCGGACCGGATCGTCCGCAGGTACTGGGTCGGGCAGCCACGCTGCGGACAGCCGGGCCTCCGGCAGCCGCGCGTCGCAGGACCGTGGCCAGGGGGCGCGGACGGGCACCGGCAAGCACCGTGCCGTGCCCACGGACAACGGTGGCGGGGCAACGGCACAGGGCTACGCGCAGGGCTCGCCCGGTCTGCTCTCTGGCAACCAGATCCAGGCCCCCATCGACATCCCCGTGAACGCCTGCGGGAACAGCATCGACATCGTCGGACTGCTGAACCCCAGCTTCGGCAACGACTGCGAGAACGAGAGCACGCCGCAGGTCACGCCGCCGGTCGCTCCTCCGGTGGCTCCTCCGGTGACTCCGGTCACCCACCCCAAGGCGCCGCCGGCACCCGGGCCCCGCACCATCCCGAACGCGCCGGAGCCGCAGAGCATGCCCGAGGGCACTCCGCAGCTCGCACACACCGGATCGGGCGGGCTCGACCTGCTGATCCCGGCCGGCGCGGGCCTGCTGCTGGCAGGCGCGGGCACGGTGCTGTACCGCCGCGGCAAGGCCGCCGCCTAGGTTCTTTCGGCTGGATCAGGCTGGATCAGGCTGGATCGGAGAGCGGGCCCCGCGAACAGCGGGGCCCGTTCCGTTTCACCAGGTGGCCCGCAGCTGGCGGATGATCCGCCGACGCAGCCGCACCCGGCGGCTGCCGTCCAGGCGCAGCGTCAGTCGGTCCAACTCCCAGTGCCCGTACTCGGCATGGTCGGTCAGCAGGCGGGTCGTCTCCTTCCGGGACAGCCCGCGCGGCACGTACACGTCGACAAATTCGTATTCCGGCATCGCATCTATTGTGCGGGCAGACCCCCGGTACGGATAGCGTCTGCCCTATGTCTGATGCTGCGCAGCCATCCGCTGCCGAGGTACGCGCCGCCGCTGATGCGGTCAAGGTCGCGCTCGACCGTCACCTCGACGCGGTCGAACGCCGGTCCGGGGACGACGACCCCGCTGTCTACGACGCGTTCAACGCACTGGCCGCTGCGGCGGAGGTCTACGACGAACTCCTCTACGACCGCCACGACGAGGTCACCCCCTTCGAGATTCCGGGCGCGGGGGACTCCCTGCCGCCCTACAGCGGTCCCGAGGAGCCGAACGCGCTCAGCGTGCTGATCCGCCGCGACTACGCGGTGGTGGAGCCGCAGCGGCTGCTCGCCCAGGCACAGCGCCTCGCCGACCTGGACCCGGACGTCCGCGACAGCGAGAGCGCGGCCTCGGCCGGCAGTAGCGTCCACGCGGCGCTCGGGGTGCTCTTCGGGGAGTACGAGGCGGACGAGATCGCGTCCCGGCACACCGAATTCGGCCTTGAGGAGGGCGACTCGACGCTCTGGGTCGCGGCGGCGGACGAGCTGCCGGAGCCGGGGGAGTGGCTGGGCGCGCCCTTCGACGACGCGGATCCGGAACTGGTGGTCTGCCGGTTCGACGTCAGTGCCGTCTTCGACGAGGACGAGCTGGACGGCGAACTGGGCGGGGAACTCGACGGTCTGGCGCGGGACGGCTCCTGACCGGTCCGTCCTGTGCCCGTGCTCGTGCCCGTGCTCGTGTCAGGGGGCCGGGCGGACGCGTCACGCGTCCGCCCGGCCCCCGCCGGGTCTCAGCCCTCGGACGCCTCCAGCAGGGTGCGCAGCCGGGTGGTGCGGTCCTGCGCGGGGGACTGGGCGACCGCGCGCGGCAGCGCCTGATCCACCCCGTGGACCACGGACAGGTGCCGTTCGCCCCGGCCGAAGGCGGTGTAGACCCAGGGGCGGCTGAGCCCCTGCGCGGCGTCACCCGGCAGTACGACGACCACCGCGGGCCACCGCATACCGGCCGCCTGATGGGCGCTGAGCGCCCAGGCGTGGCGTACGGACGCCTCCACCCGCTCCTGCGGCACGACGACCGGGGTCCCCGCACAGTCCAGGTGCAGGCCCTCCGCGTCGGCCGAGACGACCACGCCGGGCACCGTCCGGCCCGGTGCGGGGACATGGGCGATCCGGTCGCCGGGGTCGAAGCCGCCGAAGCGGCCGGGGCCGGGGTTGAGCCGCTGCTTGAGCGCCTCGTTCAGCGCCCGGGTGCCCGCGGACCCGCCGTGGCCCACGGTGATCACCTGGGTGTCGGACGACGGGACGCCGATGGCGCGCGGCACCGAGTCGGCCACCAGCTGCACCGTGCGGTGCACCGCCTCGCCCGCGTCACGCACGGGCACGATCACCACTTCCCGGCCCGGCGCCGCCACCTGGTTCAGCTCCCCGATGCCGATGCCGGAGACCAGCTCCCCGATCGGACCGGGATCCGGCGTACGGGAGACGACCTGCGGGCACGCGCGGGCGGCCAGCACATCGGCGAAGACCCGGCCCGCACCCGCTGAGCCCAGCACGCCCGGATCGCCGCTGAGGACCAGCCGGGCCCCGTCCGCGAGGGCCTCCACCAGCATCGCGCCGGTCTCGACGTCGAGCTGAGGGGCGTCCAGCACGACGAGCAGGTCGACGGCGAGGGCCCCCTCCTCGTCCCGTCCCGGGCCCTCGGCGCCGGAGAGCAGCCCGGCCAGCGTGACGGCCGCCGAGGCGTCGCCCACCGCCTCGGCCAGCCGCCGTGCGCCGTCCGCGCTGTGGGTGGTGCCCAGGGCCCGCAGGCCGAGGCCGCTCGCCGCGGCGATCAGGGCGGCGGGCTCGGCCCTCGCCGCCTCGCCGCCGGTGTGCGCGACGAGCCCGTGGGCGGCGGCGGTACGGATCAGCTCGGCGGCAGAGGGGGAGGGCGCCGACTCGGCGGCCCCGGTCCAGTCGGCGTCCTTCTCCACCGCGTTCACCAGCCGGGCCAGCCCGTCCGCGAGGCTCTCCTCCGCCAGGGCATAGCGGTCGAGGCCCAGGAACACCTGCACCGGCTCCTGCGGGCCCGCTTCCCGGTCCTCTGCGGGCGTCTCGGCGGCTTCCGGCCCCTCCTCCTGCGCTTCCTCCTCCGCCCCGTCCTCCGCGCCGTCCTCCGCCCCGTTCTGGAAGACCAGGACGACGCCCTCGGCGACGGCGTGCTGTACGGCGGCGTCCGGGTCGCTCACCGACCGTCCGGTGAGCGCGGTGCGCACCTCCGCGGAGTCCAGCGCGGTGTGGCCCTGCAGCGCCGCGCGCTCCAGCAGCCAGCCGATCAGGGCGTCGGTGCGCCGCTCGTCGTCAGGGCCGCACTCCGCGCCCAGCAGCGCCCGTGCGAAGCCGTCGGCCTGCTCGGGCCCGACGCCGGGCAGGGCGAGCAGCTGCCAGGGGTCCTCGCGCAGGACGTCGGCCGCGTGTGCGCCGAGCGTCCCGGCGGCCGGGGCGGCCAGGCTCTCCGGGGCGCCGCCGGAGGCCAGCACGGCGGCCACGGCGGCGACCGCCTCCGGGGCGGCGCCCCGGTCCGCGCCGACGGGCTCCGGGGCCCGCTCCCGGACCGGGGCGGGAGCGGGCCTGCGGGGGGTGGCGGGCGCGGGGGCGTCGAAGAACGCGGCGCCCGGCTTCTCGCCGCTCTCCACGGCGCGTACGGCCGCCAGCAGATCGGCGGCCGGTCCGCTCAGCTTCGTACCGGCGGGGATGGGGCCGTCCTTCTCGGCCTTGCGCTTCTCGATCCGCTCCAGCAGCTCGCGCTGGGCCGCCAGCTCCGCCTCCGCCTCGGAGAGGACCGGGGCGGCGGCGGTGTCGCCGTCGCCGCTCGCGTCAGCCCCACCGGCCGTCCCTCCGCCGTCGGCCGGCTCGCTGTCGGTACCGTCGTCGGCCGGCGCGTCGGCCGACGAGCCGTCAGCTGCCCCGTCGGTGGCTTCGTCGGCCGCGTCGTCAGCCGCGCCTTCGGTCGCTTCGTCGGTCCCGGCGGCGGCCTCCTCCGCGGGGGAGGGCGTGGAGACGTCCGCGACGACGCTTTCGTCGTCGGTGGCCGGGGAGCCGGGGGTTTCCCCCCGGGGAAGCGCAGTCACAGCGTGCTCCAGTCCTGGTCGGGATAGCGGTGCACGGGCGCCGACACATCGTCGAGCGCGCGGCAGATCTCGTCAGGAAGACTAAGCGTCTCCACTGACAAAGCCTCCGTGAGCTGGTGCGCGTTGCGCGCGCCGACGATCGGGGCGACCACGCCCGGACGGTCCCGCACCCAGGCGAGCGCCACCTGCAGCGGCGTCGTGGCCAGTCCGTCGGCGGCGGTCGCCACGGCGTCCACGATGCGGCTCGCCGGCTCGTCGAGGTACGGCTCCACGAACGGGGCCAGCAGCTCTGAGGCGCCGCGCGAGTCCGTCGGGGTGCCGGTGCGGTACTTGGCGGTCAGCACGCCCCGGCCCAGCGGCGAGGACGGCAGCAGCCCCACCCCGAGGTCGAGCGCCGCCGGCAACACCTCGCGCTCCACGCCCCGTTGCAGCAGCGAGTACTCCATCTGCGTACTGGCCAGCCGGGTCCGCAGGCCCGGGGCGGCCAGCTGCCAGGTCGCGGCCTTGGCCAGCTGCCAGCCGCAGAAGTTCGACACTCCCGCGTAGCGGGCGCGCCCGCTGGACACCGCCAGGTCCAGCGCCTGGAGCGTCTCGTCCAGCGGCGTCACCGGATCGAAGGCGTGCACCTGCCACAGGTCCACGTAGTCCGTGCCGAGCCGGGCCAGCGAGGCGTCGAGGGCGGCCAGCAGATGCCCGCGTGAACCGTCGAACCTGCGGTACGGGTCGGGCACGCTGCCGGCCTTGGTGGCGATGACCAGATCACGCCTCGGCACCAGCCCCTCGACGAGCCGCCCGAGCAGGTACTCGGACTCGCCGCCGCCGTACACGTCCGCCGTGTCGACCAGGGTGCCGCCCACCTCCCAGAAGGCCTTGAGCTGCTCGGCAGCGTCGTGCTCGTCGGTGTCCCTGCCCCAGGTGAGGGTGCCGAGCCCGATCCGGGACACTCGAAGGCCGGTGCGGCCGAGATGCCTCTGCTCCATGGGCGCTGAGATTACTGGCCATGGCTCCACTCGGTGCGGGGCTGTGGACAACCGGGGTCCGGGTCACCCCTGCCGGAACGTGTTCCCGCGCGCTAGAGTCCGGAGCACAGAGACGTTACTGATCAGTAAGGGGAGCGGCTATGCGGCTCGGCATCAATCTCGGCTACTGGGGCGCGGGTATGGACGGGGACAACCTCGCCGTCGCGCAGGAGGCCGACCGGCTCGGCTACGACGTCTGCTGGGCGGCCGAGGCCTACGGCTCCGACGCCCCGACCGTGCTGAGCTGGGTGGCCGCGCAGACCGAGTCCATCGACATCGGCTCCGCGATCATGCAGATCCCGGCCCGCCAGCCCGCCATGACGGCGATGACGGCCGCCACCCTCGACTCGCTCTCCGGCGGCCGGTTCCGGCTCGGCCTCGGGGTGTCGGGGCCGCAGGTCTCCGAGGGCTGGTACGGCGTCAAGTTCGACAAGCCGCTGGCCCGCACCCGCGAGTACGTCGAGATCGTCCGCAAGGCGATGACCCGCGAGCGGCTGTCGTACGAGGGACAGCACTGGACGCTCCCGCTGCCGGACGGGCCGGGCAAGCCGATCAAGCTGACCATCCACCCGGAGCGCGAGCACATCCCGGTGTACATCGCCGCGATCGGCCCGAAGAACCTGGAGCAGACCGGCGAGATCGGTGACGGGGCACTGCTGATCTTCCCCTCCGCCGAGCACCTGGAGGACACCGCGATCAGGCACCTGCGGGCCGGCCGGGAGAAGGCCGGCAAGACCATGGAGGGCTTCGACGTCTGTCCGACCCTGCCGCTCGCGGTCGGCGACGACGTCACCGGCCTCGCGGACATGTTCCGGCCGTACACCGCGCTGTACGTCGGCGGCATGGGCAGCCCCAAGCAGAACTTCTACAACCAGCTCGCCCAGCGCATGGGGTACGAGAAGGAAGCCGCCGAGATCCAGGAGAAGTACCTGTCCGGAGACAAGAGCGGTGCCGCCACCGCCGTTCCGCACCAGCTGATCGACCAGACCACGCTGCTCGGCCCGGTGGAGCGGATCTCCGACCGGATGCAGGCCTACGCGGCCGCGGGCGTCACCACCCTGACCCTGGCCCCGGCAGGCTTCACGCTCGACGAGCGGATCGCCGCGCTGCGCGCCGGCACGGACGCGCTGGAGCGCTCCGGGCTCGCGTAGGGCCTGTCGTCAAACTGCCGTCTGCCGGGCAGCACTACGGCCGTGGTGGGGGCTCGGGGCCTCCCCGCCACGGCCGTCACGCGGAACAACGCGGCCGGGGCGGCTGGGTTACGGGGCCTGTGCGGAAACGGTTCGCCGGGGCCGGAAGCGGGGCCCGCACGGGGCGCACGTTCGGCCCAGTCCGGGGGCCTTCGTGTTGCCCGCCGGGGCCGGGAGCATTTGACTGTCGCTCGGCGGATGCCGGCACGGAGGTGGCAGTGATGCTCTCGGCAAAGAACCTGTTCCAGGAGATTCTCGACGACGACGAGTCGTTCCGGCTGTTCTGCTCCATCGCCGCCGGCGGGGAGTCCCAGGGAGGCTGGGAGAACGGCCGCATCGCGGCCCTCGCCCCCGTGAGCCAGCGCGCCCTGGCCCCCAAGATCGCCCGGCACGGAGCCGACGAGGACAAGCACGGCCGGATCTTCGACGCACTCCTCAGGAAGCGCGGTCTGACGCCCGTCGAGGTCCCCCACGAGACCGACTACACGATGCTGCTGGAGCAGTACGGCATCGGCCTCGCCCATGAGCAGCTGGGGCGCGAGGAGCCGCTGGCCGAGCGCGACATCATCACCTACCTCGCCCACAGCCGGGTCACCGAGCAGCGCGCCTCCGAGCAGATGCGGCTGCTGCGGAAGTACTTCGCGGACCACCCGGAGCTGGGCCGCGCGGTCAGGATGATCTCGAACGACGAGGACAACCACCTGGCGTACTGCCACGAGGAACTGCTGCGCTTCGCCCGGTCCGGACACGGCCGTACGATCCAGAGCGTCCTGCGCGAGTGCGCACTCGGTGAGATCCGGGTCTACCGCGACGTCAGCCTCGCCGTGATGGACCACATGGGCCGCATCCTGGGCTGGCCGAGAGCCAAGGTCGCGCTCCTGGCGGCGGGAATCCACGCCGTCTACGCCTACGAGCGCCTGGTGGGCTGGCGGCGCATGGTCAGCCTGGCACCGCCGGAGCGGCGCGACGCGCTCGGGGGCCCGGCCGTCCCGGCGCCCGAGTACGGCTGAGCGGGACAGGGCCCTCGGTCAGAGCCAGCCGCGCCGTTTGAACTGTCGGTACAGGCCGAGGACCACGCCCGCCATCAGCAGGATCACCGCCGGATAGGCCCAGACCCACTTCAGCTCCGGCATGTGGTCGAAGTTCATGCCGTAGATCCCAGCCACCATGGTCGGGACCGCCGCCATCGCCGCCCAGGCCGAGATCTTGCGCATGTCGTCGTTCTGCCGCACCCCCATCTGCGCGAGATGCGCGGACAGGATGTCGGAGAGCAGCCGGTCGAGCCCCTCCACCTGCTCGTTGGCGCGCGTCAGATGGTCCTGGACGTCCCGGAAGAACGGCTGCGACTGTTCATGGACGAAGGGCACCCCCGCGCTCGCCAGCCGGGCCATCGGGGCGCCCAGCGGAACGGTCGCCCTGCGGAACTCCAGCACCTGGCGCTTGAACGTGTAGATGCGGGCCGCGGTGTTCTTCGAGTCGCCGGTCGCGGCCGGGGCGAAGACCTCGGTCTCCAGCTCCTCCAGGTCGACCTGGAGCTCGCCCGCGACGTCGATGTAGTGGTCCACGATCGCGTCGCTGATCGCGTACAGCACCGCGGTCGGACCGTGCTTGAGCACATCGGTCTCGGCCTCCAGCCGACGGCGTACGGCGGCGAGCGGAGCACCCTCGCCGTGCCGGACCGTCACGACGAACGAGTCGCCTATGAACACCATCAGTTCGTCCGCGGAGACCGTGTCGCTCTCGTGGTCGTACACGACCGGCTTTATGACCGCGAACAGCGAGTCGTCGTAGACCTCCAGCTTCGGCCGCTGGTGCGCGGCCAGCGCGTCCTCCACCGCCAGCGGGTGCAGTCCGAACTCGCTGCTGACCAGCTCGAACTCCTTCTCCGTCGGCTCGTGCAGACCTATCCACAAGAACGCGTCACCGGTGGCGCGGGCCTCGTCGAGGGCGTCGGAGAAGTCGGCGGGGCCGTCGGTGCGGCGCCCGTCGCGGTAGATGGCGCAGTCCACAATCACGGCGCGTATTGTGCCCTGCCCAGGTCCCGGGCGCACCTTTGCCGGGGCGTCGGCCTACCCTGGCCGGTATGCCCACCCTGATCCTCGTACGCCACGGACGCTCCACCGCCAACACGGCCGGGGTGCTCGCGGGCCGGACCCCCGGCGTCGCGCTCGACGAGCGCGGCGCCGAGCAGGCCGCGGCGCTCCCCGCACGGCTGGCCGCACTGCCGCTCGTCGCGGCCGTCAGCAGCCCCCTGCAGCGCTGCCGCGAGACGCTGCGCCCCCTGCTCGACGCCCGGCCGGAACTGCCGCTGCACACCGAGGAGCGCATCAGCGAGTGCGACTACGGTGACTGGTCGGGCCGCAAGCTCGCCGAACTCACCGACGAGCCGCTGATGACGGTCGTGCAGCAGCACCCGTCGGCGGCGGCCTTCCCCGGCGGCGAGTCCATGAGGGCGATGCAGGCACGCGCCGTCGACGCGGTCCGGGAGTGGAACGCGCGGATCGAGGCGGAGCACGGTGAGAACGCCGTCTACGTGATGTGCTCGCACGGGGACATCATCAAGTCCCTTGTGGCCGACGCGCTCGGCATGCACCTGGACCTCTTCCAGCGGGTCCACGCCGACCCGTGCTCGGTCACCGCGATCCGTTACACCAGGCTGCGGCCCTTCCTGCTGAGGCTGGGCGACACGGGCGATCTCGCCCCGCTGGCGCCGCGCGAACCGTCTCCCGACGAGACGAAGACGGCCGGTACGGAGGCCGATGCCGCGGTCGGGGGCGGCGCTGGGGCGCCGTGATCGCTCCGCGCAGTAGGGTGGACGCGCCGTAGGCGCCGTTCCGGGAGGACTCTCTCCCGGGCCCCGGCCGATCCCTCATCCGCGTCAAATCACAAGGGAGACAGGACGTGTCCCGTCAGGTGTTCCTCTACGACCCCCCGGACCGTTTCGTGGCCGGTACGGTCGGGCTGCCTGGACGTCGTACGTTCTTCCTGCAGGCATCCTCAGGCGGACGTGTCACCAGCGTGGCCCTGGAGAAGACCCAAGTCGCCGCCCTCGCAGAGCGGGTGGACGAACTGCTCGACGAAGTGGTCCGCCGCACCGGGGGCAACTCCCCGGTGCCGGCCGTGGCCCCGATGGACGTCACCGACACCGCTCCGCTCGACGTCCCCGTCGAGGAGGAGTTCCGGGTCGGCACGATGGCCCTCGCCTGGGACGGCGAGGAACAGCGCATGATCGTCGAGGCGCAGGCCCTGGTCGAGCTGGACGCGGAATCCGTCGAGGATCTCGCGGAGGCCGAGGAGCGGCTGCTCCAGGACGAGGAGAACGGCCCGCCGATGCTCCGGGTCCGGCTCGGCGGAGCCCAGGCCCGAGCCTTCGCCAAACGCGCCCTGGACGTCGTGAACGCCGGCCGCCCGCCGTGCCCGCTGTGCAGCCTCCCGCTCGATCCGGAAGGACACGTATGCCCGCGCCAGAACGGATACCGTCGCGGGGCCTGACCGACGCCGGGCGGATGACCCTGCTCGGCAAGGGCGAGCTCACCGTCCTCGGACAGGTCCGCGGAGCGTCCAACGCGGTGCTGTACTGCTCGGTCGCGTACGAGGGCGAAGAGGCGCACTGCGTGTACAAGCCGGTCGCCGGTGAGCAGCCCCTGTGGGACTTCCCCGACGGCACTCTCGCCCAGCGCGAGGTGGCCGCCTACGAGGTCTCGGAGGCGACCGGCTGGGGCCTGGTGCCGCCGACCGTGCTGCGGGACGGTCCGTACGGCCAGGGCATGTGCCAGCTGTGGATCGAGGCGGCGCCGCAGGGCGAGGACGATCCGGGACTGCTCGCGCTCGTCGAGGACGAGGAGCCGGGCGATGGCTGGAAGGCCGTCGCCCTCGCCGAGGTGGCGGAGGGGAAGACCGCGCTGCTCGTGCACGCGGACGATCCCCGGCTGCGACGGCTCGCCGTGCTCGACGCGGTGATCAACAACGGCGACCGCAAGGGCGGGCACCTGCTGCCCGCGCCCGACGGCCGGCTGTACGGCATCGACCACGGTGTGACCTTCAACGCGGAGGACAAGCTGCGCACCCTGCTCTGGGGCTGGGCGGGAGAGCCGCTGCCCGCGGAGGCGGTCGAGGTGCTGGACCGGCTGGCCGGCGAGCTGGAGCCGGGGGCGGCCCTGGTCACCCGGCTGGAGGAACTGATCACCGCGGCCGAGATCGAGGCGCTGCGGGCCCGGGTGGCGGGGCTGCGGTCCACCGGACTCCACCGGGAGCCGAGCGGGGGCTGGCCGGCCATTCCGTGGCCGCCGGTGTAGGCGGGGCCCGGCGGGCGGCCCCCGCCGGGCCGCCCGGCCCGCTCCCGCTCGGGCGCGCGTCCGGCGTCTGCGTCCCGGGGGTGTGAAGCACGCTCCGGGGCCGGGCGCAAGAGTGCCTCTTCGGACAGGATCCCCCCTCCGGTTCGTATCCGGAAGCCGCGTCCGGTTACGCTCGTCGCATGCATGCCTGGCCCGCTTCTGAGGTCCCCGCCCTTCCTGGCAAGGGCCGCGACCTTCGGATCCACGACACCGCGACCGGCGGACGGATCACCCTTGACCCCGGTCCCGTCGCCCGCATCTATGTCTGCGGCATCACGCCGTACGACGCGACCCATATGGGTCATGCGGCGACCTACAACGCGTTCGACCTCGTCCAGCGCGTGTGGCTCGACACCAAGCGGCAGGTTCACTATGTCCAGAACGTGACGGACGTGGACGACCCGCTGCTGGAGCGGGCCGTGCGCGACGGTCAGGACTGGACCGAGCTCGCCGAGCGCGAGACGGCCCTGTTCCGTGAGGACATGACCGCCCTGCGCATGCTCCCGCCGCAGCACTACATCGGAGCCGTCGAGGCGATACCCGGCATCGTGCCGCTCGTCGAACGTCTCAGGGACGCGGGCGCCGCCTACGACCTCGACGGCGACGTGTACTTCTCCGTCGACACCGATCCGCACTTCGGCCAGGTCTCCAACCTGGACGCGGAGGCGATGCGGCTGCTCTCCGCGGAGCGCGGCGGGGACCCGGAGCGTCCGGGCAAGAAGAACCCCCTCGACCCGATGCTCTGGATGGCCGCCCGCGAAGGCGAGCCGAGCTGGGACGGCGCCTCGCTCGGCGCCGGCCGGCCCGGCTGGCACATCGAGTGCGTCGCCATCGCCCTGGACCACCTCGGCATGGGCTTCGACGTCCAGGGCGGCGGCTCCGACCTCGCCTTCCCGCACCACGAGATGGGCGCCTCGCACGCCCAGGTGCTGACCGGCGAGCACCCGTTCGCCCAGGCGTACGTGCACGCCGGCATGGTCGGCCTGGACGGCGAGAAGATGTCCAAGTCCAAGGGGAACCTGGTCTTCGTCTCTGCGCTGCGCCGCGACGGCGTGGACCCGGCGGCGATCCGCCTGGCCCTCCTCTCGCACCACTATCGCTCCGACTGGGAGTGGACGGACCAGGTCCTCGCGGACGCGGTGGACCGGCTCGCCCGCTGGCGCGCCGCCGTCTCGCGGCCCGACGGGCTCGC
This sequence comes from Streptomyces sp. NBC_00341, assembly GCF_041435055.1. NCBI lineage: Bacteria > Bacillati > Actinomycetota > Actinomycetes > Kitasatosporales > Streptomycetaceae > Streptomyces > Streptomyces sp. NBC_00341. The sequence goes on along the minus strand of NZ_CP108002.1, from coordinate 1,562,663 downwards.
CGCCGACGCGCTGGTCGAGGAGGTCCGCGAGGCCCTCGCCGACGATCTGGACACCCCGACGGCGCTGGCCGCGGTGGACCGCTGGGCGGAGCGGCAGAGCGCCGCGGGCGGCCCGGACGAGGGGGCGCCGGGACTCGTCTCGCGCACCGTCGACGCGCTGTTCGGTGTCGCGCTGTAACCGCCCGCCGTATTACGTCCGTTCACCGGCCCCGAACTTCTTGATGAAGTTCGGGGCCGGTTCCGTTTTGTCCATGGTCAAATGCTCGATGCTGCGCTAAAAGCGCTCTATGCAATCATCAACACGCATCAGAACGGCTGTAGTTGCAGCGCTGCTGGGACTGTTCGCCGTCGTCTCGGGACCGGGCGGTGCCCAGGCGGATTCGGCCGCCCCCACCGAGTCGACGGTCGGCGATCTTACCGGCTTCTCGGCCGACGGATCCGTCTACCACCTGCGGGCGGGCACCGCACAGGCCCGGGTCAGCTTCGTGTCCGACGAGACCTTCCGGATCGAACTCGCCCCGGACGGCACGTTCACCGACCCGGCGGGCGACGCCATCGTGCTGCCCCAGGGGACCCCGCCCCGCACCCACTGGAAGGAGCGGAGCGACCGTTACGACCTCTCCACCGGCGATGTCACCCTGCGTGCCTACAAGTCGCCGCTGCGGTTCGCCCTGTACCGGGCCGACGGCACCCAGGTGTGGTCGGAGGCGAAGGGGCTCAGCTGGGACGGCGAGAAGACCACCCAGACCCTCGCGCGCGGCGGCGACGAGCAGTTCTACGGCGCCGGAATGCAGAACGGCCGGGGCAACACCTCGCACCGGGGCCAGACCGTCGAGGTCGGCGTCGACTACAACTGGGACGACGGCGGGCACCCCAACTCGGTGCCCTTCTACCTCTCCTCGGCCGGCTACGGCGTGTTCCGCAACACCTTCGCGCCGAACACCTACGCCTTCAACGACCCGGTGAGCACCAGCGCGCAGGAACAGCGCTTCGACGCCTACTACTTCGCGGGCGACGCCAAGGACGTCATAGGCCAGTACACCGAGCTCACCGGCAAGCCGTTCCTGCCGCCGGTCTACGGCATGGAGATCGGCGACGCCGACTGCTACCTGCACAACGCCAACCGTGGCGAGCGCCACACCCTGGACTCGCTGAAGGTCGCCGACGGCTACGTCGAGAACGACATGCCGAACGGCTGGATGCTCGTCAACGACGGCTACGGCTGCGGTCACGAGGACCTCGCGGAGACCGCCAAGGGCCTCCAGGACCGCGACATGCAGCTCGGCCTGTGGACCCAGGACGGCATCGACAAGATCGCCGAACAGGTCAAGGCAGGCCAGCGCGTCGCCAAACTCGACGTCGCCTGGATCGGTGACGGCTACAAGTTCGCCCTGGACGGCTGCAAGGACGCCTACAAGGGCATCGAGGACAACAGCGACGCCCGGGGCTTCACCTACGCCCCCGAGAGCTGGTCGGGCGCCCAGCGCTGCGGAGTCCAGTGGTCCGGCGACCAGTACGGCACCTGGGACTACATCCGCTGGCAGATCCCGACCTACGCGGGCGCCACGATGTCCGGCCTCGCCTACACCACGGGCGACGTCGACGGCATCTTCGGCGGCAGCGCCAAGACGTACACCCGTGACCTCCAGTGGAAGATGTTCCTGGGGACCACGATGACCATGGACGGCTGGGCGGCCAGCGACAAGCAGCCCTTCCGCTACGGGGAGCCGTACACCTCCATCAACCGCGACTACCTGAAGCTCAAGGAGTCGCTGCTGCCCTACCAGTACTCCTACGCGCACGAGGCGACGAAGACCGGCGTCGGCATGGTCCGCCCGCTGGTGCTGGAGTACCCGGACGACCCGAAGGCCGCTACGGACGCGGCCAAGTACGAGTTCATGTCCGGTGAGGACTTCCTCGTCGCCCCCGTCTACCAGGACAGCACCGAGCGCGACGGCATCTACCTGCCGAAGGGCACCTGGACCGACTACTGGACCGGGCGGACCTACCAGGGGCCGACGACCGTCGACGACTACAGCGCCCCGCTCGACACCCTGCCGCTGTTCGTCAGGGGCGGCGCCAGTGTGCCGATGTGGCCGGGCATCCGCTCCTACAAGGACCGCACCGCCGGCTCCCCGCTCGCCTGGGACATCTACCCGCAGGGCACGTCCTCCTTCACCCTGTACGAGGACGACGGCGTGACCCGCGAGCACCGCGACGGCGCGTACGCGACCCAGCGGGCCGATGTCCGCGCACCGTCCAAGGGCGCGGGCGACATCACCGTGAACATCGGTGAGAGCAAGGGGAAGTTCACCGGCAAGCAGAGCAGCCGTCCGTACGAGTTCAGTGTGCACACGGGCTCTGAGCCGAGCGCGGTGAAGCTCACCGGCAAGCTGCCCCGGCTCGGCTCGGCCGCCGCGTACGCGAAGGCGAAGCAGGGCTGGTGGTACGACCGGGACGACCGCGGCGGCGTGGTGAAGATCAAGACCGCCCCGCTGTCCACGGGCAAGAAGTTCTCCGTGAAGCTGGAGCACACCAGCGCGGTCGGCGGACGGAACGCGGCGGCCACGGCCACCGTCTCCGCCCCCGGGGGCCAGGAGATCGGCGCGGGCGCCCCGGCCACCGTCGCCGTCGATGTCACCGCGGGCCGCGGCGACGTCACGGACGCCGCCGTCTCGCTGGACGTCCCCAAGGGCTGGAAGGCCACCCCGGCAGCCGCCGTGCGCCGGATCCCGGCGGGCACCACCCGGCGGGTCGAGGTGTCGGTGACCCCGGCGAAGGACGCGACCGTGGGCGAGGCGCAGATCACCGCGCTGGCCCGCTACCGTTCGGCGGGCGAATCCCGTACTGCGGTCCAGCGGATCGCCGCCTCCGTGATGCCGCCGCCGCCCACCGGTGAGGCGTGGGCGAGCGATCTGGAGTGGCTGAGCTCGGTCAACGGCTACGGTCCGGCGGAACGCGACCGCAGCAACGGAGAATCGGGCGCGGAGGACGGCAAGCCCCTCACGCTGGCCGGGAAGACGTACGAGAAGGGGATCGGCACCCACGCCGACTCCGACATCGAGTTCTACACCGGCGGACAGTGCTCGAAGTTCACCGCGGACGCCGGGATCGACGACGAGATCGACGGATACGGCGAGGTGGCGTTCTCCGTCGAGGCCGACGGCAAGGTGCTCTGGACCTCGCCGAAGGTGACCGGGGCGTCGGCTGCCGTCCCCGTCGACGTACCGCTGGACGGTGCGCGCCATGTGCGCCTGAAGGTCACGGACACCAACGCGTCCAAGACCGGCGACCACGCCGACTGGGGCGCCGCGCGCTTCACCTGCTCCTGATCGTCAGCGGCGGAACAAGGGAGCCGGGCGGGTGTCCACCCGCCCGGCTCCCGGCTGTCCGGATCAGTCCTCCGACGAATCCTCCGATGAATCGCCCGCCGCGTCGTCCGGTGGATCCTGCGGCGAGTCCGCGGAGGCGTCGCCCGGAGCATCCTTCGGGGTGTCCTTCGGCGCCTCGCCCGGCGTCGGACCCGAACCGGGACCCGAACCGGAGCCCGAACCGGAATCCGTGCCGCGCGCGGGACCGCTTCCGGGCCCACTCACCGGACCCGGACCGGTGTCCGGCCGGGTCGGCTTCGGCGGCCTGGTCCGGCCGCTCGACGTGTCGCGCAGGTACGAGCCGTCGCCGCTCTCCGTCGCGTGTCCACCCGGTCCGGCGCCCGGACCGGGGTCACGGCGCCGCAGGTAGCGCTCGAACTCCCGGGCGATGGCCTCACCGCTCGCCTCGGGAAGCTCCGCGGTGTCGCGGGCCTCCTCCAGCGTCTGCACGTACTCCGCGACCTCGCTGTCCTCCGCGGCCAGTTGGTCCACCCCGAGCTGCCAGGCGCGTGCGTCCTCCGCCAGTTCGCCCAGCGGGATGCGCAGCCCGATGAGGTCCTCCAGCCGGTTCAGCAGCGCCAGGGTGGCCTTCGGGTTGGGCGGCTGCGACACGTAGTGCGGCACCGCCGCCCACAGGCTCACCGCGGGCACGCCCGCGTGGGTGCACGCCTCCTGGAGGATGCCGACGATGCCGGTCGGCCCCTCGTACCTGGTCTCCTCCAGGTCCATGGTCCGCGCCAGGTCCGGATCGGACGTCACACCGCTGACCGGTACCGGACGGGTGTGCGGGGTGTCGCCGAGCAGCGCACCGAGCACCACCACCATCTCGACGCCCAGTTCGTGGGCGAAGCCCAGGATCTCGTTGCAGAACGAGCGCCAGCGCATCGACGGCTCGATGCCCCGGACCAGGACGAGATCGCGTGGCTTCTCCCCGCCGATGCGGACCACCGAGAGCCGGGTCGTCGGCCAAGTGATCTTGCGCGCCCCGCCCTCCAGGAACACCGTCGGCCGGTTGACCTGGAAGTCGTAGTAGTCCTCGGCGTCCAGCGCCGCGAACACCTCTCCCTTCCACTCCCGGTCCAGGTGCGCGACCGCCGTGGAAGCCGCATCACCTGCGTCGTTCCACCCCTCGAACGCGGCCACCATGACCGGGTCGATCAGCTCGGGAACCCCGTCGAGCTCGATCACCCAGGCCTCCTTCCGAAGTTCCCTTGCGTACGGAACAACCTTACGGCGTCCGGCCACTCCCGCCGCAGCCCCCGCGCACGGCCGGGCGAAGCCGGGCCACGGGGGTGCATCACCGGTCGAATCAGGGCATCAAGCCCGTCATACATCCGAGCTGTGTGGGGGCAATTTCGGCTCAACCCTGGACGTTGGCCCCTTCGGGGCGCTATACATCGGATGACCAGAGCAGAGGTCCGATGTTATTTCCCCTGGGGGCGCACATGAGTCAGACCGTCACGGACTTCGAGGTTCACGACATCCGTTTTCCGACCTCGGAGCAACTGGACGGCTCGGACGCCATGAACCCCGATCCCGACTACTCGGCTGCCTATGTCGTACTACGTACTGACGCCGCGGACCATGATGGTGGCGGTATCGAGGGACATGGCTTCTGTTTCACCATCGGGCGCGGCAACGAGGTGATGGCAGCCGCCATCCAGGCGTTGCGGCCCTACGTCGTGGGCCGTCCCGTGCCCCGCACCGCGGCCGATCTGGGCGCGCTGTACCGGGACCTCACCCACGATTCCCAACTGCGCTGGCTGGGGCCCGAGAAGGGCGTGATGCACATGGCGGCCGGTGCGGTCGTCAACGCGGCCTGGGACCTGGCGGCGAAGCGGGCGGACAGACCCGTCTGGCAGTTCCTGGCCGAGATGACGCCCGAGGAGCTCGTCTCCCTCGTCGACTTCCGCTACCTCAGCGACGCCCTCACCCCAGAGGAGGCGCTCGCGATCCTGCGCGCCGCCGAACCGGGCCGGGCCGAGCGGGCCGAGCGGCTGCGCGCCGAGGGATACCCCGCCTACACCACCTCGCCCGGCTGGCTCGGCTACTCCGACGACAAACTGGTCGGACTGGCGAAGGAGGCCGTCGCGGACGGTTTCACCCAGATCAAGCTCAAGGTCGGCGGCGACCTCGCCGACGACGTCCGCAGGCTCGGGCTCGCCCGGCAGGCCGTCGGCGCCGACGTGCGGATCGCGGTCGACGCCAACCAGCGCTGGGACGTCGCCGACGCGGTCGAGTGGATGAACGCGCTCGCACCGTACGACCCGCACTGGATCGAGGAGCCGACCAGCCCCGACGACATCCTCGGCCACGCCGCCGTCCGTGCCGGGCAGCCGGTCAAGGTGGCCACCGGCGAACACGTCGCCAACCGGGTCGTGTTCAAGCAGCTGCTCCAGGCCGGCGCGGTCGACTTCGTCCAGATCGACGCCGCACGGGTCGCGGGTGTCAACGAGAACCTGGCGATCCTGCTGCTCGCCGCCAAGTACGGCGTACCGGTCTGCCCGCACGCGGGCGGCGTCGGCCTGTGCGAGCTGGTGCAGCACCTCTCGATGTTCGACTACGTGGCGGTCTCCGGGACCTGGGAGGACCGGGTGATCGAATACGTCGACCATCTGCACGAACACTTCGCGGACCCCACCGTGATCGAATCGGGCCGCTACCGGGCCCCGGCCTCCCCGGGCTTCTCCGCCCGGATGCTTCCCGAGTCGATCGCCGCACACCGTTATCCGGAGGGCCCCGTATGGCAGGCCCGCCGCACCACTGAGGAGGACAGCCGATGACCGGCACACGCGACTTCGAGGGGATGAACGCTCTGGTGACGGGCGGCGCCTCCGGTATCGGGGCCGCCGTCGCGACCATGCTCCTGGAGCGGGGCGCCCAGGTGGCCGTCCTCGACCGGGAGACCGCGGGCGCCCCGGCGGGCACCCTCGCCGTCGAGGCGGACGTCACCGACGACGCGGCCGTGCGCGACGCGGTCGACCGGGCGGCGGCCGAACTGGGCTCCCTGCACACGCTCGTCTCGAACGCGGGCATCGGGTCCATCGGCTCCGTCGAGGACAACGACGACGACGAGTGGACCCGGGTCCTGGACATCAACGTCCTCGGCATGGTCCGCACCGCCCGGCACGCCCTGCCGCACCTGCGGCGCGCCGCGGCCGAGCGCCCCGGCGCCGTCTCGATCACCCAGACCTGTTCGATCGCCGCGACCGCCGGGCTGCCGCAACGCGCCCTGTACAGCGCGAGCAAGGGCGCGGTCCTCTCGCTGACCCTGGCGATGGCCGCCGATCACGTCCGCGAGGGCGTCCGGGTCAACTGCGTCAACCCCGGCACCGCGGACACCCCGTGGATCGGGCGGCTGCTCGGCCAGGCCGGGGACCCGGCCGCGGAGCGCGCGGCCCTCAACGCCCGGCAGCCGCTGGGCCGGCTGGTCTCCGCCGACGAGGTGGCCGCCGCGATCGTGTACCTCGCCAGCCCGGCCGCCGCCTCCGTGACGGGCACCGCGCTGGCCGTCGACGGCGGAATGCAGGGCCTGCGTCTGCGCCCCGCCGACAGCTGACAGCAGGGCGGGCGGCCCGAGCCGAACCACCTGGGCCGCCCGCCTCGTACCACCCGCACCAGGCACCCCAGTACATGCCAACAGATCTCAGAGCCGGTACTCCACAAAGGAACGGGACACCAATGAGAGTGCGTACGACGAGTGCGGCAGCCTGCGCCGTACTGCTGGCCGTCACTGCCCTCGCGGGCTGCAACCGCGAATCATCGGACGACGGTGCGGGTGGCGGGAAGGTCGGCATCGACCTGCCGCGCAGCGACAGCGACTTCTGGAACTCCTACCAGAACTACATCCAGAAGGGGGTCAAGGGCGGCGAGGTCAAGGCGCTTCCGCTGACCAACTCGCAGAACGACATCGGCAAGCTGGTCGCCAACGTCCAGACCTTCGCCGACCAGGGTGCTAAGGCCGTGGTGATGGCCCCTCAGGACACCGGCGCGATAGCCGAGTCGCTGAACACGCTGAACGAGAAGAAGATCCCGGTCATCAGCGTGGACACCCGCCCGGACAAGGGCGACATCTACATGGTGGTGCGCGCCGACAACAAGGCGTACGGGACGAACGCCTGCAAGTACCTCGGTGAGCAGCTGAAGGGCAAGGGCAAGGTCGTCGAGTTCCAGGGCGACCTGTCCTCGATCAACGGCCGCGACCGCTCGGAGGCCTTCAAGGCCTGCATGGACAAGGACTTCCCCGGCATCAAGGTGTTCGAGCTGGCCACCGACTGGAAGGGTGACGTCGCCTCGGCGAAGCTCCAGTCGACACTGGCCGCGCACCCCGACATCAACGGCATCTACATGCAGGCCGGCGGTGTCTTCCTGCAGCCGACCCTCGCACTCCTGGAGCAGAAGAAGCTGCTGAAGCCGGCCGGTTCGCCCGGCCACATCACCATCATCTCCAACGACGGCATCCCGGAGGAGTTCGACGCGATCAAGGCCGGGAAGATCGACGCGACGATCTCCCAGCCCGCCGACCTCTACGCGAAGTACGCGCTGTACTACGCGAAGGCGGCGCTGGACGGGAAGACCTTCAAGGAGGGCCCGACCGACCACGACTCCACCATCATCAAGATCCCGAACGGCTTCGAGGACCAGCTGCCCGCCCCGCTGGTGACCAAGGAAAACGTCGACGACCCGAAGCTGTGGGCCAACCAGCTGGAGAAGAAGAGCTAGCCATGGACCAGGCACCACCACCTGCCGTACAGGCGGAAGGCGTCGTCAAGCGCTTCGGACCGACCGTCGCGCTCGACGGGGTGAAGCTCACCGTGCAGCCGGGGGAGTCGCACGCCCTGGTCGGCCGCAACGGCGCGGGCAAGTCGACCCTGGTCAGCGTGTTGACCGGGCTCCACAAGGCGGACGCGGGCACGGTCACCTTCGGCGGGGAACCCGCGCCCGCCTTCGGGGACACCACGGCCTGGCAGTCGAAGGTCGCCTGCGTCTACCAGAAGTCCATGGTCGTCCCCGACCTGACCGTCGCGGAGAACCTCTTCCTCAACCGGTTCGACGACAACGCCCGCTGGATCAGCTGGGGGCGGCTGCGCAAGCGCGCGGAGCAGCTCCTGGCCGACTACGGCGTCCAGGTCGACCCGAACACCCGGGCCCGCGACCTCGCCGTCGAGCAGCGGCAGTTCGTCGAGATCGCCCGCGCGCTGTCCTTCGGCGCGCGGCTGATCATCCTCGACGAGCCGACCGCCCAGCTCGACGCCCGCGGCATCGGGCGGCTCTTCGACAAGCTCCGGGAACTGCAGAGCCAGGGAGTGGCGTTCCTCTTCATCTCCCACCACCTGCAGGAGGTGTACGAGCTCTGCACGGCCGTCACCGTCTACCGCGACGCCCGGCACGTACTGACCGCCCCGGTGGCGGACGTGGCGAAGACGGAGCTGGTGGCGGCGATGACGGGCGAGAAGTCCGGCGGCGCCGTCGCCTGGCACGCGGCCGGCACCACCACACCGCCCGACGCCTCCGCGGCGCCCGTCCTGAGCGTCGAGGGGCTCACCCTGGAGGACCGGTTCGAACCGCTGGACCTCCAGGTGCGCCCCGGCGAGGTGCTCGGCCTGGCCGGTTCCGCGGCCAGCGGCAACACCGCGCTGGGCGAGGTGCTCGCGGGGATGCGCAAGCAGGGCGGCGGCACGGTCCGGGTGCACGGCGAGACCGTGCGACCGGGGAGCGTGCCGCACGCGCTGGCCGCCGGGATCGGCTACATCCCGGAGGACCGGCACGACCAGGGCCTGGTCCTGCAGCGCAGCGTCGCGGAGAACGCCACCCTCACGGTCGCCGACCAGCTCGGACCGTGGGGGACCGTACTGCCCTCCCGTACGCGGGAGTTCGCCCGGGGCATGATCGACTCACTGGACATCAAGACCCAGGGCCCCGAGCAGCCCGTCGCCGGGCTCTCCGGCGGCAACCAGCAGAAGGTGGTGGTCGCCCGCGCGCTGGCCCGCAGGCCCAGCGTGCTGGTGGCGGTCCGGCCCACCGCGGGCGTGGACGTCAAGTCCAAGGACTCGCTCCTCGGGGTCGTCCGCCGGGTGGCCGACGAGGGCAATGCCGCGGTCGTCGTCTCCGACGAGCTGGACGATCTGCGGGTCTGCGACCGGGTGCTGGCCCTGTTCCACGGGCGAGTGGTCGCCACGTTCGCAAGCGGGTGGACCGACGGGGAACTCGTCGCCGCCATGGAAGGTGTGGGGGAAAGGGAATGACCGGCACGATACGGCCGTCCACGGCCGACGACATCGAAGCGGGACCGAAGGGCGGACCCGGGGACGACAGCCCGCTGAGCCGGCTCAAGCTGATCCGGTGGAGCGACTTCTCGCTGGTGCCGGTGATCCTGGTGCTGATGGTGATCGGCTTCATCGTGTCGCCGGTCTTCCTCACCTCCGACAACCTGATCAGCGTCGTCCAGCAGTCCTCCGAACTCAGTCTGCTGGTCCTGGGCCAGGCCCTGATCCTGATCTGCGGGCGGATGGACCTGTCGCTGGAGTCGACGATCGGCATCGCGCCCGTCGTCGCCATGTGGCTGGTGCTGCCCGGTGACGACGGCCGCTTCGCCGGCCTGGGAATCCTCCCCACCTGGATGGCGATCCCGCTCTGCCTGCTGGTGGGTCTCGTCATCGGCGCGATCAACGGCTTCCTGATGCTGAAACTGCGGGTCAACGGCTTCATCGCCACGCTCGGCATGCTGACCATGCTGCGCGGACTCCACATCGGCATCACCGAGGGCAAGTCCATCACCGATGTCCCGGAGTCCTTCCGCTACCTCGGCAAGACCTCGTGGCTCGGTGCGCCGGCCGCGGTCTGGATCTGCCTGTTCCTCTTCGCGGTCGGCGGCGCGGCCCTGGCCTGGCTGCGCCACGGACGCTCGCTGTACGCGATCGGCGGCAACCCGGAAGCGGCGCGCGCCGCCGGTATCCGGGTCGACCGGGTCACCTGGATCGTCCTCGCCATCGGCGGCCTGCTGGCCGCCTTCGCGGGCATCCTCTACACCGGCCACTACGGCGCGGTCGCCGCGACGCAGGGCAACGGCTGGATCTTCCAGGTGTTCGCGGCCGCGGTGATCGGCGGTATCAGCCTCAAGGGCGGCCGAGGCACCCTGTTCGGTGCGCTGACCGGCGTCCTGACGCTCCAGCTGGTGGTCAACGTGATGACCCTCGGCGGCGTCCCGGCCCTGTGGAACCAGTTCCTCAACGGCGCGATCATCATCGTCGCCCTGGTCATCTCCCGCTTCGCGAGCGGTGAGAAGCAGGACTGAGCGTTATACGTTCGAAGAACGCCGGCGGGGCTGATCTTTTCAGCTCCGCCGGCGTTTGAGGTGCGGGGTGCGGGGCGGAGCCCCGGTTCACCCCGCACCCCGACTACAGCGTCGACCGCAGCCACTGCTCCACGCTGGCCACATGCACCGTCGCCCACGCCCGCGCGGCCTCCGCGTCGCGGTCCCGCAGCGCCGAGACGATCGCCCGGTGCTCATGCAGCGTGCGGCTCACCGCGTCCTCCTGGGTCAGACCGCGCCAGACCCGGGCCCGGGTCGTCGGCCCCGAGAGCCCGTCGAGCAGTGAGCAGAGCACCGAGTTGCCGGACGACTGGACGATCCCGCGGTGGAACTCCAGATCGCAGGCCACCAGCTCCTCGACAGAGGGGTGGCTGCCCAGGGCGTCCAGCTGGGAGCTCAGCAGGTCCAGTTGCTCCTCGGTGATCCGGCTCGCCGCCATCGCGGTCGCGGCCGGCTCCAGGATCCGGCGGACCGCCAGGAACTCCAGCACCGTGTCGTCGCGGTGGAAGTCCACCACGAAGCTCAGCGCCTCCAGCAGCAGCTGCGGATCCAGACTGGTGACGTACGTGCCGTCGCCCTGGCGCACGTCGAGAATGCGGATGAGCGACAGAGCGCGCACCGCCTCCCGCAGTGAGTTGCGGGACAGGCCGAGCTCCGCGGCGAGTTCGCTCTCCTTGGGGAGACGATCGCCGGGCCGTAGCGCACCCGAGACGATCATTCCCTTGATCTTCTCGATGGCCTCGTCAGTGACAGCCATGGGCGACCTCCAGACATCCGATGTATCGCTCCATTATGCGTCCCCGACGGCGGCCCACAGTCCCTTCGGGGCAACCTCTGCGACGATGACCGCCGAGGCGCGGAGATTCACCCGGGTCCGTACACATACGTCCTTACGCATACGGGAGGGGGCGGCGTCCACGGATGGACGCCGCCCCCTCCCGGCCGGTCAGCTCCTGCGGTCGCCGAGCACGGACTCGACGCCGGCCCGGATCTCGTCCGTGGCCAGTCCCCGGATGGTCAGCGTCGTGCGGCGCCGCAGCACGTCGTCCGCCGTCTCGGCCCACTCGTGGTCGCGCGCGTAGGCGACCTGCGCCCAGATCTCCGGCGCGTCCGGGTGGATGCGCTCGGCGAGCACCGGGTCCTCGTTGGCCAGCCGGGCGATGTCGAAGGACAGCGAACCGTAGTGCGTGGCCAGGTGCCGTGCCGTGTCGGCGGACATCCGCGGTCCCGGCACGCCGCCGTCGGCCAGCAGCCGGTGCGCGACCGCGTTCGGGTTGGCGATCCCCGGCAGCGGGAGCTTCTTCGGCAGCCGGGCCATCGGCTCCATGTCCTCGGCCAGCGGGTGCCCGGGGAGCGCGGCCAGCTTGTTCATCACCGTCCGGCCGATGTGGCGGAACGTCGTCCACTTGCCGCCCGCGACCGACAGCATCCCGCCGCGGCCCTCCGTCACGACGGTCTCGCGCTTGGCCTTGGCCGTACCGCCGGGACCGCCCGGCAGCACCCGCAGACCAGCGAAGGAGTAAGTGATCAGATCCCGCGACAGCTGCTGGTCCCGGACCGAGAACGCCGCCTCGTCCAGGATCTGCGCGGTGTCCTTCTCGGTGACCGCGACATCCGCCGGATCGCCCTCGTACTCCTCGTCCGTCGTGCCGAGCAGCAGCATGTCCTCCCACGGCAGGGCGAACGTGATGCGGTACTTGTCGATCGGGGTGGCGAGCGCGGCCTTCCAGGGGCGGGTCCGCCTGAGCACCAGGTGCGCGCCCTTGGACAGGCGTATGGAAGGCGCCGCGTCCGGGTTCTCCATCTTGCGCAGGTGGTCGACCCACGGCCCGGTGGCGTTCAGCACCAGACGGGCGTTGATCCCGAACTCCGTACCGTCCACGGCGTCCCGCAGATCGGCACCGGTCACCCGGCCCCTGGTGAAGCGGAGCCCGGTGACGGCAGCGTGGTTCAGCACGGCGGCGCCCGCCTCGACGGCCGCGCGGACCGTCATCAGCGCCATCCGCGCGTCGTTCATCTGGTCGTCGCCGTAGACCGCGACGGCCTTCAGGTTGTCGGTCCGCAGCTCCGGAACATCGCGCTGCGCCTTCGCCGGGCTGATCACGTGGCCGACGCCGTCACCGAAGGCGGAGAGCGCCGAGTACGCGAACACGCCCGCGCCGAGCTTGGCGGCGCCGTGCGGCCCGCCCTTGTAGACCGGCAGGTAGAAGGTGAGCGGGTTGGCGAGGTGCGGGGCCACCTGACGGGACACCGCACGCCGCTCGAAGTGGTTCTCCGCGACCAGCTTCACCGCGCCGGTCTGCAGGTAGCGCAGACCGCCGTGGAGCAGCTTGGAGGAGGCGGAGGAGGTGGCGCCGGCGAAGTCACCGGCGTCCACCAGAGCCACCCGCAGTCCGGACTGCGCGGCGTGCCAGGCGGTGGAGATGCCCAGGATGCCGCCGCCGATCACCAGGAGGTCGTACGTCGCCTTGGAAAGCTGCTCCCGGGTCTCGGCGCGGCTCGGAAGGGAGCCGGAGGCCGGATGCGTCCCGAGGGCGGGGACGCTCTGCAGGGTGGTCATGTATCTCTACTCCTCGTCTTCGAGCCAGTCCATGGTCCGCTGTACGGCCTTGAGCCAGCTCTTGTACTCGCGGTCGCGGGTGTCCGCGTCCATGCGGGGGGTCCACTCGGCGGCCCGGCGCCAGTTGGCGCGCAGCGCGTCGGTGTCCGGCCAGAAGCCGACGGCGAGGCCGGCGGCGTAGGCGGCGCCGAGGCAGGTGGTCTCGGCGACCATGGGCCGCACCACGGGTGCGTCCAGGAAGTCGGCGAGGGTCTGCATCAGCAGGTTGTTGGAGGTCATGCCGCCGTCGACCTTGAGCGCGGTCAGCTCGACGCCGGAGTCCTTGGTCATGGCGTCGCTGATCTCGCGGGTCTGCCAGGCGGTGGCCTCCAGTACGGCACGGGCGATATGCGCCTTGGTGACGTAGCGGGTGAGACCGGCGATGACGCCGCGGGCGTCGGGGCGCCAGTACGGGGCGAACAGTCCGGAGAAGGCGGGCACGAAGTACGCGCCGCCGTTGTCCTCGACCGACAGGGCCAGGGTCTCGATCTCGGCCGCGGACTGGATCAGGCCCATCTGGTCGCGCATCCACTGCACCAGCGAACCGGTGACGGCGATCGACCCCTCCAGGGCGTAGACCGGCTTCTGGTCGCCGATCTGGTAGCCGACCGTGGTCAGCAGCCCGTTGTAGGAGTTGACGGGCGTCTCGCCGGTGTTCAGCAGCATGAAGGTGCCGGTGCCGTACGTGGACTTCGCCTCGCCCTCGGCGAAACACGTCTGGCCGAACAGCGCGGCCTGCTGGTCACCGAGCGCGGAGGCGACCGGCACACCGTCGAGCACGCCGCCCTTGGCGTGGCCGTAGACCTCGGCGGAGGACCGGATCTCGGGCAGCACCGCGGCCGGGATGCCGATGGACGAGAGGATCTTGTCGTCCCACTCCATGCGGTGCAGGTTCATCAGGAGGGTGCGCGAGGCGTTGGTGACGTCGGTGACGTGCACACCGCCCTCGGTGCCGCCGGTCAGGTTCCAGATGACCCAGGAGTCCATGGTGCCGAAGAGGATGTCGCCGCGCTCGGCCCGCTCGCGCAGCCCCTCGACGTTGTCGAGCAGCCAGCGGACCTTGGGCCCGGCGAAGTACGAGGCGAGCGGCAGGCCCGTCTCACGGCGGAAGCGGTCCTGGCCCACGTTGCGGCCGAGTTCCTTGCAGAGCGCGTCGGTGCGGGTGTCCTGCCAGACGAGGGCGTTGTGGACGGGCTCGCCGGTGTTCTTGTCCCACATCAGGGTGGTCTCGCGCTGGTTGGTGATGCCGATCGCCTTCACGTCGGCGGCGGTGATGCCCGCCTTGACGATGGCGCTCGCCACTACCTCCTGCACGTTCTCCCAGATCTCGGTCGCGTTGTGCTCGACCCAGCCCGGCTTCGGGAAGATCTGCTCGTGCTCCTTCTGGTCGACCGAGACGATCCGGCCGTCCTTGTCGAAGACGATGCAGCGGCTGGAGGTGGTGCCCTGGTCGATGGCCGCGATGAACGGCCCGGTTCCGTGGGTGCCGGTGGTAGGTGCGTCGGTCACGGTGTGCTCCCGGAGGTCTGTGAGGGTCTTGGGGTTACGGCTCTGGGCCCGGTGTCTCACGCGAAGGCGAGGTTGTAGAGCCCGCCCGCGAGTGCGCCGCCGACGAGGGGGCCGACGACCGGGATCCATGCGTAGCCCCAGTCGGAACCGCCCTTGTTCGGCAGCGGAAGCAGCGCGTGCACGATGCGCGGACCGAGGTCGCGGACCGGGTTGATCGCGTAACCCGTCGGCCCGCCGAGCGAGAGGCCGATGGCGACGACGACCAGGGCGGTGATCAGCGCGCCGAGCGCGCCGAGGCCGTTGCCGTTGTCGTTGAGGCCCTGGGTCAGGATCGCCAGCACCAGGACGACCGTCGCGATGATCTCGGTGACGACGTTCTGCACGGCGTTGCGGATCTCAGGACCGGTCGAGAAAATGCCGAGAACCGGTCCGGCCTTGGGGGCAGAAGCCTGGTCCACCATGCCCTCTTCGCCCAGGTGCGCCTTCAGGATCTCCGGATCCGTCAGATGCGCCCGGAACTGCCCGTAGTACGTCAGCCAGACCAGCACCGCGCCGATCATCGCGCCGAGGAGCTGGGACGCCAGGTAGAGCGGTACGTCGCTCCACTTGGTGCCGCCCTCGATCGCCAGACCGATGGTGACCGCCGGGTTGAGGTGGGCGCCGGAAACGCCGCCCGCGATATACGCGCCGGTCAGGACCGCGAAGCCCCACCCGAACGTGACCGCCAGCCAGCCGGCGTTCTGTGCCTTCGAGTGCTTGAGGGTGACGGCGGCACAGACACCGGCGCCGAGCAGAATGAGTACGGCGGTACCGATGGTCTCGCCGATGAAGATGTCGGAGCTGGACACCCGCGACTCCTTTGTCCTTCGTCCAGGAAGCCGAACCCCGGGTCCCTCCGGTGGTCCGCGCCCTCATGTGAGGGCGTTACCGGCCCTTGGCACTGTCACACCCTAACGCTTGTTTCCGTTAGACGTTCGACAATGCCGACCGGTGCACGGCAGTGTTTCTCTCAGGTGAATGGGGCGTCAAGGGGTCTGTGGCCTACAACTCGATCGTGGGACCCATATCCGATGATTCCTTACGGAGCTCAGAAGCGCCTGGCGCCCAGATCCCGGGAGACCGCGCGGGCGCAGTCGCGTACCGCGGCGACCAGGTCGGGCCTGAGTCCGCCGTCCACGCAGACCCGCTCCACCGCACCGGTCACGGCCACGGCGCCGACCGGCATCCGGCGCCGGTCGTGGATGGGGGCGGCCACCGCGGCCACGCCCTCCCACGTCTCCTCCATGTCGGCCGCCCAGCCGCGCGCGCGGATCAGGTCGAGCATCGACTCGAACTCCTGCGGATCGGTGACGGTGCGGGGCGTGAACGACTGCCGTTCGGCCTCCATGGCCTCCGTGTGCGCCACCGGGTCGTAGGCGGCCAGCACCTTGCCCAGGGCCGTGGAGTGCAGCGGCTGCATGGCCCCGACCTCCAGGACCTGCCGGCTGTCGTCGGGCCGGAAGACGTGGTGGACGATGAGGACGCCACGCTGGTGCAGTACGCCCAGATGGGTGCTTTCACCGCTGGACCGGGCCAGGTCGTCCGTCCAGACCAGCGCGCGGGACCGCAGCTCGTGGACGTCCAGATAGCTGTTGCCCAGGCGCAGCAGCTCGGCGCCGAGCTGGTAGCGGCCGGAGGTGTCGTCCTGTTCGACGAAGCCCTCGTGCTGGAGCGTGCGCAGGATGCCGTGGGCGGTGCCCTTGGCCAGGCCCAGCGAGGAGGCGATGTCGGAGAGTCCCAGTCGCCGCTCGCCGCCCGCCAGCAGTCGCAGCATCGCGGCCGCCCGCTCCAGCGACTGGATGTTCTTGGCCATCGCGCCGTACTCCTCCACTGTGGTTCGACAATGCTGAACACTATCGGTCGATGCCGACCCGTGCTCGATCGCAGGAGAAGTCTGCGGCACCCCGCCGGTCCGGACAGCCCCCGGAACAGCATGCCGTCCGATTCGTGGGACAGAGTGACGGCTCAGGACGCCGCCCGGCTAGGCTGGCCAGGTGCGCCTTCCGCCGAAGCCGCAAAGCCGACAGCCGTCGCATCCCAGGGAGTACATCCATGGCCCCGTCGCCGACCCCTTCCGCCGACAGCAGGACCCGATCCGCAGCACTCCGTGAAGCGCTCGCCACCCGGGTGGTGGTGGCCGATGGCGCGATGGGCACCATGCTCCAGGCCCAGGACCCCACGCTCGAGGACTTCGAGAACCTCGAAGGCTGCAACGAGATCCTGAATCTCACCCGGCCGGACATCGTGCGTTCGGTGCACGAGGAGTACTTCGCGGTCGGCGTGGACTGCGTGGAGACGAACACCTTCGGCGCGAACCACTCGGCGGCGAACGAGTACGAGATCGCCGACCGCATCCACGAACTGTCCGAGTCGGGCGCCCGCATCGCCCGCGAGGTCGCCGACGAGTTCGCGGCCAAGGACGGCCGCCAGCGCTGGGTCCTCGGCTCGGTGGGCCCCGGCACCAAGCTGCCCTCGCTCGGCCACATCGCGTACGACGTGCTGCGCGACGGCTACCAGAAGAACGCCGAGGGCCTGCTCGCCGGCGGCGCGGATGCCCTGATCGTGGAGACCACGCAGGACCTGCTGCAGACCAAGTCCAGCCTGATCGGCGCGCGCCGGGCGATGGACGCCCTGGGCGTCGACGTGCCGCTGATCTGCTCGCTCGCCTTCGAGACGACCGGCGTCATGCTGCTCGGCTCGGAGATCGGCGCCGCCCTGACGGCTCTGGAGCCGCTGGGTATCGACCTGATCGGCCTGAACTGCTCGACGGGCCCGGCCGAGATGAGCGAGCACCTGCGCTATCTGGCCCGGCACTCGCGTACCCCGCTGATGTGCATGCCGAACGCGGGCCTGCCCGTGCTGACCAAGGACGGCGCGCACTTCCCGCTCGGCCCCGAGGGTCTGGCGGACGCGCAGGAAGCCTTCGTGACCGACTACGGTCTGTCCCTGATCGGCGGGTGCTGCGGTACGACGCCGGAGCACCTGCGCCAGGTCGTCGACCGGGCCCGTGACCTCACCCCCGCCGTCCGCGACCCGCGCCCCGAGCCCGGCGCCGCCTCGCTCTACCAGACGGTGCCGTTCCGGCAGGACACCTCGTACCTGGCGATCGGTGAGCGGACGAATGCCAACGGGTCGAAGAAGTTCCGCGAGGCGATGCTGGAGGCCCGCTGGGACGACTGCGTGGAGATGGCCCGCGACCAGATCCGCGAGGGCGCGCACATGCTCGACCTCTGCGTCGACTACGTCGGCCGCGACGGGGTCGCGGACATGGAGGAGCTGGCCGGCCGGTTCGCGACCGCCTCCACCCTGCCGATCGTGCTGGACTCCACGGAGCTGCCGGTGCTGCGGGCCGGTCTGGAGAAGCTCGGCGGCCGTGCGGTGCTGAACTCGGTGAACTACGAGGACGGTGACGGGCCCGAGTCGCGGTTCGTGAAGGTCACGCAGCTGGCCGCCGAGCACGGCGCCGCGCTGATCGCGCTGACCATCGACGAGGAGGGCCAGGCCCGTACCGTCGAGCACAAGGTCGCCATCGCGGAGCGGCTCATCGCGGATCTGACCGGCAACTGGGGCATCCAGGAGTCGGACATCCTCATCGACTGCCTCACCTTCACCATCTGCACCGGGCAGGAGGAGTCGCGGGGCGACGGCATCGCGACGATCGGGGCGATCCGTGAGCTCAAGAAGCGCCACCCCGACGTGCAGACGACGCTGGGCCTGTCCAACATCTCCTTCGGTCTCAACCCGGCCGCCCGCGTCGTCCTGAACTCGGTCTTCCTCGACGAGTGCGTGAAGGCCGGACTCGATTCCGCGATCGTGCACGCGTCGAAGATCCTGCCGATCGCCCGGCTGGACGAGGAGCAGTTCAAGGCAGCTCACGACCTGATCTACGACCGCCGCGCCGAGGGCTACGACCCGCTGCAGAAGCTCATGGAGCTCTTCGAGGGCGTCAACATGAAGTCGATGAAGGCGGGCAAGGCCGAGGAACTCCTCGCCCTGCCGCTGGACGAGCGTCTCCAGCGCCGGATCATCGACGGCGAGAAGAAGGGCCTGGAGACCGACCTCGACGAGGCCCTGCAGACCCGTCCCGCTCTCGACATCGTCAACGACACCCTGCTGGAGGGCATGAAGGTCGTCGGTGAGCTGTTCGGCTCCGGGCAGATGCAGCTGCCGTTCGTGCTCCAGTCCGCCGAGGTCATGAAGAGCGCGGTGGCCCACCTGGAACCGCACATGGAGAAGTCGGACGCCGAGGGCAAGGGCACCATCGTGCTGGCCACCGTCCGCGGCGACGTCCACGACATCGGCAAGAATCTCGTCGACATCATCCTGTCCAACAACGGCTACAACGTCGTCAACATCGGCATCAAGCAGCCCGTCTCCGCGATCCTGGAAGCCGCAGAGGAGAATCGCGCCGACGTCATCGGCATGTCCGGTCTCCTGGTCAAGTCCACCGTGATCATGAAGGAGAACCTCCAGGAGCTCAACCAGCGCAAGCTGGCCGCCGAGTACCCCGTCATCCTCGGCGGCGCGGCCCTCACCCGCGCCTACGTCGAGCAGGATCTGCACGAGATCTACGAGGGCGAGGTCCGCTACGCCCGCGACGCCTTCGAGGGGCTGCGCCTGATGGACGCCCTCATCGGGGTCAAGCGCGGCGTCCCCGGCGCCACCCTCCCCGAACTCAAGCAGCGGCGCGTGCCCAAGCGGGAGACCGCGGTGCTGGAGGTCGAGGAGCCGGAGGAGGGTGTCCGCTCCGACGTGTCCGTCGACAACCCGGTGCCCACCCCGCCGTTCTGGGGCACCCGGGTCATCAAGGGCATCCAGCTCAAGGAGTACGCCTCCTGGCTCGACGAGGGCGCCCTCTTCAAGGGGCAGTGGGGCCTCAAGCAGGCCCGCGCCGGTGACGGACCGACGTACGAGGAACTGGTCGAGACCGAGGGCCGCCCGCACCTGCGCGGCTGGCTCGACAAGCTGCACACCGAGAACCTGCTGGAGGCCGCCGTCGTCTACGGCTACTTCCCCTGCGTCTCCAAGGGCGACGACCTGATCCTGCTCCACGAGGACGGCTCGGAGCGCACCCGTTTCACCTTCCCGCGCCAGCGCCGCGGCCGCCGCCTCTGCCTCGCCGACTTCTTCCGCCCGGAGGAGTCCGGCGAGACGGACGTGATCGGCCTCCAGGTCGTCACCGTCGGATCGCGGATCGGCGGCGAGACCGCCAAGCTCTTCGAGGCCAACGCCTACCGCGACTACCTGGAACTGCACGGGCTCTCCGTCCAGCTGGCCGAGGCGCTCGCCGAGTACTGGCACGCCCGGGTCCGCTCGGAGCTGGGCTTCGCCGGGGAGGACCCGGCCGACGTCGAGGACATGTTCGCGCTGAAGTACCGGGGCGCGCGCTTCTCCCTCGGCTACGGCGCCTGCCCCGACCTGGAGGACCGGGCGAAGATCGCGGACCTGCTCCAGCCCGAGCGGATCGGCGTGCACCTCTCCGAGGAGTTCCAGCTGCACCCGGAGCAGTCCACCGACGCGATCGTCATCCACCACCCGGAGGCGAAGTACTTCAACGCGCGGTAGGGCTCCGTTCAACGCGTGGTAGCCGGACGAGTCGTACACTGGTCGGTCCAGTGCAGGCCGGTCACCGTCCCTCAGGGGAACGGTGGCCGGCCTTCTCGCCCCTCATGAAAGGTGTGCCGGATGACCAGTACGATTCCCGCGTCCTTGACCCGTACGGCCGAGGGTGCGGCCCTGCAGGCCGTGCTTCTCGACATGGACGGCACCCTGGTCGACACCGAGGGCTTCTGGTGGGACGTCGAGAAGGAGGTCTTCGCCGACCTCGGGCACACCCTGGACGAGGCGTGGCGTGAGGTGGTCGTCGGCGGCCCGATGACCCGCAGCGCCGGATACCTGATCGAGTCCACGGGCGCCGACATCACACTTCCCGAGCTGACCGTGCTGCTCAACGACCGTTTCGAGAAGCGCATCGGCCTCGGTGCGCCGCTGATGCCCGGAGCGGCCCGGCTGCTGGCCGAGCTGGGCCGGCACCGGATCCCCACCGCCCTGGTCTCGGCCTCGCACCGGCGGATCATCGACCGGGTGCTGGACTCGGTGGGCCACCATCACTTCGGGCTGACCGTCGCGGGCGACGAGGTCACCCGGACGAAGCCGCACCCGGAGCCGTATCTCACCGCCGCGCGCGGCTTCGGGGCCGATCCCCGGCTCTGCGCGGTCATCGAGGACACCGCGACCGGGGTGGCCGCGGCGGAGGCCGCCGGGTGCCGGGTGGTCGCCGTGCCGTCGGTGTCACCGATCGCCCCCGCCCCCGGCCGGGTCGTCGTGAGTTCCCTCGAAGAAGTCGACCTCGCATTTCTCAGGGGCCTGGTCACGGGAATGCGTTGAGCCGTACACCGAGAGTATTTCTGTGAATGAATGGAGAATCTCTCGGTACGGGACGTGCAGTTCCTGTCGCACTCACGTGTAAGCAAGTCGAGTGCATGTCAATACCTGGAACCGCTCACCCTGTTTCCATTGAAGTGACCTTCGTCACCCGAATGGCCGGTAATGTGTTCGGGAGATTCACCTGGCTGTCCGTTTTGGCGTACCCAAGTGTCCTGGTTCATGAATCCCTGTACGAATCATTCCGGCATCCGGGAAACTGTGCTCCCCGCATGCCCGTGACCACCTGATTACGTATCGGACGGCTCCGGTCCGGCATTGCCGATGACGCCTACTAATGTCGTTTTCTCCATGACCGGATGAGGGAGAACGTCCACGATGAACCGCAAGACACTGGTGCTGCCGGCCGTGGTCGGCCTGCTCGCGCCCGTACTCGCCGCCTGCGGCGCGTCGGACGGTGGGAGCGATGGCAGCGGCGCCATCGTTGTCGGCACCACGGACCGGTTCGTCGGCTCGAAGGACGCCCCCGCACCGCTCGACCCCGCCATCGGCTACGAGGCCGGCGTCTGGAACGTGCTGCGGCAGACCGTGCAGACCCTGATGCACGTCCCGCGCGGCGGCGGCGAGCCGGTACCGGAGGCCGCCGAGAGCTGCACCTTCACCGACACGGAGAACGAGAGCTACCGCTGCAAGCTGCGCAGCGGCCTCGAATTCGCCGACGGCAGCGCGGTCACCGCGGAGGACGTCAAGTACTCCATCGACCGCGTCATCCGCATCAAGTCCACCAATGGACCCGTCGCGCTCCTCGACAACATCGACACCGTCGAGACCAAGGGCGAGCGCGAGGTCATATTCCATCTCCGGACCTCGGACGCGACCTTCCCCTACAAGCTCGCCACCCCGCCCGCCGGAATAATCCAGCCCGCCAAATACCCGGCGGGCTCCCCGCGCGACGGATTCCAGGTGGACGGCTCGGGACCGTACACGATGAAGCCGGAAGTGAAGAACGATCAGGTTGTGAAAGTCGTCTTCACGAAGAATCCCCATTACAAGGGGGATCTCAAGGTGCTGAACGACAAGGTGGAACTCGATCTCTTCCCCGACGCCACCGCCATGGGCAGGGCGCTCGACGACAAGAAGATCGACATGATGACCCGCACCATGTCGCCCGAGCAGTCGCAGAAGATGCTGGAGCACCCCCGGGACGGCATCAAGCTGACCGAGATGCCCGGCCTCGCCATCAGCTACCTCGGATTCGACACCGAAAACCCCGCCGTGAAGAACAAAGCGGTCCGCCAGGCCATGGCCCAGGTCATCGACCGGGGCCAGATCGCGAGCGAGGTGTACGGCACCACGGCCGAACCGCTGTACTCGCTGATCCCGTCCAGCATCGCCGGACACACCAACTCGTTCTTCAACAAGTACGGCGAGCCCAGCACGGCCAAGGCCGCCGCGATCCTGCGCGATGCCGGGATCCGCACCCCGGTGAAGTTCACCCTGCACTACACGACCGACCACTACGGCGACGCCACCGCGGCCGAGTTCAGGACCCTGCGCGAGCAGCTCAACGGCACGGGCCTGTTCGACGTGACCGTCGAGGGCACCCCCTGGGAGAAGTACCGCCCGGCCGAACTGCGCGGCGAGTACGCCGTCTACGGCATGGGCTGGTTCCCCGACTTCCCGGACCCGGACAACTACACGGCGCCGTTCCTCGACAGGAACAACTTCCTCAACTCGCCCTACAAGTCGGCTCTCGCCCGGAAGACGCTCATCCCGCAGTCCCGCCGCGAGGCCGACCGCAGCGTCGCCGCCAAGACCTTCAAGCAGCTCCAGGACATCGTCGCGGAGGACGTCCCGGTCCTCCCCGTCTGGCAGGGGAAGCAGTACGTCGCCTCCCTCGACGGCCTCACCGGCGTGGAGTGGGCGGTCAACTCCTCCGCCGACCTCCAGCTCTGGGAACTGGGCCGCGGCACCGACTGAGCCCCGGACCGTGCCCCGGATCCAACCCCCGGCGGTCGTCCGGCGGGGTCACTGGGCGCCGGGACGCACCAGCCCGCTCTCGTAGGCGTACACCGCCGCCTGCACCCGGTCACGCAGTCCCAGCTTCGTCAGCACATGGCCCACATGCGTCTTGACCGTCGTCTCACTGACGAAGAGGTCGGCGGCGATCTCGGCATTGGACAGGCCGCGCGCCACCAGCTTCAGGACCTCCACCTCGCGGTCCGTCAACGTGTTGAGGGTGTCCGGAACCGGCTCCTCGCCGGACGGCAGATGGTCCGCGTACTTGTCCAGCAGCCGGCGCGTGATACTCGGGGCGAGCATCGCCTCGCCGCCCGCGACCACCCGGATCGCCTGCACCAGCTCATTGGCCGGGGCGTCCTTCAGCAGGAAACCACTGGCACCCGCGCGCAGCGCCTCCACCACGTACTCGTCGAGATCGAACGTCGTGAGCACCAGCACCTTCGCCGGACCGTCCTTGCCGGGGCCGCTGATCTGGCGCGTCGCCTCCACACCGTCCATCCGCGGCATCCGGATGTCCATCAGCACCACATCGGGCTGCAGCGCCCGCACCTGGTCGATAGCCTGGAGACCGTCACCGGCCTCACCCACCACCGCGAGATCACCCTCAGCCTCCAGAATCATCCGGAAGCCGGTGCGCAGCAGGGGTTGGTCATCAACCAGTAGGACGCGGATCGCCACGGAGTCTCCTTAAGGTCCTTCGAGGGCCACAGGCCGGCCGGCCTCAGCGCGGACCGGGTCCATTCTGCCCTGGACGTCCTGATCGGGCTCCGCCGGGCGTACCGACAGCGGATAGACCGGGGGAGTACCACCGAATTCGGGACAGAGCGCCTGGTGGTCGCACCAGCCGCACAGCTTCGTCGGCCGCGGCCGCCACTCACCGGTCTCCGTGGCCAGCGAGATCGCCTCCCAGAGGGCCAGCAGCTTGCGCTCCACCCGCTCCAGATCCGCCACCACCGGGTCGTACGTCAGCACGTCCCCACTGCCGAGGTACACCAGCTGCAGGCGGCGCGGCACCACACCCTTCAGCCGCCAGATGACCAGCGCGTAGAACTTCATCTGGAAGAGGGCACCCTCCGCGTACTCCGGACGCGGCGCCTTCCCCGTCTTGTAGTCGACGATCCGGACATCACCGGCCGGTGTCACGTCGATCCGGTCGATCACCCCGCGCAGCCGCAGCCCGGAGTCCAGCTCCGTCTCGACGAAGAGCTCCCGCTCGGCCGGCTCCAGCCGCGTCGGATCCTCCAGCGAGAACCAGCGCTCCACGAGCCGCTCCGCCTCCGACAGCCACCGCGACAGCCGCTCACCCCGCGGATCCTCCGCGAACAGCTCCGACAGCTCAGGCTTCGACTCCAGCAGCCGGTCCCACTGGCCGGGGATCAGCGCCGTGGCCCGGCCGGCCGTCCGCTCCGTCGCCGGATTGTCGAACAGCCGCTCCAGCACCGCATGGACCAGCGTGCCCCGGGTAGCCGCCTCACTGGGCTTCTGCGGCAGCTTGTCGATGACCCGGAAGCGGTACAGCAGGGGACACTGCATGAAGTCGCTCGCCCGCGACGGCGAAAGGGACGAGGGCGGCTGAGGCGGCCGCGGCACTGAGGTCATGACGAAGACCCTACGACCCGCCACTGACAACAACCGGCATACCATCGACCACAGACCCCCGAACACTGCATGATCGTGCCGGACGGCACCGACCGAAGGGACCTCGTGGACGAGAGCGGCAACAGCGGGCGGCCGCAGCCCGGCGAAGGGGGATCGGACCCCGCCGCCGGCCCCGGCAAGGGCAAACCGCCGCGCCGCGAAGAGCCCGGAGGCGGCATCCTGATGGGCCGCCCCTTCGGAGTACCCGTCTACGTCGCACCGAGCTGGTTCCTCGTCGCGGCCCTGATCACCTGGGTCTTCGGCGGCCAGCTCGACCGGGTGCTGCCCGGCCTCGGCGCGGCGCGCTACCTCGTCGCGCTCTTCTTCGCCATCGCCTTCTACGCCTCCGTGCTCGTCCACGAACTCGCGCACACCGTGGTCGCACTGCGTTACAAACTGCCGGTACGCCGCATCCAGCTCCAGTTCTTCGGCGGCGTCTCCGAGATCGAGAAGGAAACCGAGACCCCCGGCCGCGAATTCGTCCTCGCCTTCGTCGGCCCGCTGCTCTCCCTCGTCCTGGCCGGTCTTTTCTACATCCCGCTGAACTTCGTCGAACGCGGCACCGTCCCCGGAGTGCTCCTTGGCGGACTGATGATCTCCAACCTCATCGTCGCCGTCTTCAACCTGCTGCCCGGCCTCCCGCTCGACGGCGGCCGGATGCTCCGCGCCGTCGTCTGGAAGATCACCGGCCGCCCGATGAGCGGCACCGTCGCCGCCGCCTGGGTCGGCCGCGCCCTCGCCGTCAGCACCCTCATCGGCCTCCCCCTCCTCACCCGCACCGGGTCCTTCGGCAACGACACCGACAGCCTCAGCGGCATGGACACCGTCATCGACGCCTTGCTCGCCGCGGTCCTCGCCGCCATCATCTGGACCGGAGCGGGCAACAGCCTGCGCATGGCCCGGCTCCGCGAGCACCTGCCCGACCTGCGCGCCCGCGCCCTCACCAGGCGCGCGGTACCGGTCGAGGCCGCCACCCCGCTCTCCGAGGCGCTGCGGCGCGCCAACGAGGCGGGCGCCCGCGCCCTCGTCGTCGTCGACGGAAGCGGCGATCCCAAGGCCGTCGTCCGGGAGGCCGCCATCGTCGCCGTCCCCGAACACCGCCGCCCCTGGGTCGCCGTCAGCGGCCTGGCCCAGGACCTCACCGACGGCATGAAGGTCTCCGCCGAACTCGCCGGCGAAGCCCTCCTGGACCGGCTCAAGGCCAGCCCCGCCACCGAGTACCTCGTCGTCGAGGACACCGGTGAGATCTACGGCGTGCTGTCCACGGCCGACGTCGAACGCGCATTCGTCGCCGCCATGGCCCGACCCGCCGCCTGACCCCGCGCCCGCACCCGGACACGCGGTCGGAGCCCACGGAAACACCGGTACGCTGGTCACATGTCTGAACCGACCGGTGCCGCCCGCCGACGTGGGCCCTTCAAGGTCGGGGACCAGGTCCAGCTCACCGATCCCAAGGGACGCCACTACACCTTCACGCTCGAAGCCGGAAAGAACTTCCACACCCACAAGGGTTCTTTCTCGCACGACGAGCTGATCGGTGCTCCCGAAGGCAGTGTTGTCCGCACCACGGGGAACGTCGTCTACCTCGCGCTGCGCCCCCTGCTCCCCGACTACGTCCTGTCCATGCCCCGCGGCGCCGCCGTGGTCTACCCCAAGGACGCGGGGCAGATCCTGGCCTTCGGCGACATCTTCCCCGGCGCCCGCGTCGTGGAGGCCGGCGTGGGATCCGGCGCCCTCTCCACCTTCCTGCTCCGCGCCATCGGTGAGCAGGGCATGCTGCACTCCTACGAGCGCCGCGAGGACTTCGCCGAGATCGCCCAGCAGAACGTCGAGCGCTACTTCGGCAGCCCGCACCCCGCCTGGCAGCTCACCGTCGGAGACCTCCAGGACAACCTGACGGAGACCGACGTCGACCGCGTCGTCCTGGACATGCTCGCGCCCTGGGAGTGCCTGGACGCCGTCTCCAAGGCGCTCGTCCCGGGCGGCATCCTCTGCGCGTACGTGGCGACCACCACCCAGCTCTCCCGCACGGTCGAGTCCATCCGTGAGATCGGCTGCTTCGCGGAACCGCAGCCCTGGGAATCGATGATCCGCAACTGGCATGTCGAGGGCCTCGCCGTCCGCCCGGACCACCGGATGATCGGCCACACCGGCTTCCTCGTCACCGCCCGCCGGCTGGCCGACGGGGTCCAGGCCCCGCCGCGCCGCCGCCGCCCCTCCAAGGGCGCCTACGGCGACGACTACAGCGGACCCGGCAGCCAGAGCGGCACCGCCGCCGGCTGACCCGGCAACGCGTTCGCGCCGCCGCCGAGTTCCCGGGCAGACCCGGGAACTCGGCGGCGGCGCCTCTTCGTTGTGTCCGGTACCGGCGCACCGCGGGCGGGCAATCCCCGGGACCCCACCGTTCCGCTGATGTGTGAGGTGTGGCACGATGCTGGCCACTCGCCACCCGGCCGCCGACACCCTGCCGACGGCACTGCCTCTCAGGCATTCCGCACCAAAGGAACCACAGGAGACATCCCGCGTGCAGACCTCCGCGCTCCCGGACCTCGCGCACACCGACAGCACGACGCTGCACTGGCTCGCCACCGCGGCTGCCATGGCCGCCGTCGTCGCGGCAGCCGGCCTGCTCCAGCCCGACACGGCCGCCTCTGCCTCCACCACGCCCCACCGCACCGCGGTGCAGCACGGCACGGCCCCCGTGGCCCCGCCCGACCCCGCCCGCGCGGCGTTCCCCCTGAAGTGCGGCGACACCGGCAACACGGTCGCCAAGGAGGCCCCCGGAGACCTCGACGGCGACGGCCGCCCGGAAACCGTCGCGGTGGTCCACTGCGCGGCCGGACTGGGCACACCGCCCAGTGGCGTCTACGTCCTCACACAGGAGAGCGGGGCCGCACCCAGGATCGTCGCGACCCTGGTCGACCCCGCCCAGAAGATGAGCGTCGGTGACTTCACCGTGCGTGAGGGCATCGTCTCCGCGACGCTCCTCGGCTACTCCTCGTCCTCGGTCCCGTCCTGCTGCCCCGACAAGCAGGAGAAGGTCACCTGGCAGTGGCAGAACGGGGCCTTCGTGCGCAACAGCCTGTCCGACGACTCCGACGACTCCGACGGCTCGGCCGGCGGCAACGCCTGACGGTCGCCCCTCCCGCAGCCGCCGGCCGCTACGGCCGACGGTTCAGGCGGCCTCGGGACCGAAGACCTCGACCCTGTCCGAAACGCGTCGTACATGAATACAGTCGCCGGGACACTCCTTGGCCGAATCGACCACGTCCTGGAGAAGCGGCAACGGCACCGGGGTGGTCGCCCCCTTGTCCTGCAACAGCTCGTCCGCGTCGCTCTTCACATAGGCGAGTCCGTCGATGTCCAGCTCGAAGACCTCGGGCGCGTACTGCACACAGATGCCGTCCCCCGTGCAGAGGTCCTGATCGATCCAGACCTCCAGGTCCTGCGTGTCGCCACCGGTGGGAGCGTCCTGCTGCGCGGTCATTTCGCCTGCCGTTTCCTGCGTATCCGAACCAAAAAAAGCCAGCCCTGACGGGTGTTGAACACTTCGACGATACAACCGGCCGCTTTCCGATGTTGAAGGGTGGGTATTCCCCTGACACGAGGGAGAGCGCAAGGGTGAAGATCGGACACGCCTCACAGTCTTTGTGATCTAGGGGTTTCAATCATCACCCACCCAGGTAGGGTCAGGAAGCGTCCAGCTCCCCTTGGAGGAGGTGAGGACCGTGGCAGCCCACGACGACGACACCAACCGCGGCATCCGGCCCGGGCGGGGGTCCGATGACCCAGCCGGCCAGGTCGCCTATCTTGAGCAGGAAATCGCCGTCCTGCGACGTAAGCTCGCCGACTCTCCGCGTCATACGAGGATTCTCGAAGAGCGGATCGTCGAGTTCCAGACCAACCTCGCAGGCGTGTCCGCTCAGAACGAGCGGCTCGCCAGCACACTGCGCGAGGCCCGCGACCAGATCGTGGCCCTCAAGGAAGAGGTCGACCGGCTGGCACAGCCACCGGCCGGCTTCGGTGTGTTCCTGCAGGCCAACGAGGACGGCACCTGCGACATCTTCACCGGGGGCCGCAAGCTCCGGGTGAACGTCAGTCCCAGCGTTGAGCTCGAAGACCTCCGGCGCGGCCAGGAAGTCATGCTCAACGAAGCGCTCAACGTGGTCGACGCCATGGAATTCGAGCGGGCCGGGGACATCGTCACCCTCAAGGAGATCCTTGAGGACGGCGAACGAGCCCTGGTGGTCGGGCACACCGACGAGGAACGGGTGGTGCGGCTCGCCGAGCCGTTGCTGGACATCACCATCCGGCCCGGCGACGCCCTGCTGCTCGAACCCAGGTCCGGCTACGTCTACGAAGTCGTTCCCAAGAGCGAGGTCGAAGAACTCGTCCTCGAAGAAGTCCCGGACATCGACTACAACAAGATCGGCGGCCTGGGCGACCAGATCGAGCTCATCCGCGACGCGGTCGAGCTCCCCTATCTGCACCCGGACCTCTTCAAGGAGCACGAACTGCGGCCACCGAAGGGCATCCTGCTCTACGGCCCGCCCGGCTGCGGCAAGACGCTCATCGCCAAGGCCGTCGCCAACTCCCTCGCGAAGAAGGTCGCCGAAGTCACCGGCCAGCCCGCCGGCAAGAGCTACTTCCTCAACATCAAGGGCCCCGAACTCCTCAACAAGTACGTCGGTGAGACCGAGCGCCACATCCGCCTGGTCTTCCAGCGTGCCCGCGAGAAGGCGAGTGAGGGCACCCCCGTCATCGTCTTCTTCGACGAGATGGAGTCGCTCTTCCGTACCCGGGGATCCGGCGTCAGCTCGGACGTGGAGAACACCATCGTCCCCCAGCTGCTCGCCGAGATCGACGGCGTCGAGGGCCTGGAGAACGTCATCGTGATCGGCGCCTCCAACCGCGAGGACATGATCGACCCCGCGATCCTGCGGCCCGGCCGCCTCGATGTGAAGATCAAGATCGAGCGTCCGGACGCGGAGGCCGCGAAGGACATCTTCGCGAAGTACCTCACACCCTCGCTGCCCCTGCACGCCGACGACCTCGCCGAGCACACCGGCTCCAAGGAAGCCGCCGCGCACGCCATGATCCAGTCGGTCGTCGAGCGGATGTACACCGAGTCGGAGGAGAACCGCTTCCTCGAGGTGACGTACGCCAACGGCGACAAGGAGGTCCTGTACTTCAAGGACTTCAACTCCGGCGCGATGATCCAGAACATCGTCGACCGGGCCAAGAAGATGGCCATCAAGGCCTTCCTCGACCAGGGCCAGAAGGGCCTTCGCGTCTCCCATCTCCTCCAGGCATGTGTGGACGAGTTCAAGGAGAACGAGGACCTGCCGAACACCACCAACCCGGACGACTGGGCCAGGATCTCCGGCAAGAAGGGTGAGCGGATCGTCTTCATCCGCACACTCGTCACCGGAAAGCAGGGCGCGGACACCGGGCGGTCCATCGACACGGTGGCGAACACCGGGCAGTACCTGTAGAACGCAGACCGGCTGCGGATGCCCGGCCGGGCATCCGCAGCCGGTTGCTTTCCGGACAGCTGCGACGACACCGCAGCAATGACGTAATTGATCTCCCCACCAGCACAGAGGCGCTCTAGGCTCATGCATACCGCCCGGTCGCGCAGTGCGGGTACAGGCAGAACCGCGCACGCACCGGACAAGCAGCGGTACTTGAGCGCCGCTCCCGGAAGGGAGCGCCGCCGGGCAAGGAGGGCCGCATGACCGTACGGCGAGTAATGGGCATCGAGACCGAGTACGGGATCTCCGTGCCCGGCCATCCCAACGCCAATGCCATGCTCACCTCGTCCCAGATCGTCAACGCCTACGCGGCGGCGATGCACCGGGCGCGCCGCGCCCGCTGGGACTTCGAGGAGGAGAACCCGCTGCGAGACGCGCGAGGCTTCGACCTCGCCCGCGAGACCGCCGACTCCAGTCAGCTCACGGACGAGGACATCGGCCTGGCCAATGTCATCCTCACCAACGGGGCACGGCTCTACGTCGACCACGCACACCCCGAGTACAGCTCCCCGGAGATCACCAACCCCAGGGACGCGGTCCTCTGGGACAAGGCCGGCGAGCGCATCATGGCCGAGGCCGCCGAACGCGCGGCCCAGCTGCCCGGCGCCCTGCCGATCCACCTCTACAAGAACAACACCGACAACAAGGGCGCCTCGTACGGCACGCACGAGAACTACCTGATGAAGCGGGAGACCCCGTTCTCGGACATCGTGCGCCACCTGACCCCGTTCTTCGTCTCGCGCCAGGTCGTCACCGGAGCCGGACGGGTCGGAATCGGCCAGGACGGCCACGAGCACGGCTTCCAGATCAGCCAGCGCGCCGACTACTTCGAGGTCGAGGTCGGCCTGGAGACCACACTCAAGCGGCCGATCATCAACACCCGCGACGAACCCCACTCGGACGCCGAGAAGTACCGCCGACTGCATGTGATCATCGGCGACGCGAATCTCTCGGAGATCTCCACCTATCTCAAGCTGGGCACCACCTCGCTGGTCCTCTCCATGATCGAGGACGGCTTCATCAACGTCGACCTGGCCGTCGACCAGCCGGTGCGCACGCTGCACCAGGTGTCCCACGACCCGGATCTCCAGCAGCTGGTCACTCTGCGCAGCGGACGGACACTCACCGCTGTACAGCTCCAGATGGAGTACTTCGAGCTCGGCCGCAAATACGTCGAGGAGCGGTACGGGGCGGACGCCGACGAGCAGACCAAGGACATCCTGATCCGCTGGGAGGACACGCTCAACCGGCTGGAGAACGATCCGATGAGCCTGTCCCGCGAGCTGGACTGGATCGCCAAGCGGGAGCTCATGGAAGGCTACCGCCGCCGGGACAGCCTCGACTGGGACGCGCCCCGCCTGCACCTGGTGGACCTCCAGTACGCCGACGTACGGCCCGACAAGGGCCTGTACAACCGTCTGGCGGCCCGCGGCAGGATGAACCGCCTGCTGGACGAGAACGAGGTCGAGCAGGCCCGTACGGCGCCACCGGAGGACACCAGGGCGTATTTCCGCGGCCGCTGCCTGGAGCAGTACGCGGACGACGTCGCGGCGGCCTCCTGGGATTCGGTCATCTTCGATCTTCCGGGCCATGACTCCCTGCAGCGGGTACCCACAATGGAACCGCTCCGGGGCACCCGTGAGCACGTCAAGGACCTCCTGGACCGCTGTCGTACCGCGGAAGAGCTGGTCCGGGTGCTCGCGGGCGGCTGAAAGGGCCGTCGGCTGGGAATCATTCCGATGACCTCCGGACGTTGAGACAAGTACCGGGCCAATGTCGGACCCCGTAGGTAGGGTCTGATCAAGTGCTTCGAACCGAGCGGGGTGAGCTATATGGCGACCAAGGACACCGGTGGCGGACAGCAGAAGGCGACGCGCTCCACCGAGGGGACCGAGGAGCAGGCACAGGACGCGCAGGCTTCCGACGACCTCCAGGAGCGACAGGAGAAGCTGAGCGACGACGTCGACGACGTCCTCGACGAGATCGATGACGTCCTCGAGGCCAATGCCGAGGACTTCGTTCGATCATTTGTTCAAAAGGGTGGCGAGTAGGACGCGGTGCCCGACGTGAACCGCTCGAAGAGCTGATCACGTAGCCACGTTCCCCACCACGGGGTGCCTCTGCGGACAGCAGGGCATCCCGTGGCGGGTGGCAGGCGCATCGGTTCAGCTGCTCCCGCCGTACATGTGGATCACTGCCACGAGACGGGTAGGGTCCGAGGCGTACTGTGCTTCAACTGCAATTCGGCCATCGGCAAGTTGGGGGATGATCCTGACACCTTGCGCAGGGCCATCGCTTACCTGGAGGGAAACGCGTGGAAGCCAACACTCGTAGCACCGGGCGTCTACCAGCTGCCTTCCTGACGCCGGGATCGTCATCCTTCATGGACTTCCTGACCGACCAGTCGCCCGCGATGCTGCCGGGTAACCGGCAGCTGCCGCCCATGAAGGGGGCCATCGAGGCCCCGCACGGGACGACCATCGTTGCGGCTTCGTTCCCCGGCGGCGTGGTGCTGGCCGGTGACCGGCGGGCGACCATGGGCAGCATGATCGCGCAGCGCGACATCCAGAAGGTGTTCCCGGCCGACGAGTACTCGGCGGTGGGTATCGCCGGTACGGCGGGGCTGGCCGTGGAGATGGTCAAGCTCTTCCAGTTGGAGCTGGAGCACTTCGAGAAGGTCGAGGGTGCCCAGCTCTCCCTGGAGGGCAAGGCGAACCGGCTCTCCACGATGATCCGGAGCAATCTGGCGATGGCCATGCAGGGGCTCGCCGTGGTGCCGCTCTTCGCCGGCTACGACGTCGACCGCGAGCGGGGCCGGATCTTCTCGTACGACGTCACCGGAGGCCGCTCCGAGGAGCAGGGCTACGCCTCCACGGGCTCCGGGTCGATCTTCGCCCGCACCTCGATGAAGAAGCTCTACCGCGAGGACCTGACGCAGGAGCAGACACTCACCCTGGTCGTGCAGGCGCTGTACGACGCGGCGGACGACGACTCGGCGACCGGTGGGCCCGACGTCGCCCGGCGTATCTATCCGATCATCACCGTCATCACCGACGAGGGTTTCCGGAAACTGGCCGAGACGGAATCCGCCGACATCGCCCGCTCGGTTCTGGAACGAAGGATGGAACAGCCCGACGGCCCGCGCGCCGAGCTGCTCTGACCCCCGTGCCCAGGCTCCTTCGATGCTCTTGTCACTGACAGAAAGGGACGGATAGCCGGTGTCGACGCCGTTCTATGTCTCACCTCAGCAGGCCATGGCCGACCGGGCGGAATACGCCCGGAAGGGCATCGCCCGTGGTCGCAGCCTGGTTGTGCTGCAGTACACCGACGGCATTGTGTTCGTCGGCGAGAACCCGTCCCGCGCGCTGCACAAGTTCAGCGAGATCTATGACCGGATCGGTTTCGCCGCCGCCGGTAAGTACAACGAGTACGAGAATCTCCGCATCGGCGGCGTGCGCTATGCGGATCTGCGCGGATACACCTATGACCGTGACGATGTGACGGCCCGTGGACTGGCGAATGTCTACGCGCAGACGCTCGGCACCATCTTCTCCAGTGCGGCCGAGAAGCCGTACGAGGTGGAGCTGGTCGTCGCCGAGGTGGGCGCGGCGGCGGACGGTGACCAGATCTACCGGCTGCCGCACGACGGCTCGATCGTGGACGAGCACGGCTCGGTCGCCGTCGGTGGCAACGCGGAGCAGATCAGCACCTTCCTGGACCAGCGGCACCGTGACGGGATGTCACTGGCCGAGGCGCTGAAGCTGGCGGTGCAGGCGCTGTCCCGCGATCCCAACGGCAGTGAGCGGGAGATCCCCGCAGACCGGCTTGAGGTCGCGGTCCTGGACCGTACGAGGCCGCAGCAGCGCAAGTTCAAGCGGATCGTCGGCCGGCAGCTGGCGCGGCTGCTGGAGGCCGACGGCGCCGGCTCGACGCCGACGGACGCCCCCTCGGACACGGAGGACGGCGACGACAGCACCACGGCGACGGCCACCGGCAAGTCGAGTGGCAAGTCGAGCGGCAAGAAGGCCGTTACCGACTCCGGCGATTCCGCGGATTCCGGTTCGACCGAGGCCGGTTCGACCGGCTCCGGCTCCACCGATTCCGGTGGGGACGTGGAGTAGTCCGTTCCGCCGTAGGGCTCTGCCCCGGTCCGCCTCCCCGGCGGGCCGGGGCTCTGTCATGCGGGCCGGTCCGGGCGCGGGGGAGCGGACGAGCCGCGGACGACCAGGTGCACCGGCAGGCTGCCGGTCTCGGCCGTGCGGCCGTCCAGAACGGCCAGCAGGGCGCTCATACCGCGCTCACCGACCTGTTCTGCGGGCAGCCGCACCGTGGTGAGTTCGGGCTCCACGGCCGTGGCCAGGGCCAGATCGTCGAAGCCTGTCACGGAGAGGTCGTCCGGTACCCGCAGTCCGAGCCGGCGTGCCGCCTTGCAGGCGCCCGCGGCCAGGATGTCGTCGTCGCAGACGATGGCGGTGGGCCGGGGGCCGGGAAGGGCCAGTGCGTGTTCCGCGGCCGCGTGGCCGGCCCGTACGTCCAGCGCCGCCGGCACGGTGCGTACGTCGGTGCCGGGCACGCCGCGCAGGGTGTCCCGGACGGCTTCGGCGCGGACCGCGAACGTCCAGGTGTCGACGGCGGAGGCGAGATGGACGAAGCGGCGGTGGCCGAGGGCGAGCAGATGCTCCGTCACCTGACGCATCCCGTCGGCGACGTCGAGGTTGACGCGGGCCGCCGGACCCGGGGCCGAGGGGTCGCTGTCGAGCATGACCAGGGGCAGGTCGGCCCCGTGCAGGGCGCCCAGCGCGTCGGCGGCCATCGATGAGGCGATGACCCCGTCGAGCGCGGCGCGGGCCGAGGCGAAGGGGTCCCGGGCCGGGCCGGTGCCGTCGGGCGAGGGGTAGAGGACGACGCCGAAGCCGTGCTCGGCGGCGACGGCGGCGGCCCCGGTGTACACCCGGGCGAAGAACTCGTTGGTGAGGGCCGGGACGACGAGCAGGGCGGTCCTGGTGCGGCCCAGGCGCAGATTCCGGGCGGCGAGATTCGGCCGGTACCCGAGCTCGTGGGCGGCCTCCCGCACGCGCTCCGCGGTGGCGGAGGAGACCCGGCCGCGCCATTTGCCGCCGAGGACCAGGGAGACGGTGGCCTGCGAGACGCCGACGGCCCGTGCCACGTCACGGCTGGTGGGCCGGGAGGGGGCGGGTTGTGCTGGGCTGGTCACTCGGGCCTCCGGGCCGGTCGGGGCAGGCGCCGTGAGGTGGACCTGCGGGCTGGTCACATGGTACGTATGATCCAGGAAGTTATACGTAACACCTAGGGTGGCCGGAAGGCGTCCCGGGGAGAGGGGCGGGACATGGCCGCGGGATATCTGGACATCCTCCGGGCGCGGCATGCCGCCCGGCTGCTGACCGGCACCCTCGTGGGGCGGCTGCCGAACGGCACCGCCCCCATCGCGATCGTCCTGTTCACCCGTGCGGAGGGCGGCAGCTACGCGCTCGCGGGCGCGCTCGCCGCGGTGTACGGGCTGGGCACGGCGGTCGGACAGCCGCTGCTGGGCCGCGCCGTGGATCTGTACGGCCAGCCGCGCGTCCAACTGCCCGCCGCCGTCCTGTCCGCCATCGGGATGGCCCTGCTCACCCTGGTGGGCTTCGGGTCGCTGCCGCTCGCCTACGGGGCCGTGGCACTCGCAGGCGTGGCCACACCTCCCCTGGAGGGCGGTCTGCGCGCCCTGTGGCCGAGCGTCCTCGGCAGTGAGGACCGGGTGCACCGGGCGTACGCCATGGACGCGGTCGCGCAGGAGGTCATGTTCACGGTGGGGCCGCTGCTGGTGACCCTGCTGGTCTCCCTCTGGTCGCCCGCAGCCGCACTCCTCGTGATCAACGCGATAGGGGTCCTGGGGGCGCTGTCCGTCGTCCTGTCCGAGCCGTCCAGGACCTGGCGCTCCGCG
Organism: Streptomyces sp. NBC_00341; assembly: GCF_041435055.1. Taxonomy (NCBI): domain Bacteria; kingdom Bacillati; phylum Actinomycetota; class Actinomycetes; order Kitasatosporales; family Streptomycetaceae; genus Streptomyces; species Streptomyces sp. NBC_00341. The sequence goes on along the minus strand of NZ_CP108002.1, from coordinate 1,526,314 downwards.
CCGCGCGAGGCGCACTGGCTCGGTGCGCTCCGTTCGCCGGGGCTGCTGGCGCTGCTCGGCTCGTTCTTCTTCGTCGGTCTGGCGCTGGGCTCCATCACGGTGGCGGGCGTCGCCTATGCCGACGACCAGGGCCAGGAGTCCGTCTACGGCTGGCTGATGGCCGCCCTGGGGCTCGGCGCGCTGATCGGCGGCGCGGCCTACGGGGCGCGGCAGTGGTCGGGGCCGCCCGAGCGCCGGCTGCGGGTGATCGTGGCGCTGCTCGCGCTGGGCTACCTGCCGCTGACGCTGACCCCTGGTGTGGTGGCGATGACCGTGCTGGCCGGGGTCGCGGGAGTGTTCCTGGCGCCCGCGATCGCCTGCTCGTTCATCGTCGTCGACCGGCACGCTCCGAGGGGCACGGTGACGGAGGCCTTTTCGTGGCTGGTGACGACCTTCGGGGTGGGCGCGGCGGCCGGGACGGCGGTGGCGGGACCGGCCGTGGAACTGGGCGGGACGGCGTGGAGCTTCGCGGTGGCGGGGGCCGGTGGAGTGGCGGCGCTGCTGGTTCTGCTGGCCACCGGAAGGGTCCTCGCAGCTCCCGGGCGTAGTGCTGTCGCGGTGCGAGGATCGGAAAATGATCGAAACGGTGCCGTCGAACCCGGTTTCAGCTCGGGCCATCAGGCGTAATGTTCAGTCATGGACCGCCGCATTTTCGGGCTGGAGAACGAGTACGGCGTCACGTGCACGTTCAGGGGACAGCGCCGACTGTCTCCTGATGAAGTGGCGCGCTACCTCTTCCGCCGTGTTGTGTCATGGGGCCGCAGCAGCAATGTCTTTCTGCGGAACGGCGCCCGCCTCTACCTCGACGTGGGATCGCATCCGGAATATGCAACCCCCGAATGCGACAACCTGACCGAGCTGGTCACTCACGACAAGGCCGGCGAGCGCATTCTCGAAGGCCTGCTTGTCGACGCCGAACGCCGTCTGCACGAGGAGGGAATCGCGGGCGACGTCTATCTCTTCAAGAACAACACCGATTCGGCCGGAAACTCCTACGGATGCCATGAGAACTACCTCGTGGCCCGGCACGGAGAATTCTCCCGGCTCGCGGACATCCTCATTCCCTTCCTCGTCACGAGGCAGCTGATCTGCGGCGCCGGCAAGGTGCTGCAGACCCCGCGGGGCGCCGTCTACTGCGTCAGCCAGCGTGCCGAGCACATCTGGGAGGGCGTCAGCTCCGCGACGACACGCTCCCGTCCGATCATCAACACCCGGGACGAACCGCACGCGGACGCGGAGCGGTACCGCCGCCTCCACGTCATCGTCGGTGACTCCAACATGTCCGAGACGACCATGCTGCTCAAGGTCGGCGCCACCGATCTGGTGCTCCGCATGATCGAGGCGGGCACGGTGATGCGGGATCTGACGCTGGAGAACCCGATCCGGGCGATCCGGGAGGTCAGCCACGACATCACGGGACAGCGCAAGGTGCGCCTGGCCAGCGGCCGCGAGGCATCCGCCATCGAGGTGCAGCGCGAGTACTACGAGAAGGCCGTGGACTTCGTCGACCGCCGAGGCATCCGCACGGGCAACGTCGAGAAGGTCCTCGAACTGTGGGGCCGCACGCTGGACGCGATCGAGGCCGAGGACCTCGACCGGATCGATACCGAGATCGACTGGGTCATGAAGTACAAGCTCATCGAGCGGTACCGGGGCAAGCACAACATGACCATGTCGAATCCGCGGGTCGCCCAGATAGACCTCGCCTACCACGACATCCATCGCCGCCGAGGTCTGTACTACCTGCTGGAGCGCAAGGGGCAGGCCGCCCGCATCTGCAACGACCTGAAGATCTTCGAGGGCAAGTCGGTGCCCCCGCAGACCACCAGGGCCCGGCTGCGCGGCGACTTCATCCGGCGGGCCCAGGAGCAGCGCCGGGACTTCACCGTCGACTGGGTCCACCTCAAGCTCAACGACCAGGCGCAGCGCACGGTGTTGTGCAAGGACCCGTTCCGTTCCGTGGACGACCGAGTGGAGAAGCTGATCGCGGGTATGTGAGCCGGTGGCACGCACCACGGCCCCCAGGACTTGCCGGTCCTGGGGGCACCTCTCATGGCCTTGATCAACAGCGGCGATCATGCGATCGTGGCGACGTTTCGGGACCGTTTGCCGGGGCATGGCCCAGCACTACCTGCTCGCCGGAGATTTCTTCCGGCTGCAACGGGTCATGGAGACATCCATGACCAAGGCCCTTGCCGCAAGGCACCGTTCGTCAGTACCGAAGATGGCCGCCAAGCACAAGGTCGGAATCGATACCTCCAATGGATCCCGCGTCTGTTCGAGGGCTGAATCGAACGGAAGGACACGAAGTCCCTGGTGGCACGGTGCGGCGGACCGACGGCAGTGAGCGGCCGAACTCGCCGATCGTAAACCGATCCGGGTGGACTATCCGCAGAATGAACTCATCGCGAGACTCCTGGCGGATACGTGCGAGATCTGGGGAAGCGAGGGCAACGTGCAAGTGCACCACATCCGCGCTCTCGCAGATGCCGGATTGCAGTCTTCCGACTGGGCGCGCGCCACGCTCCACCGGCGCCGCAAAGCGGTTGTGGCCTGCGATACCTGCCACGACCGTATCCATTCGGAAGGGCCGACCAGACCACTCACGCAGTAGTCACCGGAGAGCCGGATGACAGGAATCCTTCATGTTCGGTTCGGCGGGAGGCCGCGCGGAACAGGACCTGCCACGGCAAGCACCTCACTGCGCGGCCGACCCAACCGCCTGACTCCACGGCTTCAAACGCCTCCGCATCCGCTGGGAACGACGAGCAGACATCCACGAAGCCAACCTCAAACTCGCCTGCTGCCTCATCACCCACCGACTGTTCAGGGCAGTGCTCCAACCTTCACCAGCAAGATTGTCGGTCATCCCGTAGATGGCTGCGGCGCATTTCATGATCCACGCTCATGAGTGACCGTTCGCTTTCGTACGCCTGGTTGGCTTTGTAGATGAGCACGGTATCTGAGGACCTGAAGGCAATGACCAACGAGTTCGAGCACGAGCACGGATTCGCACCAGGGACCAATGTGGTCCGGCCGGCCACGACGATCAGGCCACCGCTCGCATGCTTGTCCCAGTGAGTGTCGCCCCTGCTGACCTGGTTACTTTCTACGACAGCATTGGTGACGTCACTTGGGCGGACGTCGGCAACGGCTACTTCGTCGCCCCTGCAGGGGATGTTTTTCTGCAGCTCAAGGAGTATTGAGCTGTCGATATGGGCGTGGACCAGAAGTCCTGCGGTCTGGCCATTGGGTCGAACGTAGGAGGCCAGTCCCACATCGCTGGCCCTGGCGGGGCGATCTACCGGACGCGAACAGCATCGCTGGACGAGCCTGAGCTCGACCGCGTGGCCGATGACCTGCAGCAGTTTCCGGAGTTGCTAGAGCAGGCCTGACCGGTTCGTCAACAGCGGTGGGCCGGGATACCTCTAGGGACGGACCTCTGCGCGTCATTGTGTTATTCGTTGTTACAGCGGCTAACACAATGAGGTGGCTGGGCCTTGGTGGCCGTGTCCGCATCATGATTTGGGCGTTGGCGGTGCATGGGGGACTTCGCCGTGGATCGTGTCGGATGACTTGTGGGAGCGGATCGAGCCGCTCCTGCCGCGCAAGGAGCGTCGGTTCCGGCACCCGGGCCGGAAGCTACTGCCCGACCGGGAGGGGTGCTGTGCGGCAACCTCTTCGTGCTCCACACGGACATTCAATGGGAGTTCCTGCCGAAGGAGTTGGGATTCGGGTCGGGCATGACGTGCTGGCGACGGCTGCGGGACTGGAACGAGGCCGGCGTCTGGCAGCGCTTGCACGAAGTGCTCTGGCCGAGCTGAACGCGGCTGCCCGCCTCGACTGGTCGCGGGCCGTCGTCGATTCCAGCCACGTGCGAGCCGTAAAAGGGGGGCCATACGGGACCGAGACCGGTCGATTGTGCCCGATCCGGATCGAAACACCACCTGATCCGGACGGCCATGGCACTCCGCTCGCCGTGATCCTCACCGGCGGCAACCGCAACGACGTCACCCAGTTACTGCCTCTAATCGACGCCATCCCGCCGGTCAGAGGCGGGGTCGGTCACCCACGACGCAAGCCCGACTCCCTCTTCGCCGACCGCGGATACGACCACGAAATCTACCGCGACGAGGTCCGCCAACACCGGATCGTGCCGGCCATCGCCCGCCGCGGCACCCTCCACGGCACTGGACTGGGCACCTACCGCTGGGTCGTGGAACGCACCTTCGCCTGGCTCCATGGCTTCAAACGCCTCCGCATCCGCTGGGAACGCCGAGCCGACATCCACGAAGCCTTCCTCAAGCTCGCCTGCTGCCTGATCACCCGCCGACAGATCAACTCATTGTGTTAGCCGTTGTTAGTGGCGTGCAAGTACGAAACAATGCAGAGTTGCGTATAAGCGATCCCTCCGAGTCGTTCACGCATGCCGTAAACATGGAATTTTACTGTCCGTTTGGTGACGTTGAGGGATTCGGTGAGATCATCAAAGATGGGTGCATTGGATAGGAGTGAAAAGGCCTCCTTCTCGCGGGTGGTCAAGCTGTGTAGAGGGATAGGATGCGATCAAGTGCTCCGGTAAGGGGAGGCGGAAGTGTGGGGGCGGCTTGACGGCAGGTTTGACAGAAATTGATTCAAGATTCGATCCGCTTGAGAATTTCTGTGGCGATCTCGACTTGGTCGAGCTTCCGTGAACCGTTAACGGGTGAGCGATTCGGCGAGCTTGATCCTCTCTTTAAGCTGACGTTTAGCGAGATCGAGTGTCTTGATATTGGTGTGAATTGTTCTATTCTGATAGATGGATTGAACATCAAAATAGACACCCGCCAAATTTACCTTTTGCTTACACTTGACGTCTTTCTTTGCGGCGTTTATGGCGCGAGGGGAGGATGGATCCTTATCGAATCCCAGTTGCGTGGCCGCCTTCATCGGATCACTTGCGGTGAATCCTTGCTTCTTCATGCATGCAGACCAAAGCTTGTTGACATTCTTGATCCGGGAGTCATTCAGGGCTGCAGACTCGGCATCTCTCTGGAGGCTGAAGACGTACAGGAGATCAACACTGTCTGGTGTGCGAGCGTAGAGCTTTAGAAACGATTCTCTGGTGCAGCCCCCGACAGGTACCCGCCGACCGTTGATTTTTTGCTCGCTGCCACCTTGCTTTTCGGCTTCCTCTTGGCTCATCGGCAGATCTTCGAGAGTCAAATCGTTCGCTCCGGTCAGGGCGACACGCTCAGTTTCACTACGCGGTGACGCGCCCTCGGCTTGAGGGTCCGTCTCGACCTTGCGTCCATATCCGTGTCGAGCGGCGATCTCCATGTCGAGAATTCCAAAAACCCCCGCATGCCCGTGATCCGTGGAGGTGGAAGTTTTTTCGGGGGGAGCATACTCGAATCCAAATCGCTCCATGCATTGATCCGTCAGAATCGCCTGGGCCCTGTCAAATTTCTCTTGCTCCTGTTCTGACGCTTGGTATTCGTCAAGGGGGAACTCCAAACCCTCTGTTGTTGTAATCTTAGGGGCCGTCACTGGGTGATGATCCGTTTCGTCATTCACCGGGCCGTGGGTCGAACAACTCATGAGGAGGGCAGACATACACGCGACAGAAGTTGACCGCGTAAAATAATACCAATAAGAGCGCATGCGGATTCCTGTAATAGAGCAGAAAGCGGAACCGCCATTCTGATCCGAAAACTCGGACAGAATGGCGGCCCTGAGTACACGGGGGAGATTAACCCTTCCAGATGGCCCGGTATGTAGAATCTGCGAACGAAGTAATGGCATTCTTGTAATTTAGAGAGGCGTTTCCTGCGTATCCTGCGGGAAGTGATCCTTCGAGGCCGCCACCCCTCACTCCGGTATAGACCCAAATAGTCCCGTGAGTGCGATTCCAGTACGCGGCGGCGTTATTGTTGACGCTCTGCCCCTGGCCTGCGCAGCTGACGTAGATGCTGGACGATTTATAATAGTCCTGGCTCAAGTCTCCATCGGCGATCGCGACGCCGGGCTGGTTGTGGTCAAATACGCACCCCTTTTGGTTGGAGTTGTAGTAGAGGCCGAACTCCCCGTCGTTGAGGGTGCCGTCCTTGTCCGCCGCCGATGCGATGCTGACAGTCGCGAGGGTGACGCCGATGGCGGCAGTTGTCGTCACGGCTGCTCTGGCAATGTTTCGTGCGATTGTAGATCTGGACATATCTACTCCTCCTAGGAGTGTTTGTGGTCTCGGGGGTCGTGGCTCGCGACAGTTATCCAATCAGAGTATAAGGAGGATACGCAACTATCTCATGAGGCAGGTTCGTTTAATCCGGTTGGGTTCTGCAGTCTGGCGTTGTCTGGTGAGTGACCGGTGTGTCTCCCCCCATCTGGATCCCTCGACAGCGGAACTGTTTGGAATGGGAGGTTCAGGGGTGTCTGGGTTGGTTTATCTGCATGGATGACTGGCCACCCGATCTAATTCGGGGCCCTACCTCGCCGTTTCGGTTGAGGTGATGAGGCGTCGCTGAGGGGCCATTGCGGGTGGTCGACGGGATCTCGGTGCTCGGTCATGGCGGAGTCCCGGCGCAGGGGTCGGGTTCTCCAAGGTCCTTCGGGTCGTGGCGGGCCGGGGTTCGCCGGTCAGCTGGCGGGACGGGGTAACGCGGCGAGGCGAAGGAAGGTGCTGGTCGGTTCGGGTCTCCAGGGCCAGGTCGCCGATATTCGTAAGCCCAGGCGGCGGCCAGTTCGCCGTCCAGCAGCAGGACGCGGGCCCAGGCCAGCAGGTCGATCGTCGTGAGGCTGCGAGCCAGACGGTGTGACGCCGAAGTGACGATGGCCGACGGGGCCCGCAGCGTCCCGACATCGGCCAGGCAGCCACCGCGACCGCCAGCGCCACGTCCAGCAGGATCTTCCCGGAGTCGGAGACGGCCTGCGGCTTCCGCCAAGGCGCCAGGGCTGCGGATACCGCCTGGTCAAGCCCGTCTTGCGGACTGTCTGTAGTAGCAGGACCGCACCGGCCTGCGAGACCACCTGCCGACCGTCTCCCTGGACACGGACACGCGGGTACGACGAGAGAGGCTCTCTCACCTGGAAAGTGCTCTTTTCTTCCAGCCACCAGAACCCTCAGCAAGTCCTATCGTTGCAGGTCAAGGGAACTTTTCGAGTTCCTGATGAACTCTTGGACAGCCCTCGTGAAAGCGCGAGGCTAACGATTTCACGAGCGGTAGGGTCAGCCGCAGGGTGCGAAGATGCTGGTTAGGGGCTCTGCGCGCTGGCGATGCGGGTTCGCGGGCGCTCGACGGGCCGGTCTCCATCGAGATCGACTGGGGCATGAAGTACCAGCTCATCGAGCGGTACCGGGCGAAGCGAAACATGACCATGTCGAATCCGAGGGGCGCTCAGATAGACCTCCCCTACCGCGACATCCACCGGCGGCGCGGGCTCCACTACCTCCTGGAGCCTAAGGGACAGATCGCCCGCATCTGCCACGACCTGAAGATCTTCGAGGGCAAGTCGGTGCCCCCGAGGACGACCAGGGCGCGGCTGCGTGGCCATCTCATCCACCGCGCCCAAGGGCAGCGATGGGACTTCACTGTCGACTGGGTCCGGCTCAAGCTCAGCGACCAGGCGCAGCGCACGGTCCTGTGCAAGGACCCGTTCCATTCCGTGGACGACCGAGAGGAGAAGCTGACCGCGGGTATGTGAGCCGACGCAGGACGCGCCTCGGCCCTCGTGCGACTCGGGCACCGTACGTTCCTCGTACGGTGCCCTGCGCACGCCCTAGAGTGTCCGGGACCCCCCTACACATGTGTCGTCTGAGATCTGAGGAACCAGTGCGCCGACTTGCCGGCCTTCTAGTCGTCCCCCTGCTGCTGCTGTCAGCCGCCTGCGGTAGCGACGACAAGGGCTCCGACTCCGCTTCCGCCTCCGCGTCCGCCCCCTCCAAGAGCGGATTCCCCGCCATCACCGCGGGCGCGAAGTTCGGCGAGAAGCCCACCCTGGCCAAGGGCTCGGGAACACCGCCCAAGGAGCTCAAGACCAACGTTGTCAGTGAGGGCGACGGCGCGAAGCTCAAGAACGGTGACGCGATCCAGGTCAACTACCTCGGGCAGGCCTGGGACTCCACCAAGCCGTTCGACAACAGTTACGACCGCAAGCAGCCGTTCGACCTGACGCTCGGCGCCGGCATGGTCATCCAGGGCTGGGACAAGGGCCTCGTCGGCCAGAAGGTCGGCAGCAGGGTCGAGTTGGTCATCCCGCCGGATCTCGGTTACGGCGCGAACGGCCAGGGCCAGGACATCAAGCCCAACGCCACACTCGTCTTCGTCGTCGACGTGGTGAGTGGAAAGCCGGTACCGAAGTCCCCGAAGGGCAGCGAGGTCGCCCAGGACAACGTCGACCTGCCGAAGGTGGGCACCGACACGGACGGCAAGGCGCCGAGCGTCAAGATCCCCAGCAAGTCCACCCCGCCCAAGAAGCTGGTCTCCAACTACGTCCTGGAGTCCAAGGGCGAGGTCGTCAAGGGGACCGACAGCGTCGTCGTGAACTACGTGGGGCTGCTGTGGAAGGACGGAAAGACGTTCGACAGCACCTACGCGACGGGCAAGACGCAGACCTTCCCGCTGGCCCAGGTGACCCTCAAGGGGCTCAAGAACGGCCTGATCGGGAAGAAGATCGGCAGCCGCGTGCTGCTCGTCGTCCCGCCGGACCAGGCCTTCGGCAGCAAGGCGCAGCAGTCCATCCCGGCGAACTCGACGCTGGTCTTCGCCGTGGACATCCTGGCGAAGATGTAAGACTGTCCCGGTTGCCCAGTTCATCATTTAGAGGAGCAAAGTCAGTGAGCATCGAGAAGCCCGAGGTCGACTTCCCGGGTGGCGAGCCGCCGGCCGACCTGGAGATCAAGGACATCTGGGAAGGCGACGGCCCGGTGGCCGAGGCCGGCCAGACCGTCTCCGTCCACTACGTGGGCGTGTCCTTCTCCACCGGTGAGGAGTTCGACGCCTCCTGGAACCACGGCTCTCCGCTCCAGTTCCGGCTCGGCGGCGGTCAGGTCATCAAGGGCTGGGACCAGGGCGTGCAGGGCATGAAGGTCGGCGGCCGTCGCCAGCTGACCATCCCCGCGCACCTCGCGTACGGTGACCGCGGCGCCGGCGGCAAGATCGCCCCGGGCGAGACGCTGATCTTCGTCTGCGACCTGGTCGCCGTCTGATCCGCACCCGTGTGTCGCGAGGGCCCGTGCCGCAAGGCGCGGGCCCTCGCTTTCTTCCGGAGCCCCCGGAGCGGTACGGTCGAGGGTCGTAGAGCAAAACAGAAAGGGCGTCGATGGCGATTGCCAAGGCCGAGCGGCTGATGAACCTGGCACTGTGTCTGCTGGGGACCCGGCGCCCGCTCAGCAAGCGCGAACTGCGCGGTTCCATCGAGGCCTACCTGGAAGCGGGCTCCGACGACGCCTTCAACCGGATGTTCGAGCGCGACAAGGACGATCTGCGCGAGCTCGGTCTGGTCATCGAGACCGTGGAGAACCTGGACGGCGACACCGGCTACCTCGCCCGTCGCGACAGCAACCGGCTGCCCCCGATCACGCTGGACGCCGAGGAGGCCGCCGCACTGGGGCTGGCCGCCAAGGTCTGGCAGCAGGCCCGGCTGGCCGGTGCGGCCAGCGGCGCCCTGCAGAAGCTGCGCGCCGCGGGCATGCCGGAGGCCGAGGACGCGTACGAGGTGCACAGCGCCCTCGAACCCCGTATCCCGGTGCACGAGGCCGCGTTCGAACCCCTGATGCTGGCCTGCCGGGACCGCCGCCCCGTGACCTTCGACTACCGCAAGGCCAACGCCGCCCGCCCCGAGCAGCGCCAGGTCGAGCCCTGGACGCTGGAGTGCTGGCGCGGGCACTGGTATCTGGCCGGCTGGGACCGCGGCAGGGGCGCCGAGCGGGTGTTCCGGCTCTCCCGGATCGCCGGCAAGGTGCGCTCCCGGGCCGGCGCGTTCACCGCCGAGGTGCCCGACGTCGTCACCGTCCGCGAGACCGTCGAGAGCTGGGCGGGGGAGACGGCGACCCGTACCGCGCTGATCAGGCTGCGGACCGGCTCCGGCTACCCGCTTCGGGCACGGGCCATATCGGTCCGGGAACTCGGAGACGGGTGGGAGGAGTTGGAGATCCCGTACGGACACGGTCTGGACGCCTGGCTCGTCGAGTTCGGTCCGGACGTGGTCGTGCGGCAACCCGCGGATCTGCGGGCCGATGTGGTGGACCGGCTGCGCGCCGTGGCCAAGGACTGAGGGGGACCCGTACTCATGGCCACGAACGCCATCGACCAGACCCGCCGGATGCTCTCGCTGGTGACGTATCTGCGGGAGCGCCCCGGCGCCCACGTCCAGGACGTCGCACGGGCCTTCGGGATCACCGAGGACGAGCTCATCTCGGACCTCGACGTCCTGCCCATGTGCGGGACGAGCTTCCGCGGCGGCGATCTGCTGGACATCGACACCGACGGCGACCGGATCTGGTGGCACAACCCGGACGACGTCGCGGAGCCGCTGCGGCTCGCCGCCGACGAGGCGACGGCCCTGCTGGTCGCCGCCCGCGCCGTCGCGACGCTGCCCGGACTGCGGGAGAGCGACCGGCAGGCGCTGCTGCGCGCCACCGCCAAGCTGGAGGCCGCGGCCGGTGAGGTGGGGGCGGCCAGCTCCCGGCTCTCGGTCACCTTCGAGTCCGAGGGTGGCGTCTTCGCGGATGTGGACCGGGCGATCTCCGAGCGGCGCCGGCTCTGGCTGCGCTACTACTCGCCCGCCCGCGACGAGCTCACCGAGCGCGAGGTGGACCCGATCCGGCTGTTCGCCGTCGGGCACACCTATATGGAGGCCTGGTGCCGCTCCTCCGAGGACCGGCGCACCTTCCGCCTCGACCGGGTCGCCGAGATCCGGCTGCTCGACGAGCCTGCCGCACCGCCCGAGCTGGAACTGCGGGACCTGTCGGAGGGGCTGGTCCAGCCCGCCGCAGAGGATCCGGAGGTCGTGGTGGAGGTGGGCCCCGGCGGGCGCTGGGTCGCGGAGTACTACCCGCACGACAGCGCCCACGAGCTGCCCGACGGCGGCATGCGGATCACCCTGCGGACGCCTGATCCGGCCTCGCTGCGCCGCCTGGCGCTCCGGCTCGGCCGGGAGGGGCGCATCGTCTCACCGCCGGAGCTGGCGCAGAGCGCGCGGCGGGCGGCGCGGGCGGCACTCACCGCCTACGACGGCCCGGCCTGAGGGGCCGGCGGAGGAGATATGAGCAACCTGTCCGTGGTGTCGGATGTTTCATCCGTTGCGACCGTCGTCGTTCCCGAGTCCGTACGGTTCAGGGCCGCCTGCCCGGACTGCCGCGCACGGTTCGAGCTGACGGCGGGCGCCATCCGGCTCGCGATCGGTGCCACCAGCCGGACGACGTTCTACTCCTTCACCTGCCCCGAGTGCGACTCCGCCGTCCGCAGGACGGCGGGGGAGCGGATAGTGGAGCTGCTCACCGACGGCGGCGTACGGACACTGCGCCTGCACACCGGCCGGTAGAAGCCGGGCGGCGGCGGGCTCCCCTCAGACAGATCACATCGGTCCTTTGGACCCGGACACGAGAAACATCGAGGCTCTGCGGATGTTCTGGCCCATGCTCGCCATCGCCCTGGGATTCCTCGGCATCGCCGTCCTGGGCGTGCTGGCCATCCGGGTGTTCATCGAGGCCCAGCGCCTCGGTCACCAGGTGACGCGTACCACGGAGCGGATCAACCGGGCCGCGGAGGATCTGGAGCACGCGGCCACCGATCTCGCGGCCACGGGTGAAACCCTGAGGTAGGCGGCCTGTTCGATCCGGACGGGCGCGGCCTCCTGTTTCTCAGTTGCGGGGGGTACGCTGCTGGTGGCGGCCTGGGCAGGGAGGTGCTGGCCGCTATCCAAAGTATGCACGGGCATTGCCTCGCGTTTACTCCTGCGGGTTACGATCGCTCCCAGCGAATAGGTCGGACGAGTGTCCGGTCCAAGGGCAGTCCGACCCAAGGGCAGCGAGCCCACCTCCAGCCGTCTCAGCGAGAAGGAAGCACATCATGGGCAATCTGAAGCCTCTAGAGATCGTTCTGATCATTGCTGTCGTTCTCCTGTTGTTCGGTGCCAAGAAGCTTCCCGACATGGCCCGTTCGCTCGGCAAGTCGGCCCGCATCCTCAAGAGCGAGGCCAAGGCCATGAAGAAGGACGACGAGCCGGCGACCCCGACGGACGCGGCCGCCGCGGACCAGGCGGCCCAGCAGCCCGCCGCCGCGCGCACCATTCAGGCCTCCCCCGGCGATGTGACGAGCTCCCGCCCCGTGAGTGAAGCGAAGCCCACCACCCAGAGCTGACAGCTGCCGAATTCCCCGCAGCTGCCGCACGAGACGAGGGAAGTGGGTTGCTCAAGTCTGCCCGCAAGCAGGAGAAGGACGGCGAGGGGCGGATGCCTCTCGCTGATCACCTGCGTGAGTTGCGTAACCGACTGCTGATCGCGGTCCTGGCGGTCATCGTCATCACCTCGGTCACGGCCTTTTTCTACAAGGACCTGATCGACTTCCTGATCCGCCCCATCCTGAAGTCGGTCGGCTGCACCGACGGCAGGAAGGTCCAGGAGAACGGTCACCCGTGCGCCGAGATGACGGTGAACGGTCTGGTCGCTCCGTTCTCCATCGCGCTCAAGGTCTCCCTCATGGCGGGCGTGGTGCTCTCCACTCCCGTCTGGCTCTACCAGCTCTGGGCGTTCCTCGCACCGGGTCTGCACAAGAACGAGAAGAAGTACGCGCTGAGCTTCGTCGGCGCGGGTGTGCCGCTGTTCCTGGTGGGCGCCGCGCTCGCCTACAAGCTGATGCCGCAGACGGCCGCGGTCCTGCTCGAATTCACCCCGGACAACACGACGAACCTGCTGCCCGTCGACGACTACCTCAACATCGTCACGCGCATGGTGGTCGTCTTCGGTCTCGCCTTCGAGCTCCCGCTCCTGCTCGTCCTGCTGAACTTCACTGGGGTGCTCACGGCCAAGCGGCTCGCGGGCTGGTGGCGCGGCATGGTCATGGGCATCACGATCTTCGCCGCGGTCGCCACGCCCACGGGTGACCCGCTGACGATGATCACGCTGGCGGCTCCGATCGTGCTGCTCTACTTCCTGGCACTCGGTATCTGCCTGGTCAACGACCGGCGCAGGCGGCGGAACAACCCCGACGCCGAGCTGGACGACGACGAGGCGTCGGATCTGGACCTCACCCCCGAGGACATCGGTGACATGGAGAATGTCTCGGCGTCGCGGCCCTCCTTGCCCGAACAGG